>NZ_CP024123.1:2640000-2956250 GCF_002736105.1 Solibacillus sp. R5-41 | reverse complement strand
AGTCATTGAAGAACTCATTGAACAAGTGTTAAAAACGAGGAAAACGGATATTAAGAAATTACGAGAGGCCGCGGCCATTATGATGAGCTGTAAAAAATCAATTAAAGCCAATCATTTTCTTGATAAAGAACAAATGGAGCGCTTACTAACGGATTTACGAGCAGCGGAAAACCCATTTACTTGTCCACATGGGCGACCGGTATTAGTTCATTTCACAACATATGAAGTGGAAAAAATGTTTAAACGTGTGATGTAAGCAAAAAGGAAAGGGTGAAAAATGTTGGATAAAAAAACATGTTATTTACAAATGAGTGATGGGCACGAAGTATTTGTCACAACGTATATACCTTCTGAGAAAGCGATCGGACATATGCATATTTTGCACGGGATGGCAGAGCATTCAGCACGTTATGAACATTTTGCTGAATTTTTATGTGACGAAGGCTATTCCGTGTCGATGCACGATCATCGCGGACATGGTGCAACAGCGGAACAAAATGGTCAATTTGGTTTTTTCGCCGAGGAGGATGGATTTGAGCGTGTTGTAAGGGATGTTTTTGAAGTGATTGAATCGCTACGACAACAGCTGGACATAAAATCGCTCACGTTATTTGGACATAGCATGGGCTCGTTTATTGCACGCCGCTTTATCCAACAATATAGTTATTTGCTCGACAACGTCATTTTAAGTGGGACAGGTGCAGTCAAACCGCTTCATTTAGCAGGGAATGTTTTAGCAAAGCAGCTTGTAAAAGTAAAAGGCGCGACTGTGGAAAGTCCCTTATTAGATAAATTAAGTTTTGGCAATTTCAATAACAAAATTGAAAACGCAAAAACGTCATTTGATTGGCTTTCAACTGATGAGGAACAAGTACAAAAATATATTCAAGATGAAAAATGTGGATTTATTGCAACGACACAATTTTTCGCAGATTTAACAGATGGCTTATTAATGCTCAATAAAGTCAGTGAAAATTCAAGAATCCGCCCATCCTTACCGATTCTTTTAGTGAGCGGAAGTGAGGATCCAGTAGGGGATGCAGGAAAAGGTGTCGTTCAAGTGGGGCAACAGCTTCAAGAGGCAGGATTAGAAAAAGTTAAGGTGTATCTCTTTGAAGGGAAGCGCCATGAAATTTTAAATGAGCGCAACAAAAAATATTCTTATGAAATGATCGTACGGTGGTTAAAAGATGGAAAATAAGTTAGACGTAGTGGCAATTATTGGCCCTACCGCATCAGGAAAGACAGCACTAAGCATCCGTTTAGCTAAGGAAATGAATGGTGAAGTAATTAACGGCGATTCAATGCAAATTTATAAACGAATGGACATTGGAACAGCTAAAATTACGGAGCAGGAAATGGACGGAATACCGCACCATTTATTAAGTTTTAAAGATCCAACTGATAGCTTTTCGGTGGCGGATTATCAGCAACTTGTTCGAGAAAAAATGGCAGAAATTCAAGCACGTGGGAAACTGCCAATCATAGTTGGGGGAACGGGATTATATGTCCAGTCTGTGATCTATGATTTTCAGTTTACGAAGCAAGAGGTGAATGAGGAAGCGCGCAGTAAATATTACGAAGAATTAGAACAGCTTGGCCCGGAAGTAATGCATCAAAAATTAGTACAAATCGATGCAGCTGCGGCAGCGCAAATTCACCCGAATAATACAAGAAGAGTCATTCGCGCCCTTGAAATGGCGGAATTAGCAGGTGTTTCTCGAGCGGAAGACCAGTTTAATCGTGGGGATGTGGCCTTATACAATCATTTAATTATCGGGATGGACATGGACCGTGAAAAGCTGTATGAACGCATTAATTTACGAGTGGGTCTCATGCTCGAAGCGGGCTTAGTGGATGAAGTACGCGCGCTTTACGACGATGAAATTCGCGATGTCCAATCGATTAAGGCGATAGGTTATAAGGAAATGTATGCTTATTTTGATGGTTTACTGACGTTAGAAGAAGCGACCGAACAAATTAAGCAAAACTCACGACGCTATGCAAAAAGACAATTGACGTATTTTAGAAATAAAATGGATGTTCAATGGATTGGCAATGATTGGGATAAGGTGCAAAGTTTTTTCTAATTCATGAAGGAAAGTACACTACGCTTGCCGAATGTTTATTATGTAATGAATAAATATAGAAGAGGGGAGTACTTTCATGAAAACGATTAATTTACAAGATACATTTTTAAATAGTTTACGAAAAAATAATATTTTTGTAACCGTCTTTTTATTGAATGGTTTCCAATTAAAAGGCATCATAAAGTCTTACGATAATTTTACCGTTTTATTAGATTCAGAAGGAAAGCAACAATTGATTTATAAGCATGCTATCTCAACATTTATCCCTGCAAAACCAGTAACGCTCGGAGCTGACGAAGAATAAAAGTTCGCAGTTTGTCGTTGTATCACTTATAATGACAATTGAAACTGAAGTATGGGGGTATTTTATAAAATGAAAACATTAACAACAGATGAGTTATTAAACTTACTAGATGCCAATGAAGATTTACATGTCATTGATGTACGCGAAGATTTTGAAGTGGAAGAAGGCATGATTCCAGGGGCAGTACATATTCCATTAGGCTCGATTCCGGAAAGTACAGCACAATTAGATGCGTCAAAACCATATATTGTCGTATGCAAAGGTGGCGTGCGTAGTGCCAATGCATGTGAATATTTAGCGGCTCAAGGATTCGATGTAACGAATTTGGAAGGCGGAATGCTTGCATATGATGGCGAGCTAGAATTTAAATAATCTTTCAAGAAAAAAGCACAATGGCGAGTGTGAAATGAATCGCTATTGTGCTTTTTTGCGTACAAATAAATTCAAGGATTCCGTATGGATTGAATTTTTCGGCGCGGTAAATGCCAACCATATGTATAGGATAAAATGCGCAATATTGTAATGATGATAAAAAGTGCGAATAAAAAGAGGTCCCCGGTCAATAATTCAAGCCCAATAATCAGTCCCGCACTCGCCGCCCAAACGCCGTATATTTCATGATGAAGAACAATTGGTTTTCTTCCAGCGAGTAAATCTCGAACAATCCCTCCGCCAGCACCGGTTAAGACAGCTGCAACAATGACCGCACCTATAGGCAAATCGAGTGAAACGGCATGCATAGCCCCTTGAATGGCAAAAGCCGATAATCCAATGGCATCGGTA
Organism: Solibacillus sp. R5-41; assembly: GCF_002736105.1. Lineage (NCBI taxonomy): Bacteria > Bacillati > Bacillota > Bacilli > Caryophanales > Caryophanaceae > Solibacillus > Solibacillus sp. R5-41. The sequence continues at coordinate 2,953,073 of NZ_CP024123.1, read as the reverse complement.
AAATTCCCCCAACGGTTCCAATGTTTAATTAAACGATTGGGAATAATGAAGAAAATCGTAATGGCAGCTAGCGCAATTTGGAACATCATTTCCTGACTCCATAACGTAGAAACGGGTAGCCCAATTAATATATTTCGAATCGCGCCTCCACCAAATGCCGTAACAATTCCTAAAATATAAACACCAAAAAGGTCATATTCTTCCTCCATTGCGACGATTGCCCCCGAAATAGCGAATGCAACGGTACCAATGACACTAAAAACCTCCCAAGCCATTGTGATCCCCCTATCATCTAATAATCATGAGAATAGCAGTTTTTCAACATTCCGTCAAAATACATACGCATTCATGTATAATGGGAAGGATATAAAAAGTTAAGAATGGAGATAGTTACAATGGCATTTCAAACAAAATTAACAGATGAAACACTTGCTCTTGCTACACGCATGGAGGAAAAAGTGTTTGGTTATCATAAAAAAGTGGATGAACGGGCATTTTTCAATCAGCAAAAGGTATTGGCTGCATTTCGCAATAATCAAGTAAGTGATTTTCACCTGCATCCTTCAACTGGCTATGGCTATGATGACGAAGGACGCGATAATTTAGAGCGTGTGTATGCCGAAGTATTCGGAGCAGAAGCCGCAATTGTCCGCCCGCAAATTATTTCAGGAACACATGCGATTACATTAAGTTTATTCGGTGTATTACGTCCTGGAGATGAGCTCGTTTACATTACTGGAAAGCCTTATGATACGTTGCAATCTATTGTTGATGGTGGCGAGAAGGATACAGGCTCACTAAAAGACTATAAAATCGGCTATTCACATGTGGATTTAATTGATAATAAAGAAATTGATTGGCATGGTGTTCGTCAAGCGATCAACGACAACACAAAAATGGTCGCCATTCAACGTTCAAAAGGATATGCAAGCCGCCCTTCATTTACAATAGAAGACATTCGCGAAATGGTTAAAAAAATTCGCGAAATCACACCGCAAGCAATTATTTTTGTGGACAACTGTTATGGGGAATTTGTTGAAACATTGGAACCAACAGAAATAGGTGCCGATTTAATGGCGGGTTCTTTAATTAAAAATCCGGGTGGTGGTTTAGCTAAAATTGGTGGCTATATTGCCGGACGCGCGGATTTAGTAGAAAAATGTGCGTATCGCATGACGTCTCCAGGCATTGGGGCAGAGGCAGGCGCAACATTAAATACGTTAGCTGATTTTTATCAAGGTTTCTTCATGGCGCCTCATATTGTTGCGCAAAGTTTAAAAGGGGCGATCTTTACAGCGGCAATGCTTGAAGAGTTAGGAATGACAACTGCGCCTCATTTTAGTGAACAGCGTACCGATTTGATTCAGTCCGTGTCATTCCAAACAGCGGAGCAAATGGTGGCGTTTTGTCGAGAAATTCAAGCTGCTTCGCCAATTAATGCCCATTTCGCACCGGAACCAGCGTATATGCCAGGTTATGAGGATGATGTCATTATGGCAGCCGGAACGTTTGTCCAAGGGTCGAGTATTGAGTTAACAGCAGATGGCCCAATCCGCCCACCGTACACAGCGTTTATTCAAGGCGGCTTAACGTATGAGCATGTAAAATATGCGATTTGTTTAGCTGTTCAAACGTTGAAATAATCTCATGAAAAAAAGACCAACTTTTGCTACTATTTACATGGATTTTCTACTTAGAAAAAACTCATGTTAGCTTTCCTTACACAAAATTGACAATGGAATTTACATGTTTTATTATAAATCGTAAGTAAGGAGGATGAATTCATGTGAGTAGTGAAATCCGGCGCACGATGCCGTTATTGTCGATGAGTATTGTTATGCAATTAACTGATTTAACAGCAAGGCAAATTCGCTACTATGAAGAACATAATTTAATTCAGCCTCACAGAACAGCAGGAAATCGACGCATGTTTTCATTAAACGACGTAGATATTTTATTGGAAGTAAAAGACATTCTAGAGCAAGGCGTGAACATGGCAGAAGTCAAAAGGGTGTTCGCAAAGAAAAATGAATCCGCAACAAAAGCTGCCAATAAAGAAATATCGGATTCAGAGCTTCGTGAAATAATGCGTGAAGAGAGGCGTCAAGCTAATCGCATGCAAAAAACGTCCATTCGTCAAGGGGATTTATCACGTTTTAACAGAAATGTGTAAATTATAGAGCCACCGAATTTTCGGTAAAGAAACCATTTTAGGAGTGTGGAACACAGTGGGAAAATATACAAAAGACGATATTAAACGTCTCGTACAAGAAGAAGAAGTGAAATTTATTCGTTTACAATTTACGGATATTTTAGGAACAATCAAAAATGTTGAAATTCCAGTTAGTCAATTAGATAAAGCATTAGATAATAAAATGATGTTTGATGGTTCTTCAATTGAAGGTTTCGTTCGTATCGAAGAGTCTGATATGTATTTATACCCTGATTATGATTCATTTATGATATTCCCTTGGACAGCTGAAAAAGGCAAAGTAGCACGTTTCATTTGTGATATTTATAATCCAAATGGTACACCATTTGCGGGTGACCCACGTAACAACTTAAAGCGCGTATTAGAGGAAATGAAAGAGCTAGGTTTCACAGATTTCAACTTAGGACCTGAGCCAGAATTCTTCTTATTCAAGTTAGATGCTAAAGGTGAGCCAACTTTAGAAGTAAATGATAACGGTGGCTATTTCGACTTAGCGCCAACTGACTTAGGTGAAAACTGCCGTCGTGACATCGTTTTAGAGCTTGAGGAAATGGGCTTTGAAATTGAAGCATCTCACCATGAAGTAGCACCTGGTCAACACGAAATTGACTTCAAATATGCAGATGCGATTACAGCATGTGATAATATTCAAACATTCAAGCTAGTTGTTAAAACAATTGCTCGTAAGCACGGTTTACATGCAACATTTATGCCAAAACCATTATTCGGTGAAGCAGGTTCAGGTATGCACTTTAACGTTTCATTATTTAAAGGTAAAGTAAATGCGTTTTATGATGAAACAACTGAACTAGGCTTATCTGAAAGTGCAATGCAATTCATGGCAGGTATTTTAAAGCACGTACAAGGTTTTACAGCGATTACGAATCCAACAGTCAACTCGTATAAACGTTTAGTACCAGGCTATGAAGCACCATGTTACGTAGCATGGTCAGCACAAAATCGTTCACCACTTATTCGTATTCCATCTTCTCGTGGTATATCAACTCGTGTTGAAGTACGTTCAGTTGACCCAGCAGCAAATCCATATTTAGCGATGGCTGTTATTTTAGAAGCAGGTCTTGAAGGAATTCGTCAACAATTAACACCACCACCAGCAATCAACCGTAATATCTACGTGATGACTGAAGAAGAGCGTCAAGCAAATGGTATTGATAACTTACCGTCAGCATTAGATGATGCATTAGCATTACTTGCAAAAGATAAAGTGATTCAAAAAGCATTAGGTAGTCACATTTATGCGAACTTCAAGGAAGCAAAAGAAATTGAGTTCGACATGTACCGTTCAACTGTTCACCAATGGGAACGCGACCAATATTTAAAAATGTATTAAGAAGAAAGCGTTGGGGCTACTTGGCCTCAACGCTTTTTATTAATTAATGCCCACATGACTATTCTTCATTACCCACAAGTTCGTTTCTTTTGTAAAAAATTTCTTGAAATGTATCTGTTGTTTTATAAATTGTAAAAAGGTAAGGGAATTACTTGTTTCCTGTCTGCTTGTTGATTACACTTTAACTAGGTAGAAAGAGGAGGGTGTTTTGTTGAAGAAAAGTATTGCGATTGATATGGACCAAGTGTTAGCCGATTTTTATAAAAAGCTACGTGCTACATACAATGAAAACTTTGGCACAAGTTTTACTGATGAAGAATTTTTACTTACAACACAGCGTGACTTACCAAAAGAGGACGCTAAAAAATTGTTTGAGCTCATAAATGAACCAGATTATTTCCGTGATTTAGAGTTGCTAGATCCGGATGCGATTGAGGTTATTCAAGAGCTTCAAGAGCATTATGAAATTTTCATCGCAACCGCAGCAATGGATGTCCCAGGTTCGTTTAATGCAAAATACGATTGGTTAATGCAATATTTACCTTTTTTGAAAACACAAAATATCGTCTTTTGTGGAAACAAGGCAGTCATACATACTGATTATTTAATTGATGATAGCCCAGACCAGTTAGCCGCGTTCAAAGGTACAGGTATTATGTATGCCATGCCTTATAATGCAACAGTAGAAGGTTTTGAGCGGGTGAATAACTGGCAGGAAGTTCGAGCATATTTTATGGGGCAAGTGAATCAATAGTAATTCGAATTATTATTTAATACGAGATGAAGTAAATGCATTTACAGTGGTGCATTCAAATACTGTAACGGTAGACATATAAGTGACACCTTTTTATTATGAAGCTAATAAAAGTACGAGCGGAACTTAGATAGGAGCGTTGCATATGGAGATTACATATACGATTTTTGCCTTCATTTTTGGTGCTGTCTTCGGCTCTTTTTTCAACGTGGTCGGTTTGCGGGTACCTAAAAAAGAGTCCATTATTTCTCCAGGGTCCCATTGCACAAACTGCCAACGTCAACTAACAATAATCGACCTCATTCCTGTTTTTTCGTTTGTATTATTGCGCGGGAAATGTCGGGGCTGTGGTGTGCGTTATTCGCCAATTTATATGATAACAGAGCTTTTAACAGCTAGTTTATTTGCCTTTTCGTATTGGATAATTGGTTGGCAGTCAGAGTTAGCCGTGGCACTATTATTTATTTCGTTACTTATGATTATTACTGTTTCTGATATTGCGTATATGATCATTCCGGATAAAGTATTATTATTTTTCCTTCCATTATTAATCACTGCGCGCGTATTTTCACCACTCGAACCATGGTGGGATAGTTTAATAGGGGCAATAATTGGGTTTGGTATTTTATTATTAATTGCAGTCGTGTCAAAAGGAGGCATGGGCGGGGGAGACATTAAATTGTTTTTCGTCATCGGCCTTGTCCTTGGTACGGTACAGACGCTATTGACGCTCTTTTTAGCGGCGATGATCGGCATGGTGGTGGGTATCATCATCTTAAAAATCCGTAAAAAGGGCAGAAAGACACCTGTCCCATTTGGACCTTCCATCGCACTCGCTGCAATCATTGTCTATTTTTACGGCGAACCGATTTTACAGTGGTATGGATCATTATTTTGATGGGGTAATATTTAAATGTTCACACAAATCTGATAATTAGTGGTATGCTACGATTATCACATTTTTGGGAGGACAATTATGAAACCTGTTATTGGCTTAACGATGCATCCTGTTGAAGGTAAAAAAGAGATTAATAATACATACATTAATGCAATTAAAAAAGCAGGTGGCACGCCCATTTGTTTGCCGGTTATTAACGAAGAAAATATCGAGCAAGTACTTGATATCGTGGACGGTGTTGTATCAATTGGTGGTTATGATGTGAATCCTTTAATATTTGGGCAAGAACCCCATTTTAAGCTCGGTGTCGTCATTGATGAACGGGATAAAAGTGACATGCTTATTATGAAACGCGCATTTGAACGGGAAATACCGATTTTAGGCATTTGTCGTGGTGAGCAAGTGATGAACGTGGCATTTGGTGGGACATTATATCAAGATATTGATACACAAGTGGAAAACGTATTGAAACATACACAAGTTTCGCTGCGCCATGAAGTTACGCATACAGTGGAGCTCGAGCCATCAAAGCTGCAACAAATTGTTGGGGCGGCCACGATTTTAACGAATTCATTCCACCATCAGGCTATTGATGCAGTGGCGGATGGATTTATTATCAATGCCCGTGCAAAAGACGGTGTCATTGAAGGGATTGAGCATCCAACGCATCCGTATTGTATCGGTGTCCAGTGGCATCCAGAAGGGCTTGAAAATGATGCACCATCTGACAAACTATTTAAAAGTTTTATAGATGCTTCTACAAAGAAATAAAAGAAAAAGCAGCAAAACGTTACGATACGTTTTGCTGCTTTTATGTTTTAATGCACGTTGCGGTATAATCCAACGACTTTTCCAAGAATCGTTACTTGGTTGACGATAATTGGCTCCATTGAACTATTTTCAGGCTGTAAACGGAAATATGTTTTTTCTTTATAGAAGCGCTTAACCGTTGCTTCATCATCTTCCGTCATAGCCACAACGATTTCACCGTTACTTGCTGTAGAACTCTTTTTAACAATCACGTAATCACCATTTAAAATACCAGCTTCAATCATAGATTCTCCCATAATTTCAAGCATGAATAATTCATCCTCAGAAGAACCGTATGTATCGGGTAGCGGGAAGTATTCCTGAATATCTTCAATAGCAGAAATAGGGAGGCCAGCAGTCACTTTTCCGATTAGTGGAACATGAATGACGCCTTGTTTTGGTATTGTGGAGTCTCCTTGTTCAAGAATTTCAATGGCACGCGGTTTTGTCGGGTCACGACGAATAAGTCCTTTACTTTCTAAACGAGCTAGATGCCCATGGACAGTTGAACTTGAAGCTAAACCAACAGCTTCACCGATTTCTCGGACAGATGGTGGATAGCCTTTTGTACGAACTTCATCTTTTATAAAAGCTAAAATGGCTTCTTGTCGTTTTGAAATTTTTGTCAACGCTCTCACCTCTTATATAAGTAGATTTATTAAATTAAGTATACCAGTATGCGAACAAGAATGCAAACATAGGTTCTAAAAGAGGTTGACAAAAACGTACGTTCGCATTAATATATAGAACATGTATTCCGAACGTATATTCTAAAAGGGGCGAATTATTTTGGGTAAAATGAAGTTAAATAGCTTTGTATCAATGTTTTTCTTATTTTCAATTATTCTTATTGCATTTATTTTTGTAAAAGATGAACACATTACTGCATACGAACACATTACAATCGAACAAGGGGATACTTTATGGTCGTTAGCAGGGCAATATAGTGGTAAAATGACAGAGCATGAGTGGATTGTTGCGGTAAAAAAGGAAAATGCGTTACGCGATGAAAAAATTGTTAGTGGGCAACTTCTTTTGGTGCCCATCGTAAAAAACTCTAAATATATCGTAGGGCTATCTGAATCACCAGAAATACATATTATTAAAGTAGCGAGTGAAAATAATGAATCAAAATAAAGCAGTCATTTATTGTCGTGTGAGTACCGACAAATCTACACAAGAAACATCTTTAAAACGACAGCAAGAAGAACTGACTCGGTATGCATTGTCACATGAATTTGTAGACCTTCAAGTGTTCAGCGATCAACAGAGCGGGTATGAGGTCGACCGAGATGGCTTGCTCGACATGCTTGATTATATGAAAGCGTACGACATTAAAGCGTTATTTGTTCAAGATGAGACACGTTTAGGGCGTGGGAATGCGCGAATGGCGGTTCTACACCTTATTCAAAAACAGGAGGCAACTGTTTATTCGTTAAATGATGCAGGTCCATTAGCGTTAAATGAAATGGATACGATGCTACTGGAAATTTTGGCAGTTGTTGAAGAATACCAGCGCCGTATGCATAACGCTAAAATTCGCCGTGGCATGCGCCGAGCTGTTGAGAATGGGTATAAGCCGGAAAAAAACTTAAAAAACAGAGGCAATCAAGAAGGTAGAGAGCGTAAAGAAGTGCCAATCGAAGAAATTGTGAATTTACGTCAAAAAGGGTTAACATTTTTAGAAATCGCCAATATGTTAACGGGACTTGGCTATCAGGTGAGCAAGGCGACCGTCCATCGACGTTATATTGAACATATCGACAGACTTGAAGAGTAAACACTTGCTCTTCAAGTCTTTTTTTTAGCGGATTTTTAGCTAAACATCTGGAAATTATCTTAACTGGCATTTTTTGCATGGATATGGCGTAAACCTTGCACAATGATAGCTAGTAGTTTCACAATTTTTGTGTCACGTCTGAAATTATGCTTTTACTAAGGAGATAGGTTCTCCTGATGACTCATCATATTGAAACTAACTTAATAAAATGTTGCGAAATTTGTAACTAAATATGCCGAAAATTGGTAGTTTTTATTAATAAAAAATTCGATTAGCTGCATATAATTTAGTTATGACATTGTTACAACAATTCGAAGAGGAGGAATGAAGTATGACAGAAAATATTAAGTTTTCTATTATTATTCCTGCACACAATGAAGAAAAATATATTGGAAAATGTTTGGATTCAATTGTAGCGGCTTCAAAAGGATATACGAATCAAGTTGAGATTATTGTTGTATTAAATCGATGTACAGACAAAACAGAAGAAATTGCAAAATCGTATCATTGTATTACATTGAAAAATGAAGATAAAAACTTATCTAAAATCCGTAATGCGGGTGCTGCACTAGCAAGTGGCGAAGTAATTATTACTATAGATGCAGATACCCAAATGTCAGTGGACCTATTGTCTAATGTAGAGCGGTTATTAACCTCCGGGAATTACATAGGCGGTGGTGCAAACGGGAAGTTTGAAAGAATGTCTCTTGGAATTGTCGTTTCTGCCTTGTTACTTATTGTCCCTTTACTTTTCAAGTATGGAGCCATTTCAGTGGGTATTTTTTGGTGCTATAGAAAAGACTTTATGGCAATCAATGGCTTTAATGAAAATATGCTTATGGCCGAAGATGCCGATTTCGCCAAACGGCTAAAAGATTACGGAAAGAAAAGTAACAAAAAGTGGGGCACTATAAAAAATGGCATGACTACTTCCTGTAGAAGGTTTGACACATATGGAGACTGGGTATTATTGGAAAACCCAAAAGTAATACTAGCCTATTTAAATGGATCTGATCAAAACTATGCAAATAAAACATATTATGATAACCAGGAAAGATAATAGACCGGTTTGAATAAAATAGAAGCCACTAATCGGGAATGACGTCCCATAAGTAAAATTTGACTATAACCCATTATTTTGCGCATTCGAATAACTTATTTGATGGCAAGCATCAAACTATTAACATTTCAATTGAAATTGTTAGCTATTACTAAGATAATTTACTTGCACTTCGAGTCTTTTTTTCATAACGTTATTATTGTGTATACTTGTAAATTTGAAAGGTGAGAATAAAATGTTATCAAAAGAAAAAATAGCTCGAATTAATGAATTATCAAAGTTAGCGAAAGAGGGCATGCTATCAGAGGAACAGGCGAAAGAACGTACTGCTTTAAGAAAAGAATATTTAGATGTTTTCCGCTCAACAATGCGTGATACGATTGAGCATGTGAAAGTTGTAGATGAAGAAGGAAATGACGTAACACCTGACAAAATCAAGCAAATTAAAGACCAAAATAAATTCATCAACTAACATCATATTAATTAATATGACATAATTATCATTGAGTATGTCATATTTTATAAAACGTTATGATAAAGGATTGTTTTCTTGTCCGTTTTTGTCTAAACTGAAGTATGAATAAATAACGCACGAGAAAGGATGTCACATAATGACACAACATATGGATCAGTTAGCAATTAACGCTATCCGTACACTATCAATCGACGCAATTGAAAAAGCGAACTCAGGTCACCCAGGACTTCCAATGGGCGCTGCACCAATGGCTTACACTTTATGGACAAAGCAATTACGCCACAATCCTCTAAATCCAAAATGGTATAACCGCGATCGTTTCGTATTATCAGCAGGTCATGGTTCAATGCTTTTATATAGCTTGTTACACCTAGGTGGATACGGGTTAGAAATGGATGAGATTAAAAACTTCCGTCAATGGGACTCATTAACACCAGGACATCCAGAATACGGTCATACAGTAGGTGTTGAAGCGACAACAGGCCCATTAGGTCAAGGGATTGCGATGACTGTTGGTATGGCAATGGCAGAACGTCATCTTGCAGCAACTTACAATAAACCAGGTCATGAAATTGTTGACCATTATACATTTGCACTTTGTGGCGATGGCGACTTAATGGAAGGTGTAGCTGCAGAGGCAATTTCACTTGCAGGTCACTTACAATTAGATAAATTGATTGTGTTATACGATTCAAATGATATTTCACTTGATGGTGATTTAGAAAAGTCATTCTCTGAAAACATCCAAAAACGATTCGAGTCATATAGCTGGAACTACTTAAAAGTACAAGATGGTACTGATGTAGCAGCACTGAATGCAGCAATCGAACAAGCAAAACAAAACACAGGTGGTCCAACAATTATCGAAGTGAAGACGGTAATTGGTTTTGGTTCTCCAAACAAATCGGGTAAAGCAGATTCACACGGTGCACCACTTGGTACAGACGAAGTGGTATTAACAAAAGCAGCATATGAATGGGAACATGAGCCATTCCACGTACCTGCTGATGTATATGATACATTTAAAGCAGCAACAGATGTACAAGGTGTACAACCAGAAGCGGCTTGGAATGAATTATTCGCAAGCTATAAAAATGAATATCCAGAGCTGGCACAACAATTTGTCAATGCAATGGAAAATAATTTACCAGAAGATTTCGCATCAGAATTACCTGTTTATGAAGCGGGTAAATCAGTTGCAACACGTTCATCTTCAGGTGATGCAATTAATGCAATCGCGAAAAACTTACCATCATTCTTCGGTGGTTCAGCTGACTTAGCAGGTTCAAACAAAACAACGATTAAAGGCGCTGGAGATTTCTTCGCTGAAACACCAGAAGGTCGAAATATTTGGTTTGGTGTACGTGAATTTGCAATGGGTGCTGCAATGAACGGTATGGCTTTACATGGTGGTGTAAATGTATTCGGAGGCACGTTCTTCGTATTCTCTGACTATGTGCGTCCAGCAATTCGTTTATCTGCGTTAATGGGCTTACCTGTAACGTACGTATTTACTCATGACTCAGTAGCGGTAGGGGAAGATGGTCCTACGCATGAGCCAATCGAGCATTTAGCAGCTTTACGCGCGATGCCAAACTTATCCGTAATGCGTCCAGCAGATGCGAATGAATCGGCTGCAGCATGGAAATTAGCTGTATCAAGCGAATCAACGCCAACAGTTTTAGTACTTTCTCGTCAAAACTTACCAGTATTAGATGCGTCATTAGAGACGGTTTATGACGGGGTTAATAAAGGTGCTTACATCGTATCACCAGCGACAAAAGAAATAGCAGATGCGATTTTAATTGCGACTGGTTCAGAAGTAGGTTTAGCAGTAGAAGCGCAAAAAGCACTTTTAGCAGAAGGAATTGATGCATCAGTTGTATCAATGCCAGCAATGGATCGTTTCGAAAAACAATCAAAAGAATACAAAGAATCGGTTTTACCGAAAGCAATTACAAAGCGTTTAGCAATTGAAATGGGTGCTTCATTTGGCTGGCATAAATATGTTGGCTTCGAAGGTGATGTCCTTGCCATTGATCAATTCGGCGCATCTGCTCCAGGTGAATTAGTAATTGAAAAGTACGGATTTACAGTAGAAAACATTGTAGCAAAAGTAAAAGCACTATAATTACAAGATGCTTTATGATAATGCCATTCGCATCCAAGCGAGTGGCATTTTTTTGGACAATTGGCGTGCTTAAATGAATCGACAATGGTACGATAAAACTTGAAAAAGCAACTTGAGGGTAAGGGAGTGTATAGCTAAGTGCTAACAGATTCAATCCAAAAAGAAATCACAACATATATTGAGCAACAAATTTTCCTTCTTACAAAAAACGCAGATGTGAAAACGTTCGAACAAGTGATTCAGCAAAACGTAAACGACAAACGTCAATCTGCAAAATCAACCGTGGATTTTTATGATCGACTCATGTTAAATATTGCCTACTTTGAAGACAATAAAACGGCGTGGAAACAAATGATCATTGAAACTTACGGAGCTGGCCAAGTACCGAAAATCTCGACCATTGAAAGTGAATTAATGGCGCAGCAAATGCGAATTCGTCAAGATGTCGCTGAAAAAATGGATGATTATACGAAAGCCTTTCATAAACAATATGAAGCGTTAAATGTGACGGATGAGGAAGTCATTTATGATTATGCGTATGCATCGTTACAACACACTCTGCGGATCGATTTTTTAACGCATATTACTGTGAATGAAGCAATGATTTTAACAAAAGGAAATATGGAAGAAACATTAAAAATGATAGATGGCTATATTGCTTATTATGCCGATCAATTCGTCAATCAAATGGAACTTACCTAAAGGAGAAAACAATGAAATCACCATATAATTTTAAACATATAGCCCCTCATGTTGAAGGAGACAAGCATCCAGCGATTTTTCTTTTGCATGGTTTAGGGAGCAATGAGCAAGATTTAATCCAATTAGTGGAGTCTTTTTCGGCACAATGCCATATTTTCAGCTTACAAGGTCCGATTGAACATCGTCCAGGATACGCTTTTTATACGTTTGAAGAGGAAGGTAAACCTGCGCGTAGCATTTTTGACAAAGTGATTAAAGTGACGGAGAACTTTATTCATGAAGCGATTGAAGAATACAAAATAGACCCGACGCAAATTTATGTCGTAGGCTTTAACCAAGGCGCGGCCGTTGCACAATCTTTAGCGGTTGTCATGGGCAATGCGATTCGAGGGACTGCATCGCTGAGTGGTTATTTACCAGAATTTGTTGCACTTGAATACAGCAAAAAAGCAATGGATCAATCAAAAATCTTCATTTCACATGGTGAATATGATTACGATTTCCCACTTGTTTGGGCAGAGCAAAGCGCCGCATTTTTCAATGATTATGGCACGGATGTTGCGTTTAAAATATATCCGGTTGGTCATGGTGTAAACGAACAAAATATCCTAGATTTGATTGCGTTTTTAGCAGCTGATTTACCGACGAACTTAGCCTAACACCCACTGGAAAAACGAATACCATATTCATCACACCGCATATATAATTGCGTGTCTTCTGATGAATGAAATTAAAAAAGCTGTCTCAAAAGTCGTCGGAAATGACTTTTGATGACAGCTTTTTATTAATGAAAAAATAAAATTTTCTCAAAAGTACATGAATTAATTGACCATATGTAAATCAATAAGTTGATCGATTTCTATTATGGGCATCGGCTTGTAAAAATAATACCCTTGCCCCGCTGGACAGCCCATTGACTGGAGCATTTTTAATTGTTCTTCTGTTTCGATGCCTTCTGCAATAGCACGCATATAAATATTTTGCGCGAGCTGAATAATTGTTTGAACAACGGCATAAACACCAGGATTTTTCATAGATTTAATGAAGCTGCGATCAATTTTTATTTCTGAAAACGGCAAATGTGGTAAGTAGCTCAATGATGAAAAGCCTACACCAAAATCATCAATTGAACTTTCGATGCCAATTTCTTTCAGTTGTTGTAAAATGTCTTTTGCTTTTGTGAAATCCACAAGTTCTATACTTTCGGTCACTTCGAATCGGATGTAATTTGCAGGCACATTGAATTGTTCGAAAATGCGTGCAATATCCTTTAAAAAGTCAACGTCATAAAAATAATCGGGTGAAATATTAATAGCAATCGGATAAACTTTTTTTCCTTCGATGACACGTTTTTGTAACCAAGAAAGTACGGTTTTAAAGTTTAAAGAATCGATGTCTTTAATTTTTCCTGTTTTCTCAGCGATTGGAATAAATATAGCCGGTGATACATTGCCTAACACATGAGAGTTCCAGCGCGACAATGCTTCAAATCCTTCAATTTCTAACGTAGTAATATTAATTTTTGGCTGTAAATGAACGGTAAATTCGCCATTTTGAATGCCGTAAACAAGTTGATTAAACGTTTCCATTTCTTCAGCAAGCTTTTTATTACTATCTTCTTCAAACAACGCGACATTTGTACCGTTTATCGAGCGGGCTTTTGTTAAGGCGATGTCGGCTTGATGAATGCAATCTTCCACAACGGACGCATGATGAAAATTACTAACCCCAATTTTTAATGTAATATAGTTTTTCTTTTCGTTAATCAAATAAGGATGGAACGTTAATGGCTGCAATCGAGATTCATATGTTTTCAGATGATGTACAGTTGATTTATTTGCGACAATAATTGAATTAGAAAACCGTGCAATAAATTCCTCGCCAGGAGTAGTTTCTTGTTGCAACCGTTCAACGATTTGACGTAGTAAATCATCCCCTGCTTTTCGTCCATATAAATCGACTAAGTTATTGAACTCACTTGGGTGGATTATTGCGATAAATCCTTCATTTCCGTCATCAATCCATTGTTTTAATGTTTTCTGGAAATAATGGACGTTCGGAATATTTGTATCAATATCATAAAAAGCTAATCTTTGTAATTCTAATTTTTGTTCGGCATAATTAATCGCTAATTGAATGAGTAAAGCTAATCGATTTAAATAATTTAGATCATCTTGCTTTAACTCGGTATTTTCTTGGTGCCATAATGTCAAAATACCAGAAATTTGTTGTTGAGGAGTTAAAATTGGTTTTGTCCATGAAGTTTTAACTAAGTTGAGTTGATGATCTTGAAAAAGTTTCGTTACATTTTCGGTAAGCGATAATTCTTTTAAATAGACGGCCTGCGTGTTGTAACCCATATATGATGCGACCTCAAGTAATTCTAGTTGCCGAATAATATGTAAAGGCAATAAATTGGAACCAATCGATTTAGTTTTGTTTTGATGTTCAATTAGGTGAATTGTACAATATACGTTACGAATATAATAGCTTTCGATTTTTTCTGAGATTAATGTCAAAATGGATTGCAAATTATCCCCGTTATCGATTTCTGCATACACTTCATGCTCAAGTTTCGAAAGCATTTTATTTAATTCTAACTCTGTATGATCCTCGCACGTTAAAAGTAAATATTCCACTGCATTATGTTCATCTCGAATCGGATGTACAATAATTCTGTTCCAAAAGGCAGAGCCACATTTGGAGTAATGTAATAGAGTAAATTTATTAGAAACCCCATATTTTAAGGAATAAAGCAATTCATTATATAAATCTAAATTCGTTTTTTGTCCATTAAGAATAGATATATTTTCCCCAATTAATGCCTCTTTACTATAACCAGTTAGCTGTAAAAAATCATTATTAATATGTAGAATGGGTAAACTTTTATCATGGAAGTCAAGGATCAGAGTACCTTTAGAGAGTTGGTCACTAAAACTTTTTAACCAAATCAATAAGTTATCGCGTGATAGAGGCATCAATGGATTTATGTGCACGAAAGTTCCCCCCTTAGTGGTAGGTCGAATTTTAACTTCAGTATAACAAATTTCCTATGAAATTAAAGTATATTTATAAAATTATGAAAAATTCATTAAAAATGATGAAATTTTCCCATTGTAATTATGGATTAATGCGAAATGTAGAATATAGCAATTCAGCCTATAGTAAAAAGCCATCACTTCCTAAAAAGGAAAAAATGATGGCTTCTACTTTGAATTATTCGGGGATATTTTCTAAATAAAGAGCATAAAGTGCATGTAAATCATCTTTTCCGTGTTGCTCAACGAGTTTCTCCTGATGTAAATACATGCTGATTACAGTCTTCTCCTCGTTCAACACGTTATTTTCAAAAGATAAAATCACTTCGATATGCCCGTTTACAGTAAGCTGTTTTTTCATTGTGTCATCAAAATTGTGGCTTGCAAAAAGACCATTTTCGTTCCACGTACCCGTAATTTTTAATTCATTTTGATCGTCTTTTTTTTCATAATGCCACTGTACATCACGTAAAATACTTTTAAAAAGGTCGTTAATTGTAAATGTTTGATGATCAAATTGGATTTCAACGGCGCGAACGGAATGAACATCTAATGAAATCGATGTTGCCGCTTCATTAGCTTTAGAGTTGATGCCGGCCGCCGCATTTTTAATATCGCCAAGTGCTTGAGTACAGCCTGCTAACAATAATGATAAAAAAAGCAGGCCGCAAATTGTAAGGAAATTTCGCATAACAGTCCCTCCATCGTTCATATGTATACATTCATCTTACTAAAATGAACGCACTGTAACAGGATGATTTCGGGCATGTTTGTGAACGATTTACAACAATGAAGCTTGTATTAAAAAAGGGAATTACGGGTATGTTAGAACTAACAGCGAATCGAAATGGGGAGCACGACATTATCGCTCAAAGTTGAAAAAGAAAGGGTTGATACGATGAGAATTAATGATGAAATGTTAGATAAACTGGGGACTTATTTCGTCTATCATGAAGTGTATAACCGTTATGGGATCACATTTGAAAGCTTCGTAGATCGTTGGTCAAGAGGAATTATAGATATTTAATACATGAGAAATTTTGCGTTCAAGAAGATGATAGTTGCTCAACCACTACACCTATTTCTCGAAAGCTGACTAGAAAGCGCACCTACTTAAGGGACGCTTTTTTTTGTTTTGAAGACAAGCGAATCATATTTTGTTGTTGGTTTACATAGTTATACATTAAATTTTATGAGTTAACACTGTTATATAGTTCCTTAAAAAAACTTGATGTTATATAACAGTGTTGATATAGTGTGAATAATAAAAAAATTAGTAAGGGTGAGAGAATGATTACATTTTTGGTTTGTATTATTCTGTTAATTGTTGGATATTTCACGTGCGGTAAATTTGTCGAGAAAGTATTTGGGGAATAAAGCATAAAAATCATTGGAGTTGCGACAATTCCAGCAATATTTATGACGAGTATGTGTTTTGTGTATATTATTTATGAGACTAATATGGGCTTTGGTCAGTCATTATCGATTTCGTATAGCGTTGGGTCTGTCCTCACATTAGTAACAGTTACCATCTTTTTTATGGCGGCATTTAGAAGCGTGGCGTAGATTTAGAGTTAGATATAGACGTATCTGATTACGTTACAAAATAAACGATTCATCATTTTAGGAGTTGCCACATTTGATGGTAGCTCCTAATTTAACTAGATTTCCAAATACATAGGATAAAGGAGTGTTGAATTTTATGAAGGTAAGTGAGTAT
Source organism: Solibacillus sp. R5-41 (assembly GCF_002736105.1). Classification (NCBI taxonomy): domain Bacteria; kingdom Bacillati; phylum Bacillota; class Bacilli; order Caryophanales; family Caryophanaceae; genus Solibacillus; species Solibacillus sp. R5-41. The sequence continues at coordinate 2,936,142 of NZ_CP024123.1, read as the reverse complement.
GGTATAAAAATTGGGCAGCTAAAGCCCGGGAATAAGAATTGCATTACAGACGTAGCTGGTGTAAAGGTTGGTCATGTCACTTTAGATCATCCGATTAATGAAAATGGTGATGTTGCTTGTACAGGTGTCACGGCGATATTGCCACATGGTGGAAATTTGTTTCGTCAAAAAGTAACGGCAGCGAGTTATGTTTTGAATGGTTTTGGAAAAACAACGGGGCTCGTGCAAGTGAATGAGCTGGGCGTAATTGAGTCACCGATTATGTTAACGAATACATTTGGAGTGCCTGCTGTAACTCAAGGAACGCTCAATTATTTATTAAGTCAAAATGAAGAAATTGGGTTAACAACCGGCACAGTCAATATAGTAGTAGGGGAATGTAATGATAGTTATTTAAATTCCATTCGCCATTGCCCCGTGACCCCAGAGCACGCGATGGAAGCAATCAAATGTGCAATGGAAGAAACGGCAGAAGAAGGAGCAGTAGGAGCAGGGAAAGGAATGATTTGCTTTGGCTATAAAGGGGGAATTGGCTCATCTTCTCGTGTGGTTGCACTAGAAGATAGCAGTGAATCTTATACAATTGGTTGCCTTGTACTGAGTAATTTCGGTACGAGTAGTGAATTTTTGAAAGAACACTATAAGAAAAATTCAACACAAGAAAATTCTACCATTGCACCTACAGATGGGTCGATAATGATCGTACTTGCAACGGATGCACCACTAAGTAGTCGACAACTGAAGCGTGTTATAAAACGTTGTGGTATCGGGCTTGGACGAACAGGTAGTCATTTTTCTAATGGTAGTGGTGATATTGTCATCGGCTTTACCACGGCACATGAAATCCCACATCAAATAGCAGAGCACATTGAATCTCGTGTGCAAATCCGGGAAGATCACCCGATTATGAATCAATTATTTACGGCGGCAGCCGAAGCGACAGAAGAAGCCATCATCAATTCGTTAGCACAAGCCAAAACAACAATTGGGCGCCACGGAAATCAAGTCGAACAATTTATTTTTGAATAATTAAAAGGGGGAAGTTCGGGAATTCAATCTAATAAACTTCCCCTCTTTAAGGATAATTAAATGTAAACAGGTATTTCTACCATCATTGGACAAATTTAAAGAAAAAACTTCCAAAATCGTCAAAGATATGATAATTTAATAAAATAACTGAAAACTCTAAAACTTCTAAATTTTTTATATTTTCTTAAGTGATGAGGTGCACAACAATTTCAGAAAATTTATTAAAACCAATACAACATCTACATTCAGCTGATAAAAAACCAGTCATTAAGGAAACACGAGAACCGTTAGTTGCGTTGAAGTCGATAAAAAATCGATTATTTATTCGATCCAGCTATTATGATCAAAAAATACCGAATAGTTTACAATCAATTTATTTACGCCAAGGTGTAACGGAGCGATTAAATCAGGCATTAGCTGAGTTACCCAAATCCTATAGCTTCATCGTGTATGACGGCTATCGACCTTTACAAGTTCAACAGTTTTTATTTGATCAAGTGCAGCAAGAAATTGCCTTGACCAATCCTAGTTGGAGCGAACAAGAAGTACAAAAAGAAACATTAAAATATGTGGCCTATCCAAGCATTGAAGAAGGCTACCCGGCACCCCATTTAACGGGAGGGGCCGTTGATTTAACGTTGGGTGATTCATTCGGAAACCCACTCGACTTAGGGACAGCCTTTGATGAAACAAACTCGAAATCTGCAACAGCTTATTTTGAGACAAATGCTGATGAAAATCCGGAAGCATTCAAAAATCGCAGACTGCTGTTTAATTGCATGACTAGTGCAGGCTTTAAAAATTATTCAGAGGAATGGTGGCATTATGATTTTGGAAATGTGACGTGGGCAAGGAAAGCACATGAACCGGCAGCCTTTTACGGAGCCATCATTGCGACGATTGAAAAAAACGAATTAAAGGAGTATCGATACAAATGAAAGTATACATTAGTGCAGATATTGAAGGGATTACAGGTACGACACATTGGAATGAAACGGAGTTAAACTTAGCGGATTATCATTATTTTCAAAAGCAAATGACAAAGGAAGTACTTGCTGCAATTGAAGGTGCGGTTGCAGGGGGCGCGACGGAAATTTTACTAAAAGATGCGCATGATTCAGCACGCAATATTCTTTTAGAGGATTTACCTGAAAACGTTAAAATCATTCGTGGTTGGACAATGGATCCGATGTGCATGGTCGCAGGATTAGATGCAACATTTGATCGCGCTATTTTCATTGGGTACCACAGTGAGGGAGGTAGCGAACGCAATCCATTAGCACACACATTAAGCATGATTGCTGATGTGAAAATTAATGGGCAGTATGCAAGTGAATTTATGATTAATACATATGCTGCCGCACTCCATAAAGTACCGGTTGCCTTTGTCAGTGGGGATCAGGCATTAACAGAGCATATTGCAAAAATAAATGACCAAATTGTCACATATGCAACAAAGGATGGAATTGGCTCGGCTACGATTAATGTAAGCCCACAAAAAACTTTAAAAGAAACAAAGAACTTAATCGAACAAGCAATGCATGTGGAACGTGAAAAAATCCAAGTAGAGCTTCCAGCGAAATTTGAACTTGAACTTATTTACAAAGATCATATTAAAGCGTATCGCAATTCATTTTATCCAGGTGCAAAATTTAAAGCACATAATATCGTGTTATTTGAAACAACTGATTTTTATGAAGTTTTACGAATTTTACAGTTTTTAACTTAAATGCAGCAGGTGAGAACATGAAAATTACAAAAATAAAAGTCGGCATAGTGGAAGCACCACTCATCACACCATTTAAAACCGCGTTACGTACCGTGCATACAATAAAAAACGTTGCGGTGCATATTTACACGGATGATGGGCAAGTAGGTATGGGGGAAGCAGCTCCGACCGTGGTCATTACGGGAGAAACGCTTGCATCGATTACACATGCAATTGAGCATGTTTTTGCACCGATCATTATCGGAATGGAAATTGAAGAACTAGCTAGCATATTGGACCGCATAGAGCATAGCCTATATAAAAATACGAGTGCAAAGGCAGCGGTAGATATGGCACTTTATGATTTATGGGCAAAAAAATATAAAGCACCACTTTACCAAATATTAGGTGGGTTTCGCCAGCAATTGACGACGGATATTACGATTAGTGTTAATGATAGCGAAGAAATGGTACGAGATAGCTTACAAGCCGTACATCGTGGTTTTTCAATATTAAAAGTAAAGGTCGGAAAAGATGCACAAACGGATGTGGATCGTGTTGTTGCGATTCGAAAAGCCGTTGGACCGGATGTCGTTTTACGGGTAGATGCAAACCAAGGATGGACGCCAAAGGAAGCGGTTCGAATTATCGGTCAGCTGGAGGATAAAGGAGTCAATATTGAGTTGGTAGAGCAGCCTGTTCATTACAGTGATCTATCGGGCATGCACTATGTAACAAATCATACGCGAACACCTATATTAGCGGATGAGAGTGTTTTTTCACCAAAGGAAGCACTGTCACTCATCCACATGCGTGCTGCGGATTTAATCAATATTAAGCTAATGAAAACCGGGGGTATCTTTCAAGCGCAAAAGCTATGTAATATTGCAGAAGCGAGTGGGATAGAATGCATGATTGGATGCATGCTGGAAACGAAAATTAGTGTTAGTGCCGCAGCTCATTTTGCAGCGGCAAACAAAAATATCACAATGGTGGATTTAGATGGACCGAGTCTTTGTGTTGAAGATCCAGTTGATGGCGGACCGATTTTTGAAGGCGAAAAAATTCAAATGACCGATCAGCCAGGATTAGGGTTTTTAATAGAAACTTTGTAAGGGTTATTAACTTGCAAAGCGTATATGAAAAGAGAAAATAGGGGGTTTTTGTGTGAGAAAGTATTTATTGTTATTAACATGTATGTTTGTGCTTGTTTTAGCCGCTTGTAGTGATAAAGCAGACTCAGACACAAAAGGGGATTCAAAATCAGATTCAAAGCCAGTTGAGTATAAGACGGTTTATTCTGGTGAAATCAAAACACTCAACTACTTAAAAACGTCAGAAACAAATGAATTTGCAGTTGCAGCAAACTTAGTAGACGGTCTGATCGAATATGATGAGTACGGCATTGTAAAACCAAGTCTTGCAGAAAGCTGGGAGTCAAATGCGGATGCGACGGTTTGGACATTTAAAATTCGTGAAGGTGTAAAGTGGGTATCACATGACGGCAAAGAATATGCCGATGTAGTCGCACAAGATTTCGTAGACGGATTAAATTATGTATTAGATGCAAAAAATGAATCATCAACATCTTGGATTGCCACGGTTGTTAAAAATGGTAATGCTTTTAATACAGGTGAAATAACAGATTTCTCACAAGTTGGTGTAAAAGCATTAGATGAATACACACTTGAATACACATTAGAGGGATCAACGCCTTATTTCTTATCCATGTTAAACTATGTATGTTTCTTCCCAGTAAACGGCGCATTTTTAGCTGAAAAAGGGGAAGGTTTTGGTACGACACGTGAAAACTTCCTATACAATGGCGCGTATATTTTAGACAAATTCGAGCCGCAAAATGAGCGTGTATTAGTGAAAAACGCAACTTACTGGGATAAAGATCAAGTGAAAATTGACCGCATTCGATACAAGTACAATAAAGAAGCTGCGACTGTAGCACCAGAGTTATTCTTACGTGGTGAAATTGATGCAACAAGTGTACCAACTTCGATTTTAGATCAATGGTTAAATGATGAGGACAAGAAAAACTTAGTGCGTCAAAATACAAACAATTTCTATACGTATTTCTATGCATTAAACTTCAATCCACAATATGATGCACAATTTGAGCCGGAAAACTGGAAAATAGCAGTAAATAATAAAGATTTCCGTAAATCAATTTACCATGCGTTAGACCGTGTATCCGCGTTGTTAACGATGGAACCATACAATCCAAAAGACTTAGTAACAAATACGGTAACGCCAAAAAACTTCGTGGATGTTAGTGGTGTGGACTATACACAATTAGAGCCATTAAAAGCGATTACAAACAATGATTCATTTAATGCAGATTTAGCTGCAGAGTATAAAGAAAAAGCAATGGCAGCATTAGCTGGAAAAGCAACATTCCCAGTTAAAGTAGTAATGCCTTATAACTCAGGTAGTCCAGAGTGGGCAAATCGTTCTCAAGTTGTTGAGCAACAAGTGGAAAAATTATTAGGTACAGACTATGTAGACATTGTGATTGAAGCAGGTCCAGCAACTGGCTTCTTAGGTGAAGTTCGTCGTCCAGGTAAATTCTCAATCATCGAAGCAAACTGGGGCCCTGACTTTGCAGATCCATCAACTTACACAGATCCATTTACAGAAGGTGGAACATATAATAAGCCAGAGCTTGCTGAAGGTTACCAAGAAGCAAACGGTAAAAACACATACCAAAACTTAGTAGATGCAGCAAAAGTAGAAGTAGATCCTGCAAAACGTTATGAGTTATTTGCAAAAGCAGAAGCCTTTTTAATTGAAGAAGCATTCGTTATCCCATACGCAGTAGGTGGCGGTGGCTATGTCGCATCTAAATTAAATCCATTCGAATCACAATACTCACCATTTGGTGTAACATCAGAGAAATTTAAAGGTCAAACACTCCTAGAAAAGCCAATGAGCAATGAAGAATATAAATCTGCTAAAGAAGCATGGGAAAAAGAACGTGCTGAAGCTTTAGCAAATGCTTCAAACTAATCACAATGAATGATTTGATTTCGTTGTAAGGACAGGAGATGACAGAAAATATTTTCTGCATCTCTTTTCTTATTTTAGTAGACAATAGCGCATACGTTATGTAGAGAACCAACAAAAGAAAAATAGTAACGAGGAGGAGCTTACGATGCTGAAATACATAGGAAAAAGATTAGTACAATCCATTTTCACACTATTTATCATTATCACAATTGTTTTCTCCCTATTACGATTAATGCCTGAGGAAGGTTATTTAGGGGCAGCGGCTGAAAAAATGTCAGAGGCTCAACAGGAAATTTACTTAACTAATTTAGGGTTAAGAGATCCATTAATTGTACAATTGGGGAATTTTTATAAAGGTTTATTCCAAGGGGATTTAGGGAAATCCGTTACGTATCGTACGGATGTACCAGTAGTAGATATTATAGAAGACAAAATGATGTATTCGATTTTATTTGGATTAGGTGCCGTTGCGCTTTCTTTATTAGTCGGAGTACCACTTGGTATTTTAATGGCCCAGTTTAAAGGGCGGTGGCTAGATCGATTAGGGACAGGCTATATTGTATTCATTGTGGCTGTTCCGGCGATGGTATATTTTCTTATGATTCAAATGTATGTTACGGGTTGGTTCGGCTGGCCGATGTTATTTGATGAATACAATCCAATTAGTTGGATCTTACCGCTCATTTCAATGGCACTTGGTCCGATTGCGTCCTATGCGATGTGGATGAGACGTTACATGGTGGATGAGCTAAATAAAGATTATATTAAACTAGCTCGTGCAAAGGGCGTGAAGGAACGCACAATTATGTTCCGCCATGTATTGCGAAACGCCTTTATTCCTATGGCGCAATATTTGCCAGCTACCATTTTATTTACGATTACCGGCTCGATTTATATTGAATCATTGTATTCGATTCCAGGAATGGGTGGGCTATTAGTAGATGCGATTCAACGTCAAGATAACACAGTTGTACAAGGGCTCGTTATCTTCTTTTCATCACTCGGAATTATTGGCTTAATTTTAGGTGACTTATTAATGGCCGTTGTAGACCCTCGAATTAAATTAGGGAAAGGAGACAGTGTACGCTAATGGGCTTATATACAAAAGAGATTCAGAATATTTCGGATAAATCGAATGAAACATTATTTGACTTTGCTATGGCGGATGATACAAAGGCAGAAGAAACGGCCTACTCAAATTATTCCTATTGGCGTTCTACATGGCACTCTTTTCTAAAAAATAAAATAGCAGTCTTCTTATTGTTTATGGTTGTCTTTATTATCGGCTTTACGCTTATTCAGCCGTATTTACCGAATCAAAAGTCACCTACTGAGATTTATATTAATCCAGATACAGGCATGCAAGACCGAAATGTAGCACCGAATGAGGAATATTGGTTTGGAACGAACTCCATCGGGCAGGATTTATGGTCGCGCATTTGGGAAGGGACACGAACTTCATTATACATTGGCTTTGTCGTTGCAATGATTGAAGTAATTGTCGGCTTTACGATTGGTGCGTTATGGGGCTTCTCTAGGAAACTCGAAATGCCATTTACGCAGCTTTATAACATCGTCGATAATATTCCAACAACAATCGTCCTTATATTAATGTCGTATATTTTAAGACCAAGTGTTTCGACAATTATTATTGCAATGTGTATTACGGGCTGGGTAGAAATGGCACGCTTTTTACGAAATCAGATTGTAATTTTACGTGACCGTGAGTATAACTTAGCATCGAAAACATTAGGAACACCCGGATATCGTATTATTTTGAAAAACTTATTGCCGTATTTAATTTCGGTTATTATGTTACGCATGAGCTTAGCGGTGCCATTTGCTATTGGGGCAGAAGTATTTTTAACGTATATCGGACTAGGGCTACCAGTAAGTGTACCGTCATTAGGAAACTTAATTAATGAAGGGCGCGTACTGATGATGTCACCTGATTTACGCTATCAATTAATTTTCCCTAGTATTGTCCTAAGTGTTATTACAATTGCCTTTTATATAATCGGTAATTCATTTGCAGATGCTGCAGATCCAAAAAATCACGTGTAAGGGGTGGCGAACGATGGAACAACAGCCTATATTATCTATAAAAAATTTAGTCATAAAATTTAAATTGCGCGGTCAAACATTAACGGCCATTCGAGATATTTCACTTGATTTATATAAAGGAGAAAGCTTGGCAATCGTAGGGGAATCAGGTTCGGGGAAATCGGTGTTAGTGAAGTCGATTATGGGCTTGCTAGATAAAAACGGCTATATTGATTCGGGGAGAATTTCCTATAACGGGCATGATTTAACGAAATTCAAGACGGAAAAGGATTGGTTAAAAATTCGCGGCAAGCAAATCGCGATGGTTACGCAAGATCCGATGACGAGCTTAAATCCATTGAAAACAGTAGGGAAGCAAATCGAAGAAAGTGTCGTGCTACATCAAAATTTAAAGGGCAAAGAAGCGTACGAGAAAACATTGCAGCTATTACGAGATGTCGGCATTCACGAAGTAGAACGACGCTATAAACAGTATCCACATGAGTTTTCAGGTGGGATGCGTCAAAGGATTGTTATAGCAATTGCGGTCGCTTGTAACCCAGACGTATTAATTTGTGATGAACCAACGACGGCGCTAGATGTTACGATACAGGCGCAAATATTACAGTTATTAACGAACTTACAGCAAAAATACGGGTTGTCGACAATATATATTACGCATGACCTTGGTGTCGTTGCAAAAGTAGCGGACCGCATTGCTGTCATGTATGCAGGAGACATTATTGAAGTCGGAAAAACGGATGAAGTATTCTTTAATGCCAAACATCCTTACACATGGGCATTAATTTCTTCGCTTCCTCAATTAGGGGAAAAGGGGGAAGACCTATATTCGATAAAAGGGACACCGCCGAATTTATTCAAGGAAATAAAAGGGGATGCCTTTGCGCCGCGTAATCAGTATGCATTAAAAATTGATTTTGTGGAACGTCCTCCATTCTTTAAAGTGACCGACACCCATTTTGCGAGAACGTGGTTGCTTGATTTAAAGGCACCAAAAGTTGAGCCTCCTAAAGTGTTACAAGCTTTTTTTGAAGAAGGGAGACGCTATGCCAATGAGTAAACCGACGAAAGAAAAATTAATCGAAGTAAAAAATATTGATATTATTTTTGGCAGTGGAAAGAAACAGTTTAAAGCTGTGGATGATGTAAGCTTTGATATTTACAAAGGGGAAACGTTTGGATTAGTTGGAGAATCGGGCTCAGGTAAAACGACAATTGGACGTGCGATTATGCGAATTAACCCCGTTTCCAAGGGAGAAATTTTATTTCATGGTCAAAAAATAAACGGACGTATTCCGAAAGCGTGGGATAAGGAAATTACACAAAAGATTCAAATGATTTTCCAAGATCCTGGTGCTTCACTCAATGAACGTGCAAAAGTGGATTACATTATTTCAGAAGGGTTAATTAGCAATAAGCGCTTTAAGTCTGAAGAAGAACGCATGCAAAAAGTGAAAAACGCACTGCTTGAAGTCGGCTTATTGCCAGAGTTCGCATCTCGGTTTCCACACGAGTTTTCAGGTGGGCAACGTCAGCGTATCGGCATTGCGAGATCGCTTGTGATGGATCCGGAATTTATTGTGGCGGATGAACCGATTTCTGCCCTTGACGTTTCAATTCGTGCACAAGTGTTAAATTTACTTTCAAATTTGCAGGAGCAAAAGGATTTAACGTATTTGTTTATAGCCCATGATCTTTCGATTGTTCGATTTATTACTGATCGTACAGCGGTTATTTATAAGGGGAAAATTGTTGAGCTCGGTGAAACTGATAAGCTCTTTAATAATCCACTTCATCCGTATACAAAAGCATTGATGGCAGCAGTTCCTGAACCGAATCCGCATAAAGAGCGCCAAAAGACGTTGCAAGTGTATGATCCAACGCAGCATCGTTATGAGGAAGATCCACCCGAATTTGTGGAAATAGAAACGGGGCATTTTGTTTTAGGGAATAGTGATGAACAGGAGAGCTATCGTCAACAATTAGAAAAGAGGGGGAGTCTTGTATGACAATGGTCATTCCAAAATCATTAAAAAAAGGTGATACAGTAGCGTTAGTCAGTGCTTCTGGAGCGACGCCACCGGATAAACTGCAGCCTGCGATTGAAGCGGTTGAAAAACTAGGATTTAAGGTCGTTGTAGGTGAAACATGTCGTGCGCGTCATGGGTATTTAGCAGGGAGTGACGAATTGCGTGCGAGGGAACTGAATGCGATGTTTGCCAACCCTGAAATTGATGGGATTTTCAGTATTCGTGGTGGCTACGGGGCAACAAAAATATTACCGATGCTTGATTTGGATACGATTAAGCAAAATCCAAAAGTATTCGCAGGATATAGTGATGTAACGGCATTACATATCGTGATGAATCAGCAATGTGATTTAGTTACGTACCATACACCGATGCCATCGACCGAATTTATTCGTGAAAAAATGGATGACTACACTTGGGATTATTTCATTAACAGCGTGACGAATACACAGTGGAGTGACTATCAATTAGCGAATCCTCCTGGTGAGGATTTGATCACAGTTGTTCCGGGTACTGCGACAGGGCAATTAGTAGGTGGAAACTTAACACTCGTGGTGGCCTCTTTAGGTACGCCGTATGAGATAAACTTGCATGGTAAAATTTTATTTTTAGAAGATGTTGAGGAAAATGAACAGCGCATTGACCGCATGCTGACTCAATTGCAGTTAACAGGGAAGCTTGAAGGCTTAGCGGGCATTTTGTTAGGAGGGTGGACGGATTGTGGTCCTCCAGATCCAGAGCATCCAGAAAATAGTTTGCGTTTAGAAACGCTTGTGGATGAAATTTTAACACCATTAAATATTCCGATTTTAATGAATGTGACTTGTGGGCATGTATTACCAACGATGTCGTTACCACTCGGGAAAACGGTGAAGGTCGATGCAACTGCAAAAATGATTACGGTCGTAGATTAGTCATGTATAAACAACAGTTGGCGCAGCTACTTGATCAAATTCCGTATCGTGTGCATGTTATCATCCAAGATTATCGAACGAATGAATCACTTATAGAAAAAAATACACAATCCGTTTTTTCAAGTGCGAGTGTCATTAAAGTGCCGATTTTGATGGCGGTATTACATCATCTTGAGAAAACGAATGGACAGCTTTCACAAGTTGTACCGATTACTAGTGACAATGTCGTTGATTTTAGCGTGTTAACGGAGCAAAAGCAAAAGACGGCTACGCTGCATGAGTTACTGCTGTGGATGATTATTACAAGTGATAATACGGCAACAAATATGTGTATTGATTTTATCGGGATAGAGACTTTAAATTATTATTTTCAGCAAATCGGGCTAAAATCGACGTCTGTTCAGCGGAAAATGATGGATTTTGAGCGCCAACAAAAAGGCTTTGATAATGTCACAACAGCTCGTGATATGCAGCATTTATTTCATCAAATTTATGCAGGAAAACTGCTGGCACATGAATGGAATGAAGTGGCCTTAAATATTTTATTGCGTCAACGAAGTCATGAATCGCTTAAACGATATTTAGTCGATGATGTCAAAATCGCTCATAAAACGGGTGGTTTGGACACCGTCGACCATGATGTCGGCATTGTTTTTACCGAGCAAGTGGATTATTTTATCGGCGTGTTCCTGACAGAGGTCACTGACAATGAGAAGGCGAGGCAATACATCGGTCAAATTTCAAAAATCGCATATGCGCATTTTCAAAGGGATAGGGGGAACTAAATAAAATGAATGCTCTTATTAAAGTAGCCATTGCTAATTTGCAAGCAGAACCGAATACGCAGGCGGAAATAGCGGATGAAGCGTTGTACGGTATGCCGATAGAAATAGTGGAACATGTCGATGAGAAATGGGCAAAAGTCCGCACTTTTTATCGTTATGAAGGCTATTGCTTAAAGGAAAATATTGAAGTCGATCAAGCATTAAAAAACACATGGATTGAACAAGCAAAGCATGTGGTCATTCAAAGTTTTGCAGATGTTTTAGTGAATCCAATCATTCAAAGTGCCAAAATTATCACTTTACCACGTGGTTCTTTTATTCATGTGATAGAAGATGCCGACGTAGAAACAAACTGGTCAAAAGTGCGTTTAGTTACAGGCGATATTGGTTATGTACGAAGTGATTGGGTGCAAGAACGCATGCATGTGTACACTTTAAATCAAGCTTTATTCCGTGAACAAGTAGTCGAGGCAGCCTTTAGCTATTTAGGGACTCCTTATCGCTGGGGTGGGAAAACGCCAGCTGGGATCGATTGTTCAGGACTTTGCTCGATGGCGTACATGTTAAATGGTGCGTATATTTACCGAGATGCAAAAATCGTCGACGGCTTCCCGCTAAAGGCCATCGACCAAAAAGATATGCAACGAGGGGATTTACTCTTCTTCCCAGACCACGTAGCAATGTATATTAGTGATGATTGCTACATCCATTCTTCACTTGGTGGAAATGAAGTGAATATCAACAGCTTAAACCCCGCACACGAAAATTACCGAGAAGACTTAGCTACGACGATTACTGGGGTAGGGAGTCTGTTTTAGGCCAACATGAAGTTGGATACAAAGCAGTTCTCACAGGATGTTTTGCTTACAGTTAACCAAGGAAACGCACTTTATGGCTCTATGCTATTGTGCGTTTTTTTGTGTTCGAATGAGGAAGTTTCGTGGTTTTTCACATTAAATTGTGATTTTAGAAATTAAATTTCCAACAAATATCAAAGTTTTTTAACTTAGGTTAAACATTGATTTTCACGTGTAAATTTACTATGTTCATAAAGAAGGAAGATAACAAGAAAGAGTACAAGTAATATGAAAAATAATTATCAGTTTAATCGAAACTGGATTTACAAAATCCAAAACAAAAAGAAACACCTCAAGTTCAAAATAACTTGAAGTGTTTGTTTCTTTGCGTATTAAAAGTTTCTAGAAATCCAATTATTTGCCTCTAACCAATTATTTACGCGGATGACGTTAGTTGGAACGGTTTGCTGATTATAAGGAGTATTAAATAAAATAACCGGAATGTTTAATTGTTCTGCGATTTCCACAGCGTTGTCATGCTTATCCTCGAAAAATGCCTCTACTTGATACTTTTTGGCCATCGCAATTTTATCATGCTTGCCAATCAGCTCAATATGATCGTATGGCACATCGAATGCATGGAACCAGTTTTGTGTAATTTCCAGAACATTTGTCCCGCGAGCTGAAATATAATACAGTTCATACTTCGGTTGCCACTGCTGTAAAATTTGCCGCGCATTTTCAGCCAGCTCACTTACCTCGTACATAAATGGCTCATTTTCCTTAAACCAAGCTTGGAATTCATCACGGTTAACAGGATACGGAAACCCACTTAAAAAATCATATTCTGTTACATCTGCTAATGTCATATTAATGTTATATTGCTTATTAATATGTGGAAGTAACGTAGCAGGACAAGTAACCGTCCCGTCAATATCAATGCCGAATCGATGTTTTAAAGTCGTCATTTCCTCGTCTCCTATCTACGCATTTGCTTCCGCTTCACGTTTTTTTACCATTTCATCTGCTAATTTATCAATTTCTTTTTTTAGTTCCTCTACCATAGTTTCCTCAGGCACTTTACGAACTGTTTTGCCCTTCATGAATAATAGTCCTTCACCACGTGCACCAGCAATGCCGATATCTGCTTCACGTGCTTCACCTGGTCCATTTACTGCGCAGCCAAGTACAGCTACTTTTAAAGGCACATCCAATTTAGAAATATATTCTTCTACTTCATTGGCAATAGAAATTAAATCAATTTCAATACGTCCGCAAGTTGGGCATGAAATTAACGTCGCCATATTAGAAGCTAATGCGAATGATTTTAATAATTCACGAGCTACTTTGATTTCTTCCACTGGATCAGCAGAAAGGGAAATACGTAATGTGTTTCCAATTCCTTTTGATAAAATGGCACCTAAACCAGCTGCGGATTTTACCGTACCTGCAAACAATGTACCTGACTCTGTAATCCCTAAGTGAAGCGGGTAATCGAATGCTTTAGCTGCTTTTTCATAAGCTTCAATCGCAAGGTTTACGTCAGATGCTTTCATCGACACAATAATATCGTGGAAGTCTAAGTCTTCTAAAATTTTTATGTGATGAAGTGCTGATTCGACCATTCCATCCGCTGTTGGGTAGCCATATTTTTCAAGGATATGACGCTCTAAAGAACCAGCGTTTACCCCAATACGAATTGGAATACCTTTTGCTTTTGCAGCATTGACAACCGCTTCAACTTTTTCGCGACGTCCAATATTCCCTGGGTTAATACGAACCTTATCAATGCCGCCTTCGATTGCTTTTAATGCTAATTTGTAGTCAAAGTGAATATCCGCCACAAGTGGGATATTGATTTGTTTTTTTATTTCTGGAATTGCATCTGCTGCACGCTCATCAGGAACAGCTACGCGTACAATTTGGCATCCAGCTTCTTCTAAACGTTTAATTTCAGCGACAGTCGCTTCAACATCATGTGTTTTTGTCGTACACATACTTTGAATTACGACTTCGTTATTGCCACCAATTGTTAAATTACCGACACGCACAGGACGCGTTTTTGTACGGTGAACGATTTCACTCATGAAAATTCTCTCCTTCTCAGGCTTTTGAATGTGTAGTTGAACCTACTCAACTATTCTTTTTGTAAGCCGTCACTGTCACTTATTTTATCAGTGTCTGATTGTAAGGACAAGGAAGAAACGCTACGATTTCAATTTGTGCAATTTTTTAACGGATTTGTTTGCATAGGCAATAATATTTGTTCACCTGGAACGAGTGATTGTAGTTGTAAGTGTGGGTTCAATTTATAAAATTTCGCAAGTCGATCAGGGTAGGTCATTTTTATCGGAGAAGGGGTAGCTGCAAATAAGCTGTACATCGTATCACCTTCCATTACTTGAACAGTCACATAAGTAAGTTCTTCGTCATTTTGGCAATCGGTTTTCGGCTGATAAAAGGATGCGAGTGGCAATGTGCCTTCCTGTAAATCGACCTTGATCACAAAGGCAATGGCAACGATAATGATCGAGGCAATTAAATATCGCAAAAAAATCCCTCCGTCTCTAATCAATTACGCCTCGGTGTAATTGCGTCCAGATTTTTTCGAGCTAGCTCGAAAAGTTACCCTAAAAAATCTGTGACATCCGCCGGGGCATTAACTTGATTCAGCTGGGGTTTGAACCTCCACTTGTAAAAGTAGGGGACTTCTGCTGAAACAAGTTAAACATAGAGTAAAATCTACTTTCTAATCTATATGTGAGACAGAGGGAAACATTCATTTTTTTTCGAGGGGATATTTTGTTAAAGCGAAAATAATAAACGCCATCGTAATAAAAATGCTGATGAGCGTAATAATCGTAGACGAAAACCGGAATAGACTACCAAACATAGAGAACAATGTTGCCCAAGTACTAGCAAAAACTGCCGTCCGCCAAACTTGACGATATTCACCGCGACGTTTCATTGGCTTAACTAAAAATTGCCCAGCAAGTGCGTATAAGCTAACTTTAATAAAAAAAATGGCGGTACTCATCACAAATAAAAAAACAATCGCAATCGGATAAACAATCCATTTCACGTCCGCTGCATATTGTTCAATATCACCATAGCTAAACACAGCATCAGCACCGGTAGTTACGAATTGACCAAACGAAAAAGCTGTTAGTATTGCGATAAGTAAAAAAGCATACTGCATGACTTTTCCGATAGATAGAATACGGTAAGCTCCTAATTTTTTCGGGTCGGTTAAACTATCAATAAATAATTGCATGTGAGAAATTTTCATATGTAATAGCTCCTTTGAAATGTATCTTAACATGAAAAATCATAGTTTTGTAGAGTGAGGAGGGGGAGTTAGATGGATAAGAACGCTCCCCATATTAAAAAAGCTTATGTAACTAACTGAGTGAGCTAGTTGAAGAAATTCATATGATAGTTGATATATTAATTAGTATGTCAAGGAATTGGGATTGCTAGTTCACCCTTTATTAAAATTAAAATAAGAAAACTTCCAACAACTTAATCTATAGAAGAACCCTAAAAACTGAAACTTTTCCCCAAGTTATACGTATATTTTCTAATAGCAAAGAATTTATGAAAAGTTACATAAATGCAGGTTGCAAATATTGAAAGGAAGTGTTGCCGTTTGGACATTTTAGCATGGACAATTATCATTGCGTTATTTGCCATCGCATTTATTGGACTCGTTTATCCAATCATCCCATCGGTTATTTTTTTACTAGGCGGTTTCATCGCTTACGGATTATTTTATAGCTTTGCCGATTTACCATGGTGGTTTTGGTTAATCGAAATTTTATTCGTCATTTTACTATTTGTGGCTGATACAATTTCTAATATAATCGGTGTCAAAAAGTTTGGTGGATCAAAAGCGGGCATGTGGGGAAGTACAATTGGCTTGTTAGTCGGTCCCTTTGTCATTCCATTTGCAGGAATTATAGTCGGTCCATTTTTAGGGGCCATTATTGGAGAGCTTATTGTGGAACGCACATCGATTCAACAAGCGATCAAAGTAGGAGTCGGATCGGTTATCGGATTTTTAACTTCAGTTGTTACAAAAGGTATCGTTCAAGTAATTATGATAATAATATTTATTGTTTCCATCTGAGGTGCGATTATTTGAAAAAACTATTCGCTTTGTCGTACACTGAATATGGTAAACATTACTAGATTACACGATAGAAAAGAAATACAGTGCTTCCGTCAAAAGACTGAAATGTTATATTTACTATTTTTTTCGTTGTATGGGGCGCATAAATTTGATAACCTAGTAGTGTAATCAACATTAATTTTAGTTCCAGGGAGGAATTCACAATGGCTTTTGAATTACCACAATTAACTTACGCGTATGATGCATTAGAACCACATATCGATGCAAAAACAATGGAAATTCACCACACGAAACACCACAACACGTATGTTTTAGGTTTAAACGGTGCAGTAGAAGGTACTGAATTTGAAGGCAAAGATCTTATCGAGTTAATCTCAAACATCGATGCACTTCCAGCTGACAAACAAACTCCAGTACGTAATCACGGTGGCGGACATGCTAACCACTCATTATTCTGGGAATTAATCGCTCCAGGCGGTTCAACTACTCCAGTAGGCGAAGTGGCAGCTGCAATCGATGCAAAATTCGGTTCATTTGACGCTTTCAAAGAAGAGTTTGCTAAAGCTGCAACTACTCGTTTCGGTTCAGGCTGGGCTTGGTTAATCGTTGACGGTGACTCAGTTGCTGTAACTTCAACTCCAAACCAAGACTCTCCAGTAATGGAAGGCAAAACGCCAATCCTAGGCTTAGACGTTTGGGAGCACGCTTACTACTTAAACTACCAAAACCGTCGTCCAGACTACATTGGTGCTTTCTGGAACATCGTAAACTGGGATGTAGTAGAAGCTAAATTCCAAGCTGCTAAATAATATAAATTGCTTATGCAATTTTGATTATTTCTGTATCGAAAGCGAAGCGGCAGGTACAAAATATAAGAATCATTCAAACGCATGTTAAGTATGACTTAACATGCGTTTTTTCTATGCCATATTTTCCTGTTATACTGTAAAATATGAATCAAATAATCGAAAATGAGGTGGCTCTATGTTTGAAGAATTTATCGCTGAAATAGATGAAAAATGGCATGATGCATTTGTTAAATTAATGACAACTGTAGATGAAAACTTACCTGAAGGATTTGAAAAGACACGGGATCGAAATATGATTGCTTATAGTGTACCGCTCACGACTTATCCAAAAGGTTACCATTGTACACCGGGTACACCTTTACCATTTTTAAGTATCTCACCACAAAAACGCCATTTAGCCCTTTATCATATGGGTATTTACGCCGACCCTGAGTTGTTGCACTGGTTTCAAGAGGCCTATCAAGAAATCGTACCTACGAAATTAAATATGGGGAAAAGTTGTATTCGGTGGACGTCTACAAAACATATACCGTACGAATTAATCGCAGAACTTTGCCAAAAAATGACGGTGGAACATTGGATCTCACTCTATGAACAGCAACTCGCTAAATAACGATTTTACAACAATCCTTTCAATACCAATAGAAACAGACAGGGTATTATGCCTACTGTGATGTACTAGCCTACAGAAATATTTAAGTGTTATTAAAAAAGATTAATTAAAATTTGCCGATAATACTCAATTTTTGGATAAAATAAACCTCGTATTTTGAACAAATTTTATTCAAAATACGAGGTATAAACTGTTTATCGCTATTCATTTTTATATTAGGCTTGATTATTTCGGAATACGAATATTCAACTAAAGTCGTTATTACTGTAAGTCCATTTCTTCACAAACTTTAAATTATATTGATTTCATGGCATCAACAATCAAAGAAGGAAAAGCAAGATCGTCTCCATGGTTTCGAGGGTCATACTTTTTGGAACGAAAAATTACACCATCCACACCATCCCAATTATTTTGATAAAAATGCCCTTCTTCATCACAATACTCTAGTAAATTAACCTTATATCCAACGGTTTCAAACATTTTCATCAACGTTTTATAATTGTAAACTATTTTATGACTCGCTGCTGGATGTTCTTTAGGTCCAGGGCCACCTACCTTAACTGTATTTTGGTAGGAAGAGTCAGGAAAATAGCCATCTGGTACTGCACACCGAATATACCCAGAAGGTTTTAGATATTTAAAACATATTATTGCTGCCTTTAAACCTTCTTCGTATGTAAGATGCTCCCAAACGTGTTCAGCTAGAATAGCCGAAATTGAATTTTTATCAAACCTATTTTGCCGTGTATTTTCGTCTAATAAATTTAATTCTTCTTTCTGAGTATGTAACCATCCAGGGTTATTAACATATTGTTCTGCTCCGATAACCACCTTATTAGCATTCACAATTTTATTCATTTAGTTATCGTATATTAATTCTATTAGAGGCTTTTATTATCCTTGTTCTAACAACCAACCGCCTTAGTTTGTGGACATTTCTAGCTAGTCTATTGACTTATTTGAAACCCAATAAAAGCCATTATAATGCCAATCAAAATGGAGCTTAGCAAATAAAGGAATGCCATTTTCGCCTGTTTTTTTTCAACTAATTGAATGACTTCAAATGAAAATGTGGAAAAGGTTGTAAAAGCTCCTAGAAAACCAATGACCGCAAAAAGTTGAACCGATGTTGAAAAGCCTTGTCCAACTGCAATGCCGATGAAAAATGAACCGAAACAATTAATAAAAAATGTAGCAAACGGATAGGTTGTATTAAAAGTGGTACGAATGAATTGGCTTAATCCGTAACGCGCAATGGCTCCGAAAAAGCCACCTAGTGCAACATAGATCATCTTTGTTCACCCCTTTTAGCGAATCGAAATCCATAATAACTTGCCAGTACGCAACCAATGCTACTACAACCGACATAAATAAGGGCACTTCCATACATTTGCTGCTGTAAAAACGTCAAAGCTTCTAAACTAAATGTAGAAAAGGTCGTAAAGCCGCCTAAAAAACCAGTAGTCACCCCTAATTTTAGGAGTGGACTTTTTAAGATTGTTTGGCGTAAAAGTAAATAGGCGAGCAAAAAACTCCCTACTAAATTGATACTTAATGTAATGTATGGAAAGCCGTTTGAAACGAGCATCCATTCGCTTAATGAAAAACGCAACAATGCACCGAATGCGCCACCGATTCCAACTGCTAAAAAAGCCATTTTTTCACCTCAAATGAAACATTTTATTATCATTTTGACCGAATCAATCTAAATTGGAAACCTTTATTTTTTTCAAACCGTCTTAATGTAAACTACGCCCTTTTTTCAAAGCAATCACAGTGTTATACTAATAAGACATGACTATGTTAAGTTTAAGGGATTATAAAAAGTAAGGGGAGTTTATATTGCGAAAAATACCGCAAAATCGTACATCGAATCCGAAGGCAACACATCGTGCCAGTTTAACTTTTCGAATGAACGTCCTTTTCTTTTCAATATTTGTACTGTTTTCTTTATTAATTTTCCGACTTGGCTATTTACAAATTGTCAAGGGAGACGATTATGTACGTAAATTAGAGCAAAAAGAAGAAGTACGAGTAAATACAAGTGTACCGCGGGGACGAATTTTTGACCGCTATGGCCGAATTTTAATTGACAATCAACCAGAAAATGCGATTACTTACACGAAAATGCAAACGACGAAACAAGCGGATATGCTAGAAGTTGCGAATAAGTTAGCTCATTTAATCGAACAGCCAACTGATAAAATAACACAGCGCGATAAATTGGACTTCTGGATACTACTAAATAATGAAGAAGCGAAAGCAAAAGTAACAAAAAAAGAAATGGACGAATTCCAAGAACAGCATGAAGAACTCGAAAAAAAGGAGCTCAATGCCGAGTATGACCGACGAATTCGTGAGCGGATAACAGATGCAGAGTTAGCTCAGATGACAGATTTTGACCTGGAAGTTTTAGCGATTTATCGCGAAATGATGACCGGCTATAATTTATCTCCACAAATTATTAAAGGTGAAAATGTGACGGACGATGAATTTGCACGTGTTTCCGAAAATTTAACGGACTTGCCAGGTGTGAATACGACAACGGATTGGAAGCGCGTTCGATTATCACCGTTAGCGGTTTTAGGAAGAACGACTGTGCCGAGTAAAGGGGTTCCGAAATCCGACTTAAATCACTATTTAGCACGCGATTATTCGCGAAATGATCGTGTTGGCGAAAGTTATTTTGAAGCACAATACGAAGAAATTTTACAAGGTGAAAAATCAATAGTCAAAAACTTAACGAATAAAAAAGGTCAGGTTGTCGAAACCGTTACAACATACGACGGAGAACCTGGAAAAGATTTAGTTTCTACGATTGACATTGAACTGCAACAAAAAGCGGATGAAATTTTAGAGCGCCAGTTATTAGATTTAAAGTCTAAAGGAGGATCTGAGTTATTAGATCGTGGCTTTATGGTTGCAATGAATCCAAAAACGGGTGAACTGCTTTCAGTAGTAGGAAAGAAAATCGAAAAGGATGAAGAAACAGGCAAGCCATATATTGTCGATTATTCTTATGGTACTTTTACAACGGCTTATGAAGCAGGTTCTGTAGTAAAAGCTGCGACGGTTTTAATGGGCTATAACGAAGGCGTCATTACACCGGGGACGGTTATGCTTGATGCACCAATGAAAATCGGGAATATTACACTAAATACATTATTTAATAAGAATGGCAGCGTTATGTTGGATGATTTAACAGCATTAGAGCGATCTTCCAACGTATACATGTTTAAAATTGCAATGGGTATCGGAGGAAGAACATATTCACCAGGCATGCGATTTAGTTTAGCAGATGGTACATTACAAACAATGCGCAATGAATTTGCCCAGTTTGGATTAGGTGTACCTACTGGTGTTGATTTACCTGGCGAAGCGGTTGGTTATCAGGCCGATCCTGATACGGATGTCAAATTACTAAACTTAGCGATTGGTCAGTTTGATACGTATACAACCATGCAATTAGCGCAATATATTTCGACGATTGCTAACGGTGGCTATCGTATACAGCCGCGCATGCTGAAGGAAATTCGAAAACCTTCTAAAGATGGTGAAAATTTAGGTCAAGTAGTTGAGGAAGTAACACCAACGATTTTAAACCGTATTGAAAATAGTGAAGAAGAAATTAAACATGTTCAAGAAGGCTTACGCCGCGTTTATTTTGGCTCACATGGGTCAGCACGTAAACAGTTTGCAACAGCAGATTACACAGGTGCTGGTAAAACAGGTACTGCCCAAGTAGTTTATTATGGGCCTCAAGAGGAAAAATACGGTACGGATACGATTAATATCGTCCATGTAGGATATGCACCTTTTGAAGATCCAGAAATTGCATATGCGATTATTTTCCCATGGGCAACGACGATTTTTGAGAATAACTACTTACCACATGCGAATTTAGCAGCGAGAGAATTAGTTGATGCATATTTTGAGTTAAAGCAAAAATATGCGGAGGAAGGATTGTCTTCTAGTAAAGTAGATAAACCAATCATTAAAGCTTCTGATGAAAAGCTAGATGAAGATGAAGAAGTAAAAACGGTAACTGAGTAAAATTTAATCCCGTAGTTAATAGCTACGGGATTTTTACCTTTATTTAAGAAAACCTGCTTAAAAGTAGAAAATTTTTATAGAAAGCTATTACTATATGAGGTGATTGATAATGAGAAATAAAATATCGCACGGAATCGTTTTTTTAGGTGCTATTAGTAATGCCATTATTCTAGCATCCATGAATATATCAATATGGGTGATCATTTTAACAACAGTTGTATATGTTTTTATTTTTGAATTAATTATCTATTCATTAGGACCAAGATTAGTCCGTGCTGAGCGTGAACGAAATGTCAATAAATATCCTTTTTTACGAGAATTAGTGAGCGCTAAAAAAGCGACCGTAACATTAAAGGACGGTACGATTATATATAATGCTAAGTTTGAAGGCTATGCAAAAGAAAAAGATGCAAAAACGATTTTATTACATATTGCGACGATCAAAACAAAAAAGGAACCATCTAAAATACAGGAACAAGAAATCAAACTGGCCGATATTGCTAGTGTTAAGAAAGTACAATAGAAATTTTTATGTAACTACTAGAGTCCTAAATTAAAAATCCACCACTTTGCACATACAAAGTGGTGGATTTTTAATATGCGTGAAACGAATTACCATGATAGCGGATTGGTTCCAATAACAATCTACCCCCTCTCAGTTTACAATTCGAACAATCCTTTACATATCCTTTACGAATCAAATACATCCTCTCAACAAATTATCATTATAGTGAGAACTGTAAGAAAAATTAATTTTAAAAACAAGCGGAGGAATTACAAATGAAAAAGTGGCAGTACTTAACATCAACAGCATTACTTGGATCAGCATTACTATTAGGTGCATGTGGTGGAGAAGGTGATACAACACAACCTGCAAAAACTGGTACAGATCAAGCACAAGCAGGCGATGCACAATTAGCAGGTACAGTTGCAGGTGATGGTTCATCTACGGTAGCCCCAATTACAGAAGCGTTAGTTGAAGAGTACGCAGGTGTACAGAAAGATGTACGCGTATCTGTTGGTGTATCGGGTACAGGCGGCGGATTCGAAAAATTCATCAATGGTGAAACAGATTTCTCAAATGCATCTCGCCCAATTAAAGATGAAGAAAAAGAAAAATTAGAGGCAGCAGGCATTGATTTCACAGAATTTGAATTAGCCTACGACGGTTTATCAGTAGTAATTCACCCAGAAAATACATGGGCAAAGGATTTAACAGTTGATCAATTAAAGAAAATTTGGGTTGAAGACGGCACAACAAAAAAATGGTCAGATATCGATCCTTCTTGGCCAGCTGAAGAAATCGTTTTCTACTCACCAGGAGCTGACTCAGGTACGTATGACTACTTTGATGAAGTCATTTTAGACGGTGAAGATATTGTGAAAAGTGCGACATTATCTGAAGATGACAACGTATTAGTACAAGGGATTACAGCAGATAAAAACGCGATTGGTTACTTTGGTTATGCGTATTACTTAGAAAACCAAAACAAGTTACAAGTCGTATCTGTTGATGGCGTAGAGCCGACGAACGATACAATCGAATCAGGTGAATATTCACCATTATCTCGTCCACTATTCGTTTATGTTAAAAACAGTGCAATTAAAGATAATGAAGCAGTTTATGACTTTACGAAATTCTCTTTAGAGCATGCAGGGACAATGGCTGAAGTAGTTGGTTATGTAAGTCTTCCAGAAGAAAAATATGAAGAAGGCTTAAAAACATTAGAAGGTTTAAAATAATATTGCTAGAAAAGCGTGTGGGGTAGATGTCCTGCCCCGCATTTTTTCTTCTTAACTATGGAAGGAGTTTTACCCATGACTTCTAAGCAGCAAGAGTCATCACCGATACAGCAGCTAATTGCCAAGTCTCGCAATCGCAAAGGAAAGAAAGTAATCGAAAAAATAATACCTATGGGCCTATTTTTAGCAGCATCCATTTCGGTACTTACGACTTTTGGGATTGTTTTCACATTAATATTTGAGACAGTAGAATTTTTTACTCGTGTTTCCATCACGGATTATTTATTCGGTAAGGAATGGCTTCCGTTTTCAGGTAAAGAGCCACTTTACGGAGTATTACCTCTTATAATAGGGACATTTAAAGTGACATTGATCGCCATATTAGTTGCAGTTCCATTTGGTTTAGGTGCAGCTATTTATTTAAGTGAATACGCATCAGAGCGCGTTCGCAAAACGATTAAACCAATATTAGAGGTGTTAGCAGGTGTACCGACCATTGTTTACGGATTCTTTGCATTAACATTTGTTACACCCATTTTACAAGCCATTATTCCTAGTTTAAAAATATTTAATGCAGTGAGTCCGGGGATTGTCGTTGGCATTATGGTATTACCGATGATTGCTTCGATGTCTGAAGATGCGATGAGCTCTGTCCCGAAATCGATTCGTGAAGGAGCACTTGGTTTAGGAGCTACGAAACTAGAAGTATCGTTAAAAGTCGTTTTACCAGCTGCATTATCGGGTATTATTGCATCGATTGTTCTTGCCGTATCTCGTGCTATTGGGGAAACAATGATTGTATCGTTAGCAGGCGGCTCGACACCGAGATTTGACTTTGGTGTGACGGATTCGATTCAAACGATGACAGCCTACATCGTACAAGTAACGACGGGTGATGCAGGATATGGTACGACGATTTATTACTCTATTTATGCTGTAGGTTTCACATTATTTATCTTTACATTAACAATGAACTTATTAGCTGGCTATATTTCAAAACGATTCAGAGAGGAGTATTAAAATGCGCTATTTACAACAGGAACATGTGATGAAGCGAATGAATAAACGCCTCGTATGGAATCGAGTTTGGAAAGGTGTATTTATTGCAGCAACGAGCTTTGCATTAATCGCACTGGCCATTTTATTATACCGAATCTTTTCACAAGGAATAGGCTATTTAAACTTTGACTTTCTAACAAACTTTGCATCGCGCATACCTGAAAATGCAGGGATAAAAGCGGCATTAGTTGGATCGCTCTATTTAATGTCAGTTGTAGCACCTGTTTCGATTATTTTAGGGGTAAGTACAGCCATTTATTTAGAGGAATACGCAAAGAAAAATAAATTGAATGATTTTATTCGCATGAACATTTCAAACTTAGCAGGTGTTCCTTCGATTGTATTTGGATTACTTGGTTTAACGATATTCGTTCGTATGCTCGGTATGGGGAAAAGTATTTTAGCTGCAGGACTAACAATGAGTTTGCTCATATTACCTGTTATTATCGTAGCGGCACAAGAGGCGATTCGTTCTGTACCGAAAGAGCAGCGGGAAGCTTCGTACGGGATGGGGGCTACAAAATGGCAAACGATTATTCGTGTAGTAATTCCAGCAGCCATTCCAGGAATTTTAACGGGCAGTATATTAGCATTATCACGTGCGATTGGGGAAACGGCACCGCTTGTTGTTATCGGGATTCCGGTCATTCTACAATTTTTACCGACAGGCATGCTAGACACCTTTACCGCATTACCGATGCAAATTTTCGACTGGGCAAAACGTCCACAAGAAGAGTTCCAGTACGTAGCATCAGCGGGAATTATTGTTTTAATGGCGGTACTGATCTTTATGAACTCCATTGCGGTGTTCATTCGAAATAAATTCCAAAAACGTTATTAGGAGATGGAAAAATTGGTTCAAATCTTAGAGAAACAACAGTCGAAAAGTCCAATTATTCAGCTAAATGAGCAATCTACTGTCATGGAATCGAAGGGTTTCAATCTTTGGTACGGCGAGCATCATGCGCTTAAGGATATCAATTTAGATATGAAGGAAAATGAAGTAACGGCAATTATTGGTCCTTCAGGCTGTGGGAAATCAACGTATATTAAAGCGTTGAATCGTATGGTAGAGCTTGTTCCGATTGTCCGTACAAATGGTGAAGTGAACTACCGTGGTCGCAATATTTTTGAAAAAGGCTATGAAGTAGAGGAATTGCGTACAAAAGTAGGGATGGTGTTCCAAAAGCCGAATCCGTTCCCGAAATCAATTTATGACAATATCGCCTATGGACCACGTATTCATGGGATTAAAAATAAGAAAATTTTAGACGAAATTGTTGAAAAGTCATTGCGAGGGGCAGCGATTTGGGATGAAGTAAAGGATCGTCTGAATCAAAATGCATATGGCTTATCAGGTGGTCAGCAACAGCGTATTTGTATCGCACGTTGTTTAGCGATTGAGCCAGATGTCATCTTAATGGACGAGCCAACAAGTGCACTTGACCCGATTTCAACATTAAAAGTAGAAGAGCTTGTTCAAGAAATGAAAGCAAATTATTCGATTGTCATCGTTACGCATAACATGCAGCAGGCGGCGCGTATTTCAGATAAGACTGCATTTTTCTTAAACGGCGAAGTAATTGAATTTGACCAAACCGATACAATTTTCTCAACTCCGAGTGATCAGCGTACGGAAGATTATATTTCTGGTCGATTTGGATAAGGGAAAGGTGAGTGGAAACAATGGTTCGTGAGCGTTTTGAACATGATTTAATTGCGGTACAGCAAGATTTAATGGAGCTGTGCGATAAAAGTGTCGATGCATTAGAGCTTTCATTTAAAGCATTTTTGACAAAAGATATTGATTTAGCACTGACTGTCATTGATATGGATACGCAAATTAATCATTTAGAGGAAGCGATTAATGACCGTGTGATTTTATTACTGGCTAAGCAGCAGCCGGTCGCTACGGATTTACGCCGTTTAATTGTTGTTATTAAAGCAGCGTCCGATATGGAGCGAGTAGGTGACTATGCAGTAAATATCGCGAAAGATACGATTCGAATAGGTAAAGATTCGTTTATAACAAGTGTAGAACCGATAGAAGAAATGTTCCATAAAACCGTGTCTATGCTTCGCCATATTATTGAAGCATTCATTGAAGAAAATACGGTAAAAGCAAAGGAAATTGCCGAGCTAGATGACCAGGTCGATGAATTATACGGCAGTACGATTAGTCATTTATTGAAGCTGAATGTTTCGAATGAGCATGTCGCGCAAATTACGAATTTATCGTTTATTTGCCGCTATGTAGAACGTTGTGCAGATCATGCAACGAATATCGCCGAGCATTTATTTTACTTAGTCAAAGGTAAGCATTATGAATTAAATAATTGATGGACTCGAGTATAAGAGGATTTTTCTTCTTATGCTTTTTTGTTTTTCATGTAAAATAATAGAAAATACAATTTTTTGAAACGTACAACCTGTGACAATCGTTTATCAAGTGGGAAGGGGGAGAGGGATTTGGAATTAGAGCAAATTATCGAGGAATACAGCAATCATTTATTACGACTTGCCTATTTTTATTTGAAAAATCAAGCTGCCGCGGAAGATGTCGTACAAGATGTGCTAATCAAATTTTATCAATCCAATTACGAAGAACGTGGTCAAATAAAAGCTTATTTAACGATGATGACCATTAATAAAAGCAAGGACTACTTAAAAAGCTGGGCATATAAAAAAATCCAATTACAAACGAAATGGTGGATGAAAACGTCGGACCCAGATCATGTTGTGCAGCAAGAGGAGCGTTCAAAAATTGGGGCAGCGATTTTAAAACTGCCATTAAAATATCGTGAGCCCATTATATTGTACTACTATGAAGAGCTGTCAATTCAGCGGGTAGCGGAACTGTTAGAGATACCAGAAAACACAGTGAAAACCCAATTACGACGCGCACGAGAGCAGTTAAGGCCAACATTAGAAGGGCAATGGGAGGTGCTGAATCATGAATGATTATAAACGTGCTTTAAATGAAGTGACAGGGGATATGAAAGAGAGCGAGCAACGATTAAAAAATAAATTACTGTATCACAAATCACCAAAACGAAAAAAGCCGTTTTTTCTTATTCCAGTGGGTATTTTATGTCTGTTTATGATGCTAATGGCAAGCTGGTATATGACAGAGTTCAGCGTTGATACGAAACAGGCGAGGTCAAGCATTGAAAAAAATGAGCTATTGTATGAGTTTTATGTAGCGAGTGAGCAAATCTCGTGGAGAAATAGTGATTTTAATAAAGAAAATGGCTTTTACAATTATTTACAAGCGCTCGGTGTTTTGGAACTCGCAAAAAAGTATGATCTAACATATAGCGCTGAAGAATACAAAGAGCAATTTGAAGTTTATAGCCAATACCCAGACCAAGAAAATTTAAAGCAGCAAACATTAGAGAAGGGCAATATTAGTCAAAAACAATTTAATGAGCAGCTATTATTAACGATTATTGAACTACAAATTTATCGAACAAAATTAAATGATGAATGGTATAAAAAATTTCCGGTCATGAACGATATTATTGCAAGCGAATACACAAATCAGCAAGCAACACGTTATATGGAACAGCATTTTGCAAAAGAAATCGAACAGTTTCAGCAGAAGCATCAAATTAAAGTAATGAATGATTCAAGTCAAATGCCAACAACTGGTGTCGTCGCATCGGTGAATGGAAGCATGTTTTATTTTATTGAAAATATGACAGCGCAGGAACTAACGACACTTACAGATGAACAAATTTTTAATCAACCAGAAGAAAAATACGCCTCATGGATACTTAATGGTGACGAAGTACCTGTACAAGTAGGCGATTATATTAAGTTGAAAAATTTAGGTACGAGTGTTGTTGATGAATTAAATGAGCAGGCAATTTCATTATCTGAAGACATTGAAGTACTTTTACCGAATGAGCGGGCGAGTGAAATTCAAGAAGTGACATTTGCGGATGATGCACGCCAACAAATGGAGCACTTACTTGAAAATGCAGCGTGGGAAGCCAATATGTTTATCAATATAAATTATGACAAACCATTATACATTGTCCACGTCAATGATACTTCCTATACGATTTGGGAAAATACAAGGAAACAATTAATCATTATGCCATTTGGTCAGCCTGAAGTTTGGATAATGTATCAAAGGAGTAGTAAACAATTGAAAGCATTAATCGAAGAAAATGTCACAAAGTAATTTATTCCATGTTTACTTCCGTGATACAATGTGAATGAGTAAAGTAAAAACTGATTATGATTATTCAAAATCCATAAGTAAAGGAGCAGTTAAACATGATGAAAACAGTAGTATTTGAACAATTAAAGCAAGCGATGAGAGATAAGGATGTCTTAGCAAAAGGTGTTTTAACATTAGTAAAATCGGCATTAGATTTAGCGGAAAAGGAAAAGGGTGCCGTGCTTTCTCCGGAAGAAGAAATCGCTATTATTAATCGTGAAATTAAGCAAACAAATCAATCACTTGAAGGCGCACAAAAAGCAGAGCGTGCAGATTTAATTGAAAAAGAAGAAGCGAAATTAACGATTTTAAAAAGTTTCTTACCGAAGCAATTTTCTGAAGAGGAAATCCGTTCTGCACTACAAGAAGCAGGCGTTTCAGCGGGCATGAATATGGGCGATGCAATGAAAATTGCCAAGCCATTATTAGTTGGAAAAGCAGATGGTGCCGCGATTTCAAAAGCAGTCAAAACTTTAATTTCTTAATTAGAACGAAGGTGGGCATAACTTTCTGAATCGTAATGATCATTCATACAAGGGGGGTTCCTTATGAATTTACATGACCAAATTGAATTATATGAGCCGTATAATGAGCAGGAGCAAAAGGATCGTGACATAATTTTACGTGTAATGACTACATTATCCGATGTGTTAACGCGCAATAATGAAATTCTCCATTTTACGGCATCTGCGCTCGTATTCAACCCTGCACGTACGCATGTACTCATGGTGTATCATAATATTTATCAATCATGGAGCTGGGCAGGCGGGCATGCGGATGGCGAGCCTGATTTACTAAAAGTTGCGCAAAAAGAAGTGATGGAAGAAACGGGTGTTTCAAAAGTCCATGTGATTACAGAAAATATGATTGCTTTAGATATTTTGACAGTTATAGGCCATATGAAAAATGGAAGTTATGTATCACCTCATTTACATTTCAATGCGACATACGTATTTGAAGTATCAGATGAGGAAAGTTTACACGCAAAGCTTGATGAAAATAGCGCAGTCGGTTGGATTCGAATTGACGACTTAGCCGAAAAATGCGCTGAGCAGCATATGGTGCCAGTGTATGAAAAAATCATTGAAAAAGTAAAGAAATACGAGCTTTAAACAAAAAAAGGTATTTTGACTCAAAATCAAAATACCTTTTTTACATTGTTAAGAAGAAAACTCTCATTTTTATTTACTATGAGCTAAATACACGCTTAAAGCTGATTCAGGCTTTAATTACGCCTCGGCATAATAGTTTTATGTATGTATTTACTCTTCAAAATAAACATCACGAATGCGCTTTTAATCATGAAAGCGTCTCACAAAAGCATAAAGTTCATGATAAATAAGAGGTGTATAACTGGCATTCATTCATCATCCTGTTGAAAGGGTTTAACTTCTATGGTAAAATTATCTTTAATTAAAGATAAATAGTATCGAGATAAATGAAAGTAGGGATGGAGTTATGGAATTTTCAAAATTAATCGATAAACGACGTTCGGCAAATAATTATATAAAAGGGGTCAAGCTTACAGCAGCAGATTTAAAGCCAGTCTTTGATGAAGTCAAACTCGCGCCATCAGCATTCAATCTTCAGCATACAGAATATGTAGTTATTTTGGATGAGGAAACAAAAGAAAAAATTCGTGAAGCAGCTTATGGGCAATATAAAGTACATTCCGCTTCTGGAGTTATTATAGTAATAGCGGATCGTTATGCTTATAAACAAACCGCTTGCATTAATCAAGGTATGGTAGATTTAGGTATTATAAATGAAACACAGTTACAACAAATGATCGAAGAAAATACAGCGTTTTATGAAGGGCGCGGCGAAGAATTTATGAAAGAGGAAGCGATTCGAAATGCGTCACTTTCTGCCATGATGTTCATGTTGGCTGCAAAAAATCGCGGCTTAGATACATGTCCGATGATTGGCTTTGACAAGGACAAAGTTCGTGAAATATTAGAAATTCCAGATACGCATGAAATTGCTTTAATGGTTACGATTGGTAAAGAAAAAGAGAGCAGCAGAAATTTCCGAGGTTATCGCAAGCCAACAGAAGAATTTGTATCATTTATTGAATGATCCTGAATTGCTCGAAAAAGATTTGATTTTCTCTTGCTACTAGGTTATTTGCATAAATAGGATAAAGGTTAAATTGAAATTAAAATTATTTTTACAAAACTTCATATGCCTGTGCTAAAATAACGTTGTATAAACAAAAGGGAGGCTGTTTTTAAATGGCGAAAAAAGTAAAAGAATATGCAATCGCACCTGAGCGTGTAGAAGAAGCGTTAAACGTTCGTGACCGTATGGTTATTGAATTATTAGTGCAAGTATTAGATGAGCAATTAGTAATTGAGCGCCCAGTTTTACATGAGCGTTTACAAAACTTAATCGAGCTTTCTGGGCACGATCGTGAATTAAAAGATACATTACACGGTTTAACAAAGAAACTTTAATTTAATGCATTAGGGGCTAACCCCTGATGAATTAAATTAATGCCCCCAGCGGATGTCACAGATTTTTAAGAGAGGCCTGCGTGATGCAGGTCAGTTAGCCGTTGTCGCATGGACGCGACGAACTTAGGCTAACATCCCCAATGAGCGAGCTCGAAAAAAATCTGGACGCAATTACGCCTTGGCGTAATTGATTTTTGCATCAGCGAAAAATCCCTATTTCTATAAGTTTTAGGGTGAGTGGCAAATAGGGATTGAATTCAGCGGGATTCAATCCGAAACGTAATTACATACACGCAATTTGTATGGAACGGCATCTGAATTTTGGGTGCCGTTTTTTTGCATGTGATCAAATTACACGGATACCTGAGTGGGACATTTCACATTTTTGATGTAATTCGCTTATTTTCGCTCACTTTCGGTTTGAATTGCTATTTTTCGGCGCATTACTTCGGTATACTAATTTTGTTTCATTAAAAACTGTAGGAGGGTTTCGCATGACAGAGAATATGAATACACAATTAACCGATGAGATTCTTCATTTTTTATATAGCCATTTCGCATTTCAGGCCTTACATGAGCAGGAACAGCAACAATTTATCGCCCATTTTCAACACAATGCGCAATTTAAAGAAATCGTAGTAATTGCCAGTACGTTACAAGAATCGATTGTTGAACTCGAAGCAATGATGCCTAAAATCCAAGATAAGGACGTTTTATTACCACCGGAAACCTATAGTCAATTGATGAAAGAGCAAACAATTGTATCTGATAATATTTATTATGTACCGTTTGGGCAAAAAGGAAAAATGTATTCGCCCATCGTCATTGCGCTCCAGCAATCGGATGCGATGAAAACTATGCAAGCCTTTTGTAAAGCGACAATTTTGCCGATATTTAATTTGTGTGCACGTCAACAGCGTGATTTAGTGGTTATTCCATTTGGTCAAACCGTTGGAAAGCCGCTCTATTTCCACCATGCCCACTTACAACCGCAACTTTTTTCCGATTTTATTGATGGGAATAAGGGAGGAGAGGCGCAAATTTTACCTGCATTAATGAAAGCACGGGAATTATTGCAGAAATGCCCAATTCAAAACGACGCAGAACTCATCATTATTACGGATAATCATTATACAGATGTGGCAGCCCTTTCTAAAAACGACATCGGAAAAACACTCAAACAATTACGTATCGATGTATCGGTCATTGCAATGAGTGAAAAAGACTTCGAAGACCAGCCCATCTCATTTGCCGATAAAGTATTATTTGCAGAACAATAAACTAAGCGAATCCATCATTTACGTGGATTCGTTTTTTTACGTCCAAAATGCCCAATTCTGATGAGGACGATTAACCAAGTAATGAGCGTTTATGTCTAAATTTAGCGAATGGAAAGTATTGATAATAGTGAGGAATTAGTATATAAAAAAGTAAATACTAATTTTTGGAAAGGT
Organism: Solibacillus sp. R5-41; assembly: GCF_002736105.1. Taxonomy (NCBI): domain Bacteria; kingdom Bacillati; phylum Bacillota; class Bacilli; order Caryophanales; family Caryophanaceae; genus Solibacillus; species Solibacillus sp. R5-41. Next base: position 2,903,250 of record NZ_CP024123.1, on the reverse strand, counting down.
GCGGATTATATGTATCAAACGTATTGTAGAACTTTTCAAAGCTCCATGAAAGTAGGGATGAAATTATTAAATTGGCGCAAGCCCGTACTGTTAGAAGGTCCAGATAGCCTGTTAAAACTACCAGAATTAGTAAAAGGTCTCGAGTATAACCGTGTATTGATTGTAACGGATAAAGGAATTACGAAATTACAGCTAATGGACCCACTTCTAGAAGCATTCAATGCAGATGGAATTCACTATACGATATACGATGAAACGGTACAAAACCCAACGATTCATAATGTGGAAGAGGCATTGATGCTGTATCACGTTGAGCAATGTGAAGCGATTATTGCATTTGGCGGAGGTTCACCGATAGACTGTGCGAAAGCGATTGCAGCGAGAGTTGCGCGACCAGATAAAGAGCTCTCACAATTGAAAGGCTTATTCAAAGTTCGAAAAGACATGCCAACGTTAATTGCCGTACCAACAACAGCGGGAACTGGAAGTGAAGGAACGATTGCTTCAGTCATATCAAATAGTGAAACATATGAAAAATTCGCCATTATGGATCCGGTACTCATCCCTCATTATGCTGTGTTAGATCCATTATTAACGATTAATTTACCAAAAGGCATTACATCGACAACGGGGATGGACGCCTTGACACACGCCGTGGAAGCATATATAGGACGTAGCAATACAGAAGAAACGAGAAAATTTTCACGAGAAGCGGTCAAAATAATATTTAACTATTTATATAAGGCTTACGAAGATGGGAGTGATTTAATTGCTCGAACTCAAATGCAGCGGGCATCGTATTTAGCGGGGTTGGCCTTTACGCGTGCTTATGTTGGCAATGTACATGCAATTGCGCATACATTAGGCGGTTTTTATAATGTGCCACATGGACTTGCGAATGCCGTCATCTTACCGCATGTTCTAAAATTTTATGGTGATTCAGCAGCGAAGCCATTAGCGGAGTTAGCCAATATAGTAGGCATAGGGCAATTTGGCGACAGCGAAGAGAAAAAGGCTAGTCTTTTCATCGAGGCAATTGAGCAATTAAATGAACGAATGGGCATTCCAACGAAAATTGAAGGCATTGTGAATCGCGATGTCCCTTTAATGGTTGAACGTGCATTGAATGAAGCGAATCCGTTATATCCTGTACCGAAAATTATGAATAAAGATGAAATGTTTTATATTTATCAAACGATTCAAGCGTAACGAAAAAAGCCCCTTTTAATTAATAAAAAGGGGCTTTTTGCTTATTCATCTAATTGTGCATCAAAGTAGTTCAGTAATCCTTGATAAATTCCGAGTGTCGCTTGTTCACGATAATAATCCGTCGTAATCGCACGTTCCTCTGTAGGATTACTTAAATAACCAAGCTCTAGTAAAATCGCATTTTGTCGGTTTTCTCGTAGCACTAAATAATCGCCAAAGCGTGCGCCTCGATCCTTTAAAGTGACTTTTGAGGCAATACCCGCATGCACATATTCAGCTAATTCTTTTTGATAGCCATTTGTGTAATACGTTGTAAATCCGTGTACAGAGCTATCTTCCAACGCATCATAATGAATACTAATAAAAGCATCGGCGTCTGCTTGATGAGAAACGGCAACACGCTTTCTAAGGTCAATGAAAACATCTGATTCACGTGTCATAATGACGTCTGCACCAGCAGCTTGCAGCTTAGATTTCAAAAGTTCGGCTGTCTTGATCGTAATATCCTTTTCATCGGTGCCTCTTGCGCCTGTTGTCCCGCGGTCATTGCCACCATGTCCTGCATCAAGAACAATAGTTAACCCTTTTAGTGAACCCTTTTTACGCTTTGCTTTATCTTTTTCCTTATCGCGTGAAGTTTGAATGACCTCTGTATTCGTCGTGACAACCCAATTGGCAACGTACGCTTCTTGTCCATCTTCTAGTGCAATTTTGTACCAATCATCTTGTGTTTCGATAATGGGGTACGTTTGCCCTGCATCTACACGAGCCACGACATTGGACGCAGTAGAGGTTGCTTCGCGTAAATTGGTACCATTATAAATAATCGTAACTTTCTCGGCTTCTTTCGTTGTGCTCTCCAAATCTTGTTGCAAATCTTGCTTTGTAAACGTGCCGTAAAAGCTGTAAACCCAGCCTTTCTTCTTATTTTCATACTCAATTTGAACCCAATTATGATCGCGGCTAATCACTTTAAATTGCTGACCAATTTTTGCAGTTCCTAATTTTTTGGACGTTAAATCCGCTTTTTTTCGAACATTTACTTCATTGACCGTAATCGTAAACGTATTCGGATCATTTTCAGTCAATGTTGATGTTGTTGAGGCATTTTTAGGCTCTTCTTTTTGTTCCGTTTTTGAAGCAGGCATTTCTAACACCGTGGCATCATTGATCGTCACATAATTGGCCGAAACCCAGCCGGTATACTCACCGTACTGAATTTGAACCCAATCTTGCTGTTCTTTCAAAAATTGTGCTTCTGTTCCAGACGCTAATTTTGTTAAGATAGCAGCAGAAAGGGAAGGCTCTGCACGTAAATTTAACGAATCCACCTGCGCTATGACCGTTTTTTGAATAGATGCCGCGGTAGGTTTTTCGGATGATTTCACAAGCCATGAAGCGACCCAACCTTCCAGCTCGCCAGCCCGTACTTGAATCCAGTCATCTTGTTTAGAAAGCGCTGTTAATGGTTGTCCATCTTGCAACGTCTCAATAATCGGATAAGATAAACCAGGTCCCTCACGTAAATACAAAATCTCAGCATTGACAATGAGATCCTCGTCATTTGCGAATACATTATGTATCGTCGGCATGCTTGGGAAGAGTGTTGTCAATAAAAGTAGAAAGATGAGACTTATCATTAATTTTCTTTTACGCATTTTTATTCTCCTAGAATATAATTTTTTTATCATCAATTTTACTTATATGGTCTCTCTATTATAAAATCAAAAGTACTAGAAAATATATAGTTTTTTTAAAATGGTTGACAACTGGTGCGGACATCATTAAGATTAGTGTTAATTTAACAAATGAAACAATGCCAATGACCAAAAAAGTAGCAGTTACCAAAGCTGACAAGAGAGGGAAAGACACAGGCTGAAATCTTTCCTACAGAATGTAACATGTGAACAACACTTGAGAGGCGTTTTCCCGAAATTTCAACTTTGAAATCGTAGGGAAAGACGGAATCGGCCGTTATCCGAATTCGAGAGGATGTAGCAATACATCAATTAGGGTGGAACCGCGGAAGTTATCATTGAGCTTTCGTCCCTTGCAATTATTTTGCAAGGGGCGAGAGCTTTTTTTAATGGATAAAATCATGAGGCATAGATGAAAGGGGAGCTTGCAATGAGCTTTAAAGTACCTAGAGGAACGCAAGATATTTTACCGGGACAATCAGAAAAGTGGCAATTAGTTGAAGAGAAAATTCGACAGTTATGTCATGTATATCGATATAACGAACTGCGCACACCAATTTTTGAGTCGACAGAGCTTTTCCAGCGCAGCGTTGGAGAAACGACAGATGTAGTTCAAAAAGAAATGTACACGTTTGAGGACCGTGGTGGACGTTCATTAACATTACGTCCAGAGGGAACGGCTTCGGCAGTACGCTCTTATGTCGAACATAAAATGTATGGGCAAGCGGATCAACCTGTGAAGCTTTATTATTCAGGTCCAATGTTCCGTTATGAGCGTCAACAAGCAGGTCGCTATCGTCAATTCGTTCAGTTCGGTGTAGAGGCGATTGGTTCAGCGGATCCAGCGATTGATGCAGAAGTGGTTGCATTAGCAATGGATGTGTACAGTTCAGTCGGGCTAAAAGATTTAAAGCTTGTTATTAATTCATTAGGTGATAAGGAAACACGCGATGCACACCGTACAGCATTGATTAAGCATTTTGAGCCGTCTATCGGAGAATTTTGTTCAGATTGCCAAAATCGCCTAGCGAAAAATCCACTGCGTATTTTAGATTGTAAAGTGGACCGTGATCATAGCTTAATGTCAACAGCACCTGCATTAACGGACTATTTAACAGGGGAATCAGCACAATACTTTGAGCAAGTAAAAAGTTATTTAGACGTTTTAGGTATTTCTTATGAGGTGGATCCAAACTTAGTGCGCGGATTAGATTATTATAACCACACGGCTTTTGAAATTATGTCGACTTCATCTGGTTTCGGTGCGATTACGACGCTCTGTGGTGGTGGTCGCTATAATGGTTTAGTGGAAGAAGTTGGTGGTCCGGATATGCCGGGTATTGGCTTCGCATTATCCATTGAACGTTTATTATTAGCACTTGAAGCAGAAGGTGTGACATTAGATATTCAAGCTGGTTTAGATATGTATGTTGTCGCAATGGGCGAAGAAGCGAAAACAAAAGCAGTAGAGTTAGTGAGTTCATTCCGTGCAAAAGGGATTTCAGCGGATATGGATTATTTAGACCGCAAAATGAAGGCGCAAATGAAAGCAGCCGATCGTGCCAATGCAAAATTTGTTATTGTGCTGGGTGAGTCAGAGATTGAAGAGCAAGCAGTGAATGTGAAAGCAATGGCAACTGGAGATCAACAAAAAATTGAGTTTGGTCACCTTGTTCAATATATTTTAGAAAACAAATAGTAAGCGGAGGAATAAAAAATGGCACAAAGAACACATGCGTGTGGCGAAGTAACGGCTGCACATGAAGGGCAAGAAGTAGTATTAAAAGGTTGGGTGCAAAAACGCCGTGACCTAGGTGGATTAATTTTCGTAGATATGCGTGACCGTGAAGGGATTGTTCAAATCGTATTTGGCGACCAAGCAAAAGACGCATTAGAAGTAGCGAATAAAATTCGTAATGAATACGTAATTGAAGTGACTGGTAAAGTTGTATTACGTGATGCATCTCAAGTAAACCAAAATATCAAAACAGGTGAGATTGAAATTTCGGCGACTTCATTAACGATTATTAATGAAGCGAAAAATCCTCCCTTTGCGATTGATAATAATGTGGAAGTATCGGAAGATTTACGTTTAAAATACCGTTATTTAGACTTACGTCGTCCAGTTATGTATGACACATTTAAAATGCGTTCAGATGTTACGCGTACAATGCGTAACTTCTTACAAAATGAAGGTTTCCTAGAAGTGGAAACACCGATTTTAACGAAATCAACACCTGAAGGAGCGCGCGACTATTTAGTTCCATCACGTGTTCATAATGGCGAATTTTATGCATTACCACAATCTCCACAATTATTTAAACAATTATTAATGGTCGGCGGATTTGAAAAGTACTTCCAAATCGCACGCTGCTTCCGTGATGAAGATTTACGTGCAGACCGTCAACCTGAATTTACACAAGTTGATATTGAAACATCGTTCTTATCAATGGATGAAATTATCGAAATGAATGAGCGTTTACTGAAGCAAGTGATGCAAGATGTAAAAGGTATCGAGGTGCAAACACCATTCCAGCGCATGAGCTACACAGAGGCAATGGACCGTTTTGGATCGGATAAACCAGATGTGCGCTTTGGCTTAGAATTAAAGCAACTATCGGATATCGTCAAAGAAAGTGCATTTGGTGTATTTGCAAATGCAGTAGCAAATGGCGGCGAAGTAAAAGCGATTAACGTAAAAGGTGCGGCGGCGAACTATTCTCGTAAAGACATCGATGCGTTAGGTGAGTTTGCAGCGGTTTATGGAGCAAAAGGCTTAGCTTGGTTGAAAGTGACTGAAGAAGGATTAAATGGTCCAATCGCGAAATTCTTTGAAGGGGAAGCAGCGACTGCAATCGTGGAAGCAACAGAAGCAACAGCGGGTGACTTATTATTATTCGTAGCAGATAAATCTTCTGTCGTGGCGGATGCATTAGGTGCATTGCGATTAAAACTTGGTAAAGAATTAGAGTTAATTGATGAATCAAAATTCGAATTTTTATGGATTGTAGACTGGCCATTATTCGAATACGATGAAACAGAAGGCCGCTATTATGCAGCACATCATCCATTTACTCGTCCATTCGATGAAGACCTTGAATTAATGAACACAAACCCACAAGCAGTACGTGCTCAAGCGTATGATATCGTGTTAAACGGTTATGAGCTTGGCGGTGGATCATTACGTATTTATGAACCAGATTTACAAGCGAAAATGTTTGAATTACTTGGATTCTCTGAGGAAGAAGCGAAATCACAATTCGGTTTCTTATTAGAAGCATTCGAATACGGCGTTCCTCCACATGGTGGTTTAGCAATGGGTCTTGACCGCTTAGTAATGCTATTAACAGGACGTACAAATTTACGTGACACAATTGCCTTCCCGAAAACAGCGTCTGCAAGCTGCTTACTAACAGCTGCGCCATCAGGTGTTTCAGATGCACAATTAGAAGAATTAAGCTTAGCAGTAACAGCTGTAAAAGCAGAGAAATAATTTATACAAAGCGCAAAATCACATTGTTGATTTTGCGCTTTTTTTTTTCTGCACCGGGTACACAAACTAAAACCTGTAACATACCGATTAACCAAAATAAATTTCACTCTTGCTATTCAGATAGGAAATCTCAATTAGAAAGTATTGCCTACCATAGTAGCGACGTACTTTTTACAGAAAGCACCGGAATTCCGAATTATATTAGTGGAACTTAGGATAATATCGCCACGTACTGCGGCAACGCATGAGTGACCAGTGTCGTGTTATCCTTGCGCTTGTACAAGGACACGGATGGTAGTACAACTTGTACAACAAAGCTGTGTCCCTCAAGTCCTTGAGTCAGAATAACCAGCCTAATACTTTATAAGAATCCTTTATTTCATTTGATATAATCATGCTCATGTTTTGAAAAAGTGTTGCCTTAGCAATAAAATAGGTCTATAATTTCCACATAACATTTATTTGTCAGTGACAATCTTTTTAAAAAGTGAGGCGTTTTTCTTGAATATTAGAAAGAAAGTATTCTTTGATATTATGTTAACCTTCCATCCTTTTGGTAAGCAGTTGAATCAATTTTTAGAGGAATATGAATTACGCAGACCAGAGTGGGCAATTTTTTATTACTTAAATTCCGAACCACAATTAATGCTCTCTGAAATTGGGCAAATATTAAATTTTGATCCTGCAAACGTAACACGCGCCATCAAATATTTAACGAAAATCAACTTAATCGAAATTCAACCATCCTCCAGTGATCGTCGAAAAAAAGAGATTCAAATTACTACAATTGGACAGCAAACTTTTGAGGTGCTACAACAAAAAATCAGTCAATTTGAAGAAGAATTAGTCAGCGGTTTTTCACAGGAGGAATTAGAAATTACGCATCGAACGCTTGAAACCATTCGCCATCGATTACTAGAGAAAGAGTAGGTGTTCCAATCATGAGTCATGAAAAAGAAAAATTGTGGACTAAAAATTTCATCACGGTTGCGCTCATTAATTTCATCATTATCGTTATTTTTTATTTATTAATGGTAACGATTGCAGCGTATGCTGTGAATGAATTTAATGCGACAACTGCACAGGCAGGTCTTGTATCCGGCATTTATATAGTTGGGGCACTTTTTGGTCGACTCATTACAGGCCGTATTATTCAAAGTGTTGGATCGAAAAAAATATTATTAATCGGGCTAGCTTTATTTGTCCTTACACTACTTCTATACTTTATACCAGCAGGCATTACAGTATTAATGGGGATTCGCTTGTTAAATGGAATTGCGGTAGGGGTTGCATCTACTGCAACAGGGACGATTATTGCGCAAATTTTACCGATCGAGCGTAAAGGTGAAGGAATTGGCTATTACAGTATGAGCTCGACGCTTGGGACAGCTATTGGACCATTAATCGGATTGTTACTTATTCAGCACACAACCTATTTTGTTATTTTTGCAATGTGTGTTGCACTTGCAGGTATTTCTCTATTTGCCGCACTTACAACGAATATGCCACTGATAGCTAAATTGACAGCTCCTGCACAAAAAGGCTTCCATATTTCACAATTTATCGATTTAAAAGCGTTGCCGATAGGTATTTTAATTATGCTGTTCGCACTTGGTTACTCAGGAATTTTATCGTTTATTAACTTTTTTGCAGAGGAACGTGACGTCGTTTCGGCCTCTAGTATGTTCTTTCTAGTTTATGCGATTTCACTTTTACTTACACGTCCGTTCACGGGTCGTTTAATGGATGAAAAAGGTGCGAATATTGTGATGTATCCCGGCATTATTTTATTTGCGATTGGACTTGTTTTATTAAGTACGACACAGTCTTCATTTACGCTTTTACTTGCTGGGGCTATTATTGGGATCGGTTACGGAAATGTTGCTTCTTCGTTCCAAGCACTTGCCATTAAAGTGACATCACCCGAGAAGATGGGGCTCGCAACATCTACGTATTTTATTGGTCTTGATATCGGGTTAGGCTTCGGACCTTATTTTCTTGGCTATTTAGAGCCTATATTCGGTTACGGTAAATTGTACTTTGCGCTCGGCATTTTTATTTTCTTCTTTGTGTTCTTATATTATTTTTTACACGGACGAAAAGACCATCTCCTTGCACAATAGTGCTGTTAATGGATAGTGTGTACAGTGCACATAAACTAAATAAAGATTTTACAAAAGGAATAAGAGACAAGGCTATTAACGTGAAGTTTTACCACGACGAATTTACTTTTTAGTTGATAAAATAAAAATTGACTGTAAATTTTATTGTGGAAAAAAATTGTATTTTTGAAACAAATGAGGGGAAAAGGACATAATTATGTGCAATTGGGTAAAATTATCTACTTTCTAAATAATGCAGGAATGTCCTTTTTAACAAGAAATATGTTTTAACTAGTAAAAAAATAATATTTTTAAAAGTAACATATTTTAAGATTGAATTTTCTGAATAAGAGTGCTATTATATTTTTAACACGAATCCTAAGATGTTCGATTGAAATGTTATTTTACGCTTTTGACCGAACAATATATCGTTGGGAGCTTCTTATTACCGCTGTAGCAAACATGCCCCATTAGTTTTTACGGAGCGGGAAGTTTAACGCAGTGACTAGGGCACCCACCTACAAGAATGTGGGATCAAAACGATGTTGGTAACATAACGGCATAATTGGGATTCGTCAATTTCCTTGTCTAAACCTTTCTAAAAATAGAAGGGTTTTTTTGTTTGAATTAACGATGAGGTTTAGATAAGTTAAGCTAGATAAAAAAATGTGAGACAACACGCTTAAAGGCAATGGTCATAAAAAAGCTGTAAATGAAAACTATAAAATTTAGATAGCAAAAGCAGCACCCAAAAATGATGCTGCCCGGTTGAATGCCTGATAATTAATTTTTTGTAATATATACAATCGATAATGCTTCATCAAACGTAATCGTTGAACCGAGTGATTGGCTTACAAAACGTAAGGGCACCATCGTTGTTCCTGAATAAATTTCAGCAGCATGTGTTAGATCGATTGTTTTTTTAATACCATTTGATTCAATATAAGCTTTTTTATTTCCAACAGCGTCCCTTAGCGAAATCAATAGTTAGTAAAAGTATGATTAGCAAATGTTAATAATTTGTAGCAACTTATTGAAGTTTTAAATGATACATAACTCCTACTGAATCCGTACATCCTATGTTTCGAGGAGGTGTTTTTGATGAACGAGCCGAATGTCACGAAAGCAGGTACAAATATTGATGCGGTCAAGAAACTGAATGCTGCGTCAGGTCTTTCCTATAATGATGTGAAGGCAATGTTGGCACAGGCATCACAAGTAGAAACAGCAGATGAAATTCCACTTGAAGAATTAAAAGCGAATGCGGCAGCGGAAAGTAACAACTATAGATTAAATCAAGCGACTGGCAGTATCCATTTAAAAAAAGATGGGTTAAGGTAATTTAGAGTCATCCACTCACACTTTGTCATATGTATAGAGAGAAGGAGTGAAGTGGATGATTTCGTGGGAAAATATTGAAGTGCAAGGGCGTAAATTTTCGGCTGTTACAGTGAGACTTCCGAAAACGACATTACTTACCGTTTCGAATCATGTTGGTTATATTATGTGCGGCGCTTTAGATGTTAACCTGTTAAATGAAAAATTGTCGGATCGTAAAATTATCGCTGGGAGAGCAGTCGGTGTAAAAACAATTGAAGAACTGCTGGAAGCCCCATTAGAATCCGTTACAACAGAAGCAGTATCACTCGGTATTGTCGCGGGTATGCGCGGTGTCGAAGCACTGTTAAAAATGAAATAATATTTTTCACTGAATGAATAAGGAAAAGTCACAGCTCCAAATACAGAGCTGTGACTTTTTGATGTGGTTATTTATAATCTGCTAAAACTTCATCCCAATTAAGCGTGCCATTTTGCGCTTGCTTACGACGTTCTTCTGTCATAATATCGGAAGGAGCACCGTTTGCCCAATCTTTATGATGGTTTTTCCATACTGGTCGATCCTGCGTTAAAATGTAAGCTGCTAAATTCGCTGCCTCTTGATCAGATAACGACTTTTCATTGCCGATTGGCATGTAAGCTTGGATATAACCAGCCATTTTCGACATACGCGCGATGCCTGCCCCATCATTAAATGAAGTTTCTCCCCATAAAGCAGGACCTACGTTTGGACCGTTACCTGAACCGTCCGCTGCGTGACAGGCGATACAAGATTTTTGGTAAAGTGCTTCACCATCTGAAATGCTAGGGGTAGGAATAACTTTCATATCCACTGATTTTGCATACGGACGCTCGCTACCAATTTCGACGCCTTCAGAAATATATTTAAAATAAGCGACCATAGATTCTAATTCTTTACTGTTCGCTTCAAACTTTTCACCGTTCATACTGCGAACCATACAGCCATTAATGCGTTCTTCGATTGTTACAATGTCATCTGGTCGTGGTAAATATTTTGGATAGTCTGCCATTACCCCTACAAGAGTAGCGACTTCTGTTAATCCTGCGCCAGCGTGACAGCTCGTACAAGATAAATTTGCTCCAACTTTATCGGAAGCCGTGTTATGCGTTTCATTTACTAAATCATACCCGTATAATATTGCTTCTTTCATAGGCCCATCTGGAACATCGTCCATACTAGGAGGGTTAAATGCCGTATTATTTGATGGAGCTCCGGCGTTAACCTGTTCATTAGTGACCTCGGTGGCTTCTAAATTAGCTGCTTCTTGATCTGTAGTAGAGGAAACAAATTGATTGTAGACGAAAATGCCACAACTTATTGATATAATGATTCCAATGATTGACATGAATAATGATTTGATATTCATGTGACTCACTCCCTTCTTGTTACCCTAATATTATGTTTTATGCTAAATATTTGCTGTGATAAAAATCACACTCCGACGTTTATTTAGGGTAGAAAAATGAAGTTGATACAAAATATACACAATTAGGAATGAGTAGGTAATTATTTTTATATTATAAAAAAGACGTTAGAATAATAGAAAAGGGATGAATTTAATATACTGATATATTTTCATAAAAACTTAACATTCATTTGTTATAATGAAAGATAAACGAAAAATAAAAAAGTGAAAATATCAAATAACTATTAAAAGGTGAATAGAATGCGGCAAAGAGTTTTAGTTGTAGAAGATGATTTATTATTACAAAAAATGATTCAAGATGAATTAACACTGGCTGGTTTTGATGTTATAACGGCTAATGATGCTGAAAATGCGATGGATTTATTCTTAATGGAGTACCCATGTTTGATTATATTGGATTTAATTCTCCCGGGGATGTCAGGTGAAAAGTTTTGTGAGTGGGTACGCGAGCAGGGGAGAAATGAAGTATCTATCATTATAGTTTCGTCCAAAAATAAAATAGCCGACAAAGTGAACGGATTAAAGATTGGCGCAGATGCTTATATTACGAAGCCTTTTGAAATGATTGAGTTAATCGCTAAAATGGAAGCGGTTTTGCGTCGGACAGGCTTATACTGTCAAAAAATCGTGGACCGAGGTTTATGTATTAAACCGAGGAAAGGTGAGGTCATTTTACACGACGAGGTAATCCATTTTACGAAGCATGAATTTTTGTTGTTGTATCATTTTATGGAACATCCGAATATGATTTTTAGTAGACAAGATTTAATTAATTATTTATATGATAACCACGAAAAAGATGTCCTAGATCGAACAATTGATGTCCACATAAAAAAAATTCGCGCAAAAATTGAAGATAACCCGAGCAAGCCAACACGCATACAAACCGTTCGCGGCATTGGTTACAAATATGTAAATGACTAACTTTAAAAGAGGCTGATCAACATAAACAAAGTTGATTAGCCTATTTTTGATGTCGGAAAATTACTACAAAATATTATAGATGAATTGATAATTATAGAGAAGTTTAAATGTAATAGCAGAATAATGTTGCAATATTCAGAAAAAAGGATTACATTTTAAAAAATAAAGTGAATTTTCAATATAGCGAAGGATATACCAGTTGTTTGTTAGCCTTTTCGAATCGGGCATTTACGGGAAGTACATGATCATGCAGTTCAAATTTTTCAATGGGAGATATATTTTTTAACTACTTATTTTCACCATTGGAGAAAATAAAAGATAGAACTATTTTCTTTCATCAAAAAGGAAATATTTTTATAAATTTTACAAAGGGAGCGAAACGAATGAAGGGAATAAAAAATTTTATATTTCTTTTTGCGATGATTTTTGTGTTAGCAGCATGTACAAATGATGATTCAACAGACCCAGTGAATGAACCAACAAAAGAGCCAACCAATTCTAGTACGGCTGGAGATAATAACAAATCAACTAGTGAGAAAGCTCAAGAATTAGTAATTGCCGTAAATGAGAACTTTATTTCAATGGATCCTCATAATACAGGGGATACGAATTCAAACTCCGTTCAATCAGCAATGATGGAAGGCTTATTAGGTTTTGATGCAGAAGGTCAAATTATTAAAGTGTTAGCCGAGGACTATACAATTAGTGAAGATACATTGACTTATGTATTTAAGTTAAAGCAAGGGGTTACATTCCATGATGGGGCAGCATTTAATGCGGAAGCTGTTAAAACGAATATTGAACGAATTACAAATGATAAAAGTCTTCGTTTATATTCACGTGGATTTAACTTAGTTAATAGCATTGAAATACTAGGAGATTACGAGATAAAAGTGACGATATCTGAGCCATATGGTCCAATGGTAACTCGTTTTGCCTCGGCGAAAATGATTAGTCCAAAAGTTATTAAAGAAAGTAGTGATCAAATTCCAAAAAGTCCAGTTGGAACTGGACCATACAAATTTTCAAAATGGGTACAAGGGGATTATTTATCAATTGAGCGTTTTGATGGTTACTGGGGTGGCAACGACCGTGTTGAAAAAATTACGTTTAAACCAGTATCTGAAAATGGATCTCGTGTAGCGATGTTAAAAACAGGAGAAGCCCATGCCATTTATCCTGTACCAGCGCAAAATCAGGAAGAACTTTCAAAAGCAAAAGATGTAACGGTTAATTCTGTTCCATCAACAATTGCACGTTATGTATCATTAAACACGTTTAAAAAGCCACTTGATGATATACGAGTTCGACAAGCATTCAACTATGCGGTAGATAAAGATGCATTTTTAAAAGTAGTTAACTCTGGATTAGGGGAACCACTTGATTCAATCATTACATCTAAAACGATTTACTATAAAAAACAACAATTATATAACCAAGATATTGAAAAAGCGAAAGCATTATTAGCCGATGCAGGGTACGCGGATGGACTGGAAATTGAAATTTGGGGAAATACAAACTCCGATACAATGAAGGGTATGCAATTTATCCAACAACAATTAAAGCAAATTGGTGTCAAAGTTGAGATTAAATCAATGGAAGAAGCAACACTTTCAGATGAAATTTATGGTGCCCAAACACCAGAAGAAGCCAAATTAAAAATGTGGTATGTAAGTTGGTCGGCGTATGCATCTGACGTAACAAATGCAACGAAACCATTATTCCATAGTGTATCTTTCCCACCAAATAGTGCAAATACAGCTTATTATAATAATCCAGAAACAGACAAAATGATGGATGAGGCAAACTCCATTTCGGATGAAGCAAGAAAAACAGAGCTTTATGCAAACTTACAAGATGTTATTTATAAAGACGCGCCATGGATTTTCTTAGGTGTTGATGAAATATTATATGGCGTTCGTTCGAATGTAAGCGGTGTTATTGTAAATCCAGGTGGAGGGTTGGACGTAGCAAACGCCAAAATCAACTAATAGAAAAATAGGTGGCTTAACTAAGTAGTAATGCCACCATATTTTTTTAGTTGGAAAGGGGAGAAAAGATGCTGAAATACATTGTGAAAAGAATTGTTGAAATAATTCCGATATTAATCGTTGTCTCCATATTGACATTTTTATTCATTCATCTCATTCCTGGGGATCCTGCTCGATTAGTTGCGGGAAAAGATGCCACTTTAGAGGAAGTTGACAACGTTCGAAAAAGCCTAGGTCTAGATAAGCCGGTTGTTGTACAGTATTTCAACTTTATGAAAAATCTAGTGACCGGGGATTTAGGAACTTCTTTAACGACAGGATTACCAGTAATTGATATGTTTAAAACGCGATTTATGCCATCGATTTATTTAACATTTTTATCGATGTTTTGGGCCACAATTATGGGACTTTTCATCGGCATATTTTCAGCCATTAATAAAAATAAATGGCCAGATTATTTAGGAATGATAACGGCAGTATCGGGCATTTCGCTTCCTGGTTTTTGGTTAGGATTAATCTTAATACAAGTTTTTTCTGTCTCTTTAGGTATTTTACCTACAGGTGGATTAGATGGTTTAAGTAGCTATATTTTACCTTCTATCACGTTAGGTGCTGGGATTATGTCGATGATTGCCCGGTTTACAAGGTCTTCGATGTTAGAAACGATGCAATCTGATTATGTTCGTACTGGCCGCGCAAAAGGGTTAAAGGAACGAACAGTAATTCTTCAACATGCATTAAGGAATTCGCTCATTTCCGTTGTTACCGTAGCGGGACTTCAGTTTGGCTTTTTACTAGGGGGCTCCGTTGTGGTAGAAACAGTGTTTAGTTTTCCTGGAATGGGTAGGTTATTAATTGATTCAATTTCATTCCGAGATTATCCAGTTATTCAATCATCCATTTTACTATTTGCCGTTGAATTTATACTTGTAAGTCTCATTGTGGATATTTTATACACTGTCTTGAATCCAAAAATTCAACTTAACACATAGGAGGAGAGAATATGCAATCTTCATCACTTGTAAAACAGGACACAAATCACGTGAAAAATGCAAAATACTCTCCGATGAGAGAATTTTGGAAAGCGTTTAAAAAACAAAAGGCAGCTTTAGTTGCAAGTATTTTCATTTTACTTTTAATTATTATTGCATTTATCGGACCATACATAGCACCGTATGATCCTTTTGAGCCTGATTATAATGCAATACTAGAAACACCAAGTGCCAAGCATTTAGCAGGTACAGATGAATATGGACGGGATATTTTCAGTCGCTTAATCGTAGGAGCAAAAATTTCCTTAATGGTTAGTTTTAGTGCGGTTAGTTTAGGTTTGATAGCCGGTACTATTATAGGTCTAATTAGTGGGTATTTCGGGGGCTGGATTGACAAAATCATTATGCGAACGTGTGATGTTTTATTTTCATTCCCAGACTTGTTATTAGCCATTGCGATTGTAGCGATATTAGGACCAGGAATTAATAACGTAATTATTGCTGTTATGATTTTTAGTATCCCTTCGTTCGCGCGCCTAGTTCGAGGAGCGACATTAAATGCGAAAGAAAATGTGTATGTAGAAGCAGCTAAATCGATGGGCGCTTCCCATAGTCGAATTATATATAAACATATTTTCCCAGAAACGATGAATGAGTTAATTATTTTTGTCACAATGCGTGTTGGTACAGCTATTCTTGCTGCTTCAGGCTTAAGCTTTTTAGGATTAGGAGCAAGTCCTGAAATGCCAGAGTGGGGCGTAATGTTAAGTAGCGGAAGAGATTATTTAGGCACTGCAACTCATGTTGTATTAATGCCTGGTATTGCTATTTTTTTAACCGTGCTTGCTTTTAATTTAATTGGCGATGGTTTACGAGACGTATTAGATCCAAAAATAAAAAATAATTAAAATGAGTCGGGAGGTGGGACAAATGAGCGATAACGTTTTAGAAGTGACAGATTTAGAAACTATTTTTAAAAGGGATCAACAGGAAATCAAAATATTGCGCGGTGTCAATTTTTCGATACAAAAAGGTGAAGTACTAGGACTAGTTGGAGAGTCAGGTAGTGGGAAAAGTATTACATCGTTATCCATCATGAAATTATTTCATGGAACGACAGGAGAAATAAAAAAGGGTTCCATTTTATTTCAAGGAACCGATTTAACGAAGTTGGATGAAGCAGAGTTGCGTCAGTTGCGTGGGAAAAAAATGAGCATGATTTTTCAAGAGCCAATGACTTCATTAAATCCCGTCTTAAAAATTGGCAAGCAATTAACAGAATCCATAGAAATGCATATGAAATATACACGAAAACAAAGTATAGAGCATGCGGTAAAAATATTGAAAAGTGTTGGAATTGGTCGGGCAGAAGAGTTGATGAATGAATACCCCCATCAGTTATCTGGTGGAATGCGTCAAAGAGTCATGATTGCGATGGCGATGGCATGCGAGCCGGAATTATTAATTGCAGATGAACCAACAACAGCACTCGACGTGACCATTCAAGCGCAAATATTAGAGCTTATGAAACAATTAAAAGAAAAGAATGACACGGCGATTTTGTTAATTACACATGATCTAGGGGTTGTAGCCGAAATGTGTGACCGAGTTGTTGTCATGTATGCCGGGCAAGTCGTAGAGGAGGCAGATGTGTTTGAGTTATTTGCCAATCCGAAACATCCGTATACGAGGGGCTTGATCAATTCGGTTCCTAAAATCGGTGATCGAAAAGAAGTATTAGAATCGATTCCCGGAAATGTCCCATCCCCGCAAAATATGCCAAAAGGTTGCAAATTTGCACCAAGATGTTCGAATGTGATGGGAGTATGTCAAGAAAATGAACCCCAAATCGAGAAGATTACAGATTCCCATATTTGTAGTTGCTGGTTATATGCAAATAAGGATGTGGCCGTTCATGTCAAATAAACTTTTAGAAGTAAAAAACTTAAAGAAATCGTTTCAAATTGCTGGTGGAATGTTTGAAAAGAAAGAATATGTGAATGCGGTAATTGATGTATCCTTTGAAATTAGAGAAGGAACGACATTTAGTTTAGTTGGGGAAAGTGGTTGCGGTAAATCAACGACAGGAAGACTTATAACACGATTAATCGATCCGACTTCTGGAAGTATTGAGTTAAATGGTCATGAGGTGGCCAATTTAAAGCAATCGGAATTAGGAAATTTACGTGAAAACGTGCAAATGATTTTCCAAGATCCATATGCTTCATTAAACCCTAGAATGAAAGTAAAAGAGATTATTGAAGAGCCATTAATTATTCATACGAAACTTTCTAAATGGGAACGTGAGAAACTCGTTTTCGAGATGTTAAATATCGTTGGGTTGAATCCGGAATATGCGAATCGTTATGCGCATGAATTTAGCGGCGGACAGCGACAGCGAATTGGAATTGCACGGGCGTTAATTACAAAACCAAAGTTAATTATTGCCGATGAGCCCGTTTCAGCACTCGATGTATCGATTCAATCTCAAATATTAAACTTATTAAAAAAGCTGCAACAGGAATATCAGCTATCCTATTTATTTATTTCACATGATTTGAGCGTCGTGGAACATATAAGCAATGAAATTGGTGTGATGTATCTTGGTTCAATCGTTGAAATCGGAACGAAGGAAGCTTTATTTGCAAATCCATTACATCCTTACACGAAGGCGTTAATTGCTTCTGTTCCTGTGGCGAATCCTTTATTACGCCGAAAAAAGAATACGTTAAAGGGCGATATTCCGAATCCAAAAAACCCTCCGACTGGATGTACATTTCATACAAGATGTCCATTCGCACAGGAGCTATGTAAATTAGAGGTTCCAAAAATGAGAGAAATTACGGAACAGCAATCGGTTGCTTGTCACTATGTAGAAAAAATAGAAGAGGTGTAGATAATGAAAATTGGATTAAGTTCGTATAGCATGGTTAAAAAAATGAAAACAAATGAAATGTCTGTATTGGATGTATTAGATTGGGTTGCGGAAAATGGAGGGGAGCATGTTGAATTAGTCCCTTACGAATTTTCTGTTGTCGATAATTATGAACTCGCTACTGCCATTCGCGACAAAGCAAATGAGTTAGGACTTGAGCTTTCGGCGTATTCGTTACCTGCCAATTTTATACAGGAAACAGAAGAGGAATTACTTGCTGAAGTGGAAAGACTGAAAAAGCATGTGGATGTCGTGCATCATATGGGCATTAAAATCATGCGCCATGATGTCACTTTATTTACAATGCCAAAAGAAAATATGACCATCCATTACTACGTAGAGCATTTTGATAAAATGGTGCGCGGAAGTCAGCTATTAGCGGATTATGCCAAGCAATTTGGGATTACGACGACGATTGAAAATCATGGATTTAATGTCCAAACGAGTGACCGAGTACAACAACTTATTCATGCAGTAAACCGCGATAATTTTAAAACGACGCTGGATATAGGCAACTTTTTATGTATTGATGAGGATCCATTAGTTGGGGTAAAGAAAAACTTACCTTACGCAGCAACGGTTCATTTTAAAGATTTTTATATCCGTCCTTTTTACGAGCATCCAGGTGGTGGTGAATGGTTTACAACGGTCCATGACAATTTTATTCGTGGTGCAATTGTAGGTCATGGTGATTTGAATATTCGCCAAATTGTTAGGCTAGTAAAAGAATCGGGCTATGACGGCTATTTGACAATTGAGTTTGAAGGAATGGAAGATTGCCAAACTGGTTCAAAAATTGGGATGGACAATGTTCGTAGATTTTGGGAAGAATGCGAGGGCGTGAATTCATGAATCGATTAAATGTATGCGTAATTGGTGTAGGCTCGATTTCAGATTTCCATCTAAAGTCGTATAAAAAAAATGAATCAGTTCATTTATATGGTGTTTACGATTTCTCTCTAGCCCGTGCACAGGAAAAGGCAAATCAGTATGGCATTGAGAAAGTATTCAATTCGATTGAGGAATTTTTATCAGATCCTAAAGTTGATGCGGTCAGCATTTGTACATGGAATAATACCCATGCAAAATACGCGATGGCAGCGCTCGAAAACAACAAGCATGTATTAGTAGAAAAACCATTATCCATGACATATGAAGAAGCATTAGAAATTCAAAAAGTAGCTCAAAAAAGCAACAAAGTGTTTCAGGTCGGATTTGTTCGCCGATTTGCAACGAATACAACCATTTTAAAAAAGTTTATTGACAATGATACGCTCGGCACGATTTATTTTGCAAAGGCAACATGTCTTCGCCGCATAGGGAATCCAGGCGGCTGGTTTTCGGATAAAGAAAAATCAGGAGGCGGGCCATTAATCGACCTCGGTGTGCATATTATTGATATTTGCTGGTACTTAATGGGGAGACCGAAAGTGAAGCGTATTGTAGGTCATACGTATCATCATTTAGGGAATCGAAGCCATATTGAAAACTTGTCGTTTTATAAAACAGCAGACTATGATGCTACCAAAAATTCAGTAGAAGATATGGCTAATGCACTCATTACCTTTGAAAATGGCGCGTCATTACTTGTAGATGTATCTTATACGCTCCATGCAGCTAAGGATGAACTGGCTGTTAAACTATATGGAACGAATGGTGGGGCAGAGCTAGAGCCTGAACTCAAAATTGTAAGTGAAGCAAATCAAACGATTGTCAATATGCATCCGCAGGTGGACCATTTATCCTTTAATTTTGAGCATGCCTTTGAAACCGAAGTAAATGCCTTTGTTAATTGCTGTCTAAATGGAAAAACGTCAGAAGCCCCTGTTGAAGATGGTGTGGAAATCATGAAAATTTTGGAAGGTATTTATGAATCTGCACGCCTTGGGAAAGAAATTGTTTACGAATAATGGAATGTGCGTCAATAGACAACAACTGCGAGAGAATCATTTGCAATTGCAACAAAGCTGTGAGAAACGTACCACCCATGATAAAATAGCGGAAATGGTTGAGAATGGTTTATTTGTTAGCAACATTCCACTTTCAACCTAATTACTAAGCGACTTTATAGGGGTGAATCAATTTGAAGAAGCAAGATCAAATGCAAATGAAAAAACAAAATAAATATATAGTTTTAGATGCGATTCGCCAAATGGCACCCGTTTCCAGAATTCAATTATCCAAATATACAAAAATGAGCCCAACAACAATAACGAGAATTGTACAAGAATTAGAACTAGAGGGGTTCTTGTATGAGGGGCAAACAGAAGAAACGTTAATCGGAAGAAGACCAACACTCATTCATCTTCGTGGCGATGCCTTATTTACAATTGGCATCGAAATTGATAGCTTTGTCATTAAAATAGGAATTGTCGATTTTATCGGTGAATTAATTGACTTTACAGAAGTTAAATGTAACGTAAAAAATCGGTATGAAGATGCGCTTGATATTATTCAGCATTGTGTCAATGAATTGCTAGAAGCGAACGCCATTTCCAAAGAAAAACTTCAAGGAATAGGGATTGGTATTCCGGGGGTCATTAATCATGACGAAGGGATCGTTCTTTCCTCTGAGCAATTGCTTTGGAAAAATTGCAAAATTGCTAGTGATTTAAAGGAAAGATTTGATTGTGATATAGTCGTGGATAATGAATTAAAAATGCAAATTTTGGCTGAAATCGGCGATGTGTATGCCCCTACGTTTACCAATTGTATTTTAGTTGGCATAGGTACTGGTATTGGGGCATCGATTTTATTAGATGGAGAACTTTATCGGGGGACGCATAATCGCGCAGGTGAAATTAGTCATATAACCGTCAATTTAGATGGAGAAGGTGAGCAGTGTCATTGTGGCAAGCGAGGCTGTTTATCCTTATATATTTCTGAAAGATCCCTCTTAAAAAGGGCGCCTGAAAATATCGATTCAATCGAACAATTAGCGATGAGTATGATCTCGAAAGAACAATGGGCGCTTAAAATTCAGCAGGATGTGGCGAAGTACTTAGCGGCAGCTATTAATAATTTGGCGTGCTTGTATGAGCCGGAAGCCATTATTGTGAGCGGTGAAATGGTAGAACATAACGAACTTTTCCAGCAAGAACTTCGCGACATGTGCTCACAGTATATTTGGTCAGAAATTCATCAACATTTTGATTTGCAATTTTCTAACCAATCGAAAGTTGGTGTTGTGAAAGGGGCAGCACTACAAATTCAAAAGCAAGTAATTAATTACGCCTCAGCGTAATTACGTCCAGATTTTTTTCGAGCTCGCTCGTCGGGGATGTTAGCCCTAAATTCGTCGCGTCCATGCGACAACGGCTAACTGACCTTCATCACGCAGGCCTCCCTTAAAAATCTGTGACATCCGCCGGGGCGTTAACTTACTTCTGCTGAAGCAAGTTAACTATTGAATAGAGGGTTGTGATGTAAAGTGAGTTTCCAAACTTTTTTAAAAGAATATCGCGGTGGTGTTTTAGAAAATATTCACATTGGTCAGCTTAGCTGTATTAATGAAGCGAAAGTAGAAATTTACTCAATTGGGCAAAATCATGAACCCGTTTATTTTCGTTCTGCAGCCAAACCATTTCAAGCGATTCCCATTTTTTTAACTGGAGCGATTCAGAAGTGGGGCATTACGTCAGAGGAAAGTGCACTTATTATGGCTTCACAGCGAGGCGAGATATATCATCAAGAACGATTACAATCATTGTTGGAAAAACTACCATTTAAAGAAGAACAGTTAATTTGCGCAGCTTCTTATCCATTGAATGAAGGCGCAAAAGAACAGTATATACATGAAGGACACCAAAAAAGGAAGCTATATCATAATTGTGCAGGGAAACATTTAGGTTTTTTAACGGCCTGCTTAGCAAATGGTTATCCATTAGATAATTATTGTGATATCGAACATCCATTACAGCAACAAATAAAAAACTGCATCATGGAACTGAGCGAAGTAGTGGAAGAGCAGTTAATTATAGGCGTGGATGGTTGCGGGGCACCGAATTTCGCTATCCCACTGCGAAATATGGCCATTGCCTATTTAAAGCTAGCAACCCCCAATTTAATAGAAAATGAAAAGCTGAGAAGCGCGGTTATTCAAATTGTAGATGTGATGAATAGCTATCCAAATATGATTGCGTCTGAAAACTTTATATGCAGTGCATTGCTTATGGATCCAAATATTGTTGCAAAAGGTGGCGCGCAAGGTGTATATTGCTTTTCATTAAAAAAGGAGAAATTGAGCTTTGTATTTAAAATTATGAATGGCTCTGAATCACCGTGGCCGCTTGTGATTGCGAATTTATTAGAGCAAATTGATTATGCGAATAAAGAGACAATCGAAAATGTGAAAGCAATTCATTCAACTCACATTAAAAATGATGCAGGTGATGTTGTCGGGGAAATCGTATCATCCATCCAGCTCGTTACGTAGGGGGATTGCATGTATATTTTAGTGATTTTAATCGAATAATACGGCTATAGGTAGTTCTTCACTGTAATTTGGGGTTGCTATTCATTTTAGTACGGACACTTTTCGCGAGAATAGTTCTAATGCGTTATGCTTGCGAGAGCCTTATTTTATCTGCTCCAATCAATTTGTCAACCTCAACTTATGGAGATGATCCATAGTTATGTTTTTTCCCCCTAATTTTTGCGATTAGACGAAGCACGCGGCTTACTCTAATCGCTTTTTTCGTTAGTTGGATTTACTGTTGTTCAGGAATGTTGAATTTTTCAAAACCCTAGGGCTAGTTAATCTTTACTTGCAACCAAGAATCGATATCGTTATAATTCCTAGTAGTATGATATAGATTGAGGGGTTAAAGGATGTTACATCAATTTTCGCGTAATGAACTTGCGATTGGTAAAGAAGGTTTAGCGCAATTACAAAATACAACAGTAGCGATTTTAGGGATAGGCGGCGTAGGATCTTTTGCGGCGGAGGCTTGTGCACGTAGTGGTGTGGGGCGTATCGTATTGGTCGATAAGGATAATGTCGATATTACGAATGTCAACCGTCAACTTGTTGCTTATTTATCGACAGTAGGTAAATCAAAATCGGGAATTATGAAGGAACGTATCGCGGATATTAATCCAGCTTGTGAAGTGATTGACATGCATATGTTTTATACAGATGAAACGTATGAGCAATTTTTTGAGCTAGGCATTGACTATGTAATTGATGCTTCTGATACGGTTATGTATAAAATACACGTGATTAAAGAATGCTTAAAACGTCAAATTCCAATTATCTCAAGCATGGGTGCAGCAAATAAAATGGATCCGACACGCTTTAAAATTGCGGATATTTCGAAAACGCATACTGATCCACTTGCGAAGGTTATTCGTACAAAGCTTCGTAAAGAAGGCATTCCAAAAGGCGTTCCTGTTATCTTTTCAGATGAGTCACCGATTGTCGTTCGTCCAGACGTTGTAGAGCAAGTAGGAAAGCCGGATGCACAAATTCGTAAAGCGCAAATGCCACCATCATCAAACGCATTTGTTCCGTCCGTAGTAGGACTATTTGCGGCGAGCTGGGTAATTAACACCATTTTAAAAGAAGTCAAAATAACACGCGTACAAGATTAACTAGATAGTGAAATAGGAAAGGCAGAAATGTGATTAAACCAACATTTCTGCCTTTTGCATACAAATTATTGCGGAAGTATTATATTAAGCAATGATTTTAAGTGCTTGCTGATAAGTGTCCTCGATATTTTGTGTAATCATATGTTGATCCTGATTGATTTTTTCTAACACGATATTAAGCTCATCAATCGAAACTGAGCTTTGTTCAATAATCGCAGCAAAATCATTCGTTGCCATTTCAATGGATTTACTATTCATTTCAATTGAGTGGGTACCGCTTGAAAATTGCTCAAGTCTTTGTTGTAAATTTTCCATAGCACTAAACAAATCGGTAAACGTTGTATTCGAATGAGTTACCATTTGCACCTGGTTGGTTATATGCGAGATTCCCTTTTGTAGACGATGCAAAGTTTCTTCATTGAATAAATTTACTTGCGCTAAGTTTTGGTCAATTTTGCTGACAGTTTCATCTGTAATACCCGCGAGTTTTCGAATTTCTTCAGCCACGACAGCAAATCCTTTCCCATGTTCTCCAGCTCTAGCCGCTTCAATTGATGCATTTAATGCAAGCAAATTCGTTTGCTCAGTAATTTTTTGAATGGACGTGGCAAAATTATTTGTTTCCGTAATTTTTTCTGAGAGGGACTGGAATGACGTATTTAACTCGCCAAAAAAGTCGGTAAATAAATCGATTTCATTTTTTAATCGGTGCATGACATCTGTACCGTCCATAGCCCTTTTACTTGCATGTTCAGCATCATTAATAATGCCACGAAGCTCTTCTACAATAGATTCAATTTCGGATGTAGTGGCCGCTGTATTTTGAACGATAGATCCAACATAATCTGATTGTTTATGAGAGCCGACACTCACTTCTTTAATGGATGCCATCATTTGTTGATGTGAAGCGCTGGAGTTATTCGAACTATCTGTAATCAGCGCTAATTTTGATGTAATCCCTTGTACGGAAGCTTCTAGCCGCTGATGTAATGCAAGTTCATGAACAGCGCGCTCATTCGCATTTTCCATGAGCCCCTCTACATTGACAAGCATTTTCTTGTTTTGGCGAACTTGTAAAAGAAGAGCAACCGCCATTAATGTTTGTGTAACAAAAACATTTGCAAAATCGGCGGCAAAACTGCCTGTATCCAGTGTGAAATTAAAAATTAAACCGATTGTCGAGCCAATATAGCCAAATGCTAAAACGGTCAATTTGTTATGAATGCTGCCTAAAATAAGGACAAAAAAGCTTAAGATAATAGTAGCGAGCGTCACTTTATTTGTGACAATCGTACCATAAATCGTGACAATCCCAGCAAGCAAAACAACGTATGGGAAATACGGTCGTAATAAATAGAACTTTCGCTGTAATACAAAACAGATGAACGCAATAAAAACGGGAATAAATAGGAAGAGTGTCACGCCGATTGGACGACCGAGAATAAATTGTGCGAGACCTCCTAAATTTGCAGCAATCCCATAGACAATCATTAGAATAGTGTTTTTTTCGTATAAGTCTTTTTTCTTAAGTTCATCAATCACGTTAATCGCTCCTTTTTCAAATATTACTACGGACATTTACTCGAATAAATTTAATTATTTAAATTTTCCATTTTATTAATTTATACAGTAAAATCATTGTTTTGTCACGTGTTTTTGAATGGTCATTCATTTTTTGCGTATGTTAGTTATTTATTATTGTGGTAAAATATATTATTCATAAGTTAAGGAGAAATAATCAATGAATTATAACGAATTAGAATATAAAGGTTTGAACTTAATGGATAAAGTAGGCACTGTGGAACTTGCAATCAATGCAGATTTAAAAGTGATTCATGTGTTTGATACGCAGCAAATCGTTGACCCAGAATACGATTTCCAAACGAAAAATTACCGATTAAGTGATGGTTTTTTCAAAATGGCACATGTTTTAATGCAAAAATCATTTTTGGAAAAAAGTATTGAAGAACCGCTACATTCATGGGTGGATTCGATTACATGGTTTTTTTATGGTTCTAAAAATGCCGTCAAAGCATATAAAAATAAAGTAATGCTTGTTGTGCCATTCAGTGAGTTTACACATTTAAATGAGCAGCAATTAATTGATAAAAGTTATTATCCAAAATATGTATCTCGTTTATTGTCAGAATAATGAAAGATTGAAATGCATGAAATTTCTATTATAAGGTGAAAAATGGTAAGAAAAATACTGTATTTTAATGAATTGCCCGTTTTTTTAGAAAGTCGTTTTTTTTTTGATATAGTAAAGATACGTTTCGTAATGATACGTAGGGGATGTAGATATAGGGGGAATCGATGGATGAACGTTGAAATGAAAAATGAATTACTTAATTTGCCAAGCTTGAAATTTACGATTGATGAAATTGTATTTGATCATATTGACACAAAACCAAATTGGTCAAAAGCATACGAGATGTTAGATGAAATCTTACGAAAAATGGCAAACAACTATAATGTGACTATTCACAGAAATAATGGCGAAATTCCTAAAAGCTCTACTTATTGGGTGCTATATATGGATGTTGCGGCAAAGCTTATTTATTTTACAGGCTTATCACAAGCTCATTTAATTGATGAACATGATGTTGAAGCGAAAATGCAAATTATCAAATTGTATCAAAAAAGTGCGGCTTGTTTACCAAATGCTTCATTAGAAATGAATGAGGAGTTTGTTGAAGAACTACTAAAAAGCATCGAACAAATTTGCCCTCAAAATGATGTGACATCTGAAATTACTACAAATCACTCGATTGAAGAGTGTTTATCTGAATTTTATACATTAACAAAAACATACGAATAATAAAAAACCCATTTTCCGTTTGCTGGAAAATGGGTTTTAAACTTCTCTTAATCTTTTCCTACTTTTTGAAGGCTTTCAATTTTTCATAAATGGCAGCCATTCGCTTTTCTTCTCCTGCAATGACCGGTTTATAAAACTCCATACCTACAAGATCATCAGGTAAATACTGTTGATTGACCCAGCCACCGAATGTCCCGATTGGGGTATTATGCGGATACTGATAGCCGACATGTCCTAGTTCCGTTGCCCCAGCGTAATGTGCATCCTTCAAATGGTTTGGGATTGTGCCTGTTTTGCCCTCATGAATCGCTGAAATGGCTGCATCTAACGCTTTATAGGCCGAGTTGGATTTGTCGGACAAGCACATTTCAACAACCGCAGTTGCCAATGGGATTCGTGCCTCTGGAAGGCCGAGTTTGACCGCTGCTTCCGTTGCTGCTTGAACATTTGTACCGATGGCTGGGTTGGCTAGTCCAATATCTTCATACGCCATGACGAGTAAACGTCTGCAAACGGCTATTAAATCGCC
Organism: Solibacillus sp. R5-41; assembly: GCF_002736105.1. Lineage (NCBI taxonomy): Bacteria > Bacillati > Bacillota > Bacilli > Caryophanales > Caryophanaceae > Solibacillus > Solibacillus sp. R5-41. Next base: position 2,876,179 of record NZ_CP024123.1, on the reverse strand, counting down.
ATTTTCTAATAGATGGGCTAAATAATAAAGCGCGGCATTGACATCACTGCCACGGACTGATTTTTGTAACGCTGATAATAAATTGTAAAAATGGGAGCCACCTTTATCCCCGAAAACACCGATTCGTTTTGCTAATGCATCGATTGCATTATCGTTTAATCGTGTTACGCCGTCCACTTCATCGGACGCATAATAGACGGATTCTAGTAAAGTTAACGCTTTTCTTGCATCGCCATTGGAAGCATTGGAAATTCGTTCGAGCTGCTCGTCTGTTACGTCAATCGCGATTTCACCAAGCCCGCGTTTATTATCTTCAAGCGCTAATTTTAATAAATCAAGTACATCTACCGTCGTTAAACGTTCAAGCTGTAAAATCTCACCACATCTTGATCGAATGGCAGGATTGACATCGTGAAAAGGATTTTCTGTCGTCGCGCCGATGAGCACGATCGAACCATTTTCCACATGGGGAAGTAACGTATCTTGCTGAAGTTTATTGAAACGATGGATTTCATCTAAAAATAAAATGACTTTGCCGCTCATTCGTGCATCCATCACAATTTGCTCGATATCTTTTTTACCAGCATGTGTCGCGTTCAATGAAAAGAAGGGCAAATGGGAGCTTCCTGCAATGGCATTGGCAATCGACGTTTTTCCGACTCCGGGAGGACCATATAATAGCATAGAAGGAACATGTCCTTTTTCAATCATTTTAAAAAGTGGGGTCAAAGGACCGATAATTTGCTGCTGTCCTACGATTTCCCGTAAATTGCGCGGTCTCATTTTGTATGCGAGTGGCTCATTTTGCATTGCTTTTCGCCCCTTTTTGTGATTTCTTGCATTAATCATAAAGTATTTCCGAGTGGAATAAAAGGAGTTGTGCTATAATAAAGCAAATCAATTACGCCTTGGCGTAATTGCGTCCAGATTTTGAATTGCGCTAGCGCAATTAACTCCCTTCAAAATCTGTGACATCCGCCGGAGCCTTTATCTTCATTCATCTCACCAACTATAGTGGTGAGATGAATGAAGATAAAGGGACTAGAAAAAATAGAGGTGTTTCCATGAAAATTTCGACAAAAGGCCGTTATGGTTTAACAATTATGATTGAATTAGCAAAGCATTATGGAGAAGGACCGATTCCACTACGTCAAATTGCCGCTGATAAAGATTTATCAGAAGCTTATTTAGAACAACTTGTGTCGCCATTAAGAAATGCGGGACTTGTTAAAAGTGTTCGTGGTGCTTACGGGGGCTATATGTTAGCGCATAAACCTACCGATATTTCTGCCGCAGACGTGATTCGCGTATTGGAAGGACCGATTCAACCCGTTGAGGGAATTGAAAATGAAGAAGCGCCTCAGCGTGAGTTGTGAGGTCGAATTCGTGATGCTGTGAAACATGTATTAGATACGACATCTATTGAAGATTTAGCAAAATATAGCGATTCCGATGTAATGGATGGCTATATGTTCTACATTTAAAAGAAATCAGCACTGAAGGAGTTTTCACGTTTGATGAACACAATTTATCTTGATCATGCCGCCACATCTCCAGTTGCACCAGAAGTAATTGAAGCATTTACAGCTGCGATGGCGGACATACACGGAAATGCATCAAGTATCCATACAGACGGGCGCAATGCACGGAAAGTATTAGATGAGGCACGCACATCATTAGCTAAAAAAATTAATGCTAACATGACGGAAATTATTTTCACAAGTGGTGGTACGGAAGCAGATAACACAGCTATTTTTGGAACAGCATATGCTCGTGCTACGGAAGGCAAACATATTATTACGACGCAAATTGAACATCATGCCGTATTACATGCGTGTGAAAAGCTAGAGCGTGAAGGGTTTGACGTGACGTATTTACCAGTTGATGCAACAGGTCGAGTACGTATCGAGGATGTTAGGCAGGCTCTCCGCGAAGATACGATTTTAGTCACAATCATGTTTGGTAATAACGAAGTCGGAACTATTCAACCTATCGCAGAAATTGGGGCACTGCTACACGAGCATCCCGCAACATTCCATACGGATGCCGTACAAGCATTCGGTTTAGAAGCGATTGATGTACAAGCGATGCATATTGATTTATTAAGTGTATCTGCCCATAAAATGAATGGACCAAAAGGCATTGGCTTTTTATATGTAAAGCAAGATGTGAAGTTCGCAAGCTTTATGCATGGCGGCTCACAGGAGAAAAAACGTCGTGCGGGTACAGAAAACGTCCCAGCTGCAGTCGCATTTGCGAAGGCAGCAGAGCTCGCTAGTCAAAAAGCAGCAATACGGAACGAGCAATACAAGCAATTTAAAGCGATTTTAATCGAAGAATTTCAAACGGCAGGCATTTCTTTTCAAGTGAATGGTCATCCCACGGAAGCATTATCGCATGTATTCAATGTGACCTTTCAAGGAACAGATGTTGAATCTTTTTTAATCAATCTAGACATGGATGGTGTGCTTGTATCAAGTGGTTCGGCTTGTACAGCAGGTGCCATTGACCCATCACATGTATTGGTAGCGATGTTTGGCAATGATGCGCCAGAACTTCGTAGTTCCATTCGCTTCAGTTTTGGGTTAGGCTTAACAGATGAACTCGTTCGTGAAGCAGGCAAGCGTACAGCAGCCATTGTGAATCGACTAGTTTAATAAAGTAAAGACTTCGCGCCTTTTACGCGAATTTGTCTAAGAAAAGGTGAATAGTAAATGGTAGAAACAAGAGATCCATCACAAATCCGAGTAGTCGTAGGTATGTCAGGTGGGGTAGATTCCTCTGTAGCCGCATACTTATTAAAGCAACAAGGCTATGATGTTATCGGAATTTTTATGAAAAACTGGGACGATACAGACGAAAATGGTGTATGTACAGCAACGGAAGATTATGAAGATGTTATCGCTGTATGTAATCAAATCGGTATCCCTTATTATGCAGTGAATTTTGAAAAACAATATTGGGATAAAGTATTTACTTATTTCCTTGAAGAATATAAAGCAGGGCGTACACCAAATCCGGATGTAATGTGTAATAAAGAGATTAAATTCAAAGCGTTTTTAGAGCATGCGATGAATTTAGGTGCCGATTATTTAGCAACAGGGCATTATGCACGCGTAGATCGTACAGAAGATGCGGTATTTATGTTACGCGGTGTTGATAATAATAAAGACCAAACATATTTCTTAAATCAATTGACACAGGCACAACTTGAAAAAGTGATGTTCCCAATTGGGCATTTACCAAAGCCTGAAGTACGTAAGATTGCGGAAGAAGCTGGTTTAGCTACAGCTAAGAAAAAGGATTCCACAGGGATTTGCTTTATCGGAGAGCGCAACTTTAAAGAATTTTTAAGTCAATACTTACCGGCACAGCCAGGCAATATGGAAACATTTGATGGGCAAGTAAAGGGCAAGCATGATGGACTAATGTATTATACTTTAGGGCAACGTCACGGTTTAGGCATAGGTGGAGACGGCGAACCATGGTTTGTATTAGGAAAAGACCTTGAACGCAATGTATTATATGTAGGACAAGGTTTCCATCATGAGACACTCTATTCAGAAGCATTATCAGCAGTCAAAATGAGCTATTCAACGAAAGTGCCAAAAACAGGTACGTTCAGCTGTACAGCAAAATTCCGTTATCGCCAAGAAGATTCCTCAGTAGAAGTAACAATGCGCGAAGATGGTACAGCCTATATTGTATTTGCTGAGCCGGTACGTGCGATTACACCTGGACAAGCAGTTGTCCTATACGACGGAGACATTTGTTTAGGCGGCGGTACAATCGACGAAGTATTTAAAAATAATGAAAAATTAACATATGTAGGTTAACTTAGTGCCAACACAAAGTTGGTCACTCACGCGTTGACGCACGACGTTGCGTTTTTACGCAATTTAGCCGAGGCGTAAATGATAGGTAGATAGACGTTCTTACCCATAAGAACGTCTAAATTTTTGTTTGAGGTGACAGTATGAAATTAGATTACAACGAAATTGGGATTAAAGCAATCCAAGAAAAAAGCTATGAGGATGCAGCGCAAGCATTTACAAAGGCAATTGAAGAAAACCCAGACGAAGCAGTCGGCTATATTAACTTTGGTACATTATTAGCGGCCATGAATGATGTAGAGCGTGCGGAGCGATTTTTCCAAAAAGCGATTACGGTCGATGAAAAGGCTGCAACTGCTTTTTACGGATTGGCCAACCTTTATTACGAAGCGGAGCGCTTTATAGAGGCAGCCAAATTATATCAAAAAGCAATTGATACTGGGATCGAAGGCGCAGATGCTTACTATATGTTGGCGAAATCTTTGGAGCGTGAAGAGCAATACAAATTAGCCCTACCATTTATGCAACGAGCAGCTGAATTGGCACCGAAAGATATTCAAATTCGTTTAGCGTATGGTATTTTGCTATGTACATTAGAAATGTTTGATTTTGCAAAGCCAGAGCTTGAATTTGTCATTGAAGAAGACTGGAATAATGCGGATGCACATTATAACTTAGGTGTCCTTTATGCCGTTTCGACACAAGATACAGAAAAAGCACAATATCATTTAAAGCAGGCTTTTACACTACAGCCTGAATTTGATCAAGCACGATATATTTATGACATGATTAGCCAACGATTAAATTAATTGAATATTTATCAATAATCCATCCTTTCAGAAAGGATGGATTTTTATTTTTCAACAGCTAATAAAAGTACGATTTAGTTGGAAGTAAAAGAATAATTTGAAAAATTAACCTTCTTAACGTAAAATGGTCTTATAGTAAAAGCGACGATGAAAAAGAGTAGTAAGTCATTGATTTTTTAGAGAGCTAACGGTTGGTGAAAGTTAGTAAACAATGCTTATGAATGGACTTTCTAGCTGCACAGAGGAAATGCTGTGCCGTAGCACTCACGTTACGAGTAATGAAGTGGACTATTGTTACAATCAGTAGTCAATGAAGGTGGCACCACGGCTCTCCGTCCTTTAGTAGCGGATGGCCTTTTTGCGTTTAGAAAAGTTGAGAATTAGAACATCCACAATGAATATGCATTCCTTTGCCGAATATGGCGTAAAATTTGTTTGCAAATGTGGAAAAACAGTCGAGCTGAGGAGAGATTTTTATGGTAGTAGAGAAGCAACAATATTTTATTATGAAACAAATTATGGGAGATACGCTCACACCGATTTCCGTATATACCGCTTTGAATGGAAAAAATAAAGTGCTGTTTGAATCGAATGCAAAATTTAGTGAGAGTGGTCGATATTCCTTTATTGCAGTCGATCCGGTTGGGGAGCTAAAAGGAGATCAACATCAAAGTACTTTTTTTGATAAAAACAGCAGCGAGCAAGTGTTTGAACAGCCAGTCCTTCAAACATTAAAAAACCTGTTACCGATTCGCGATAATGAAACTTATCCTTTTGCCTTTTTCGGAGGGGCAATTGGCTATTTTGGTTATGAAACGGCCTATCATTTTGAAGCAATCGGCGACATTGTCAATGATGTTTATAATATGCCAGATGTGCATGTCTTTTTTTATGATACGTTTATTGTAATCGATCATTTGCTTCAACAAGTGACGATTGCGGCGATTGATTTATTTCAAGATGGGCGGACGCAAGAAGAGATGCAGCAGGCAATTGATGCGATTGAAAAAGCAATTCAACAACCGATGATGGTAAGGCCGCCCGAGTCGACAAATGTCCATTTTACACCGACGCTTTCAAAAGCACATTTTATAGATATGGTCGAAACGGCAAAGGAACATATTCGCAACGGGGATATTTTTCAAGTCGTATTATCACAAACATTTGAAGCGAATTTTGATGAACAGCCTCTCGCGCTTTACCGCAAGTTGCGCACGTCCAATGCATCCCCATATATGTATTTTTTAGATTTCGGAGCGTATACGATTTTAGGGACATCTCCTGAAAGCTTAGTAAAAGTACAAAATGGACTCGTAACAACAAATCCAATTGCAGGCACAAAGCCGCGTGGAAAAACGGAGCAAGAGGATGCGGAAATCGCGGCTTCCTTATTATCAGATGAAAAAGAAATTGCGGAACATAAGATGCTCGTTGATTTAGGGCGCAATGATGTGGGACGTGTTGCGCATATTGGTTCTGTTCAAGTGACAAAATACATGCAAATTGAGCGCTATAAATATGTCATGCATATAGTGTCGGAGGTGACAGGGAATCTGCGAGAGGAAGCGCATGTGATGGATGTATTAGCCGCAAGTTTACCTGCTGGAACGGTATCTGGTGCGCCGAAAATTCGCGCGATGCAAATTATTAATCAATTAGAACAGCGGAAGCGCGGCATTTATGCGGGTGCAATTGGATATATTTCAACAACGGGAAATATGGATTTAGCTTTGGCAATACGCACGATGCTTGTAAAGGACAAAAAAGCTTATGTGCAAGCGGGTGCAGGCATTGTATTTGATTCTGTTCCAGAACTTGAATATGAGGAAACGCTGAACAAAGCTCGTGCGTTATTGGAGGTGCGCGTATGATTTTATTAATCGATAATTATGATTCATTTACGTATAATTTATACCATCAAATTGCCGCAACTGGAGAAGAAGTGAAAGTGGTACGAAATGATAAAATTACGATTCCAGAAATACAGGCACTCAGTCCAAAGGCAATTATTATTTCCCCGGGACCTGGAACACCAGTAGAGGCGGGAATTGTAATCGAAATGATTCAATCCTTGTATAAAGAAATTCCGATACTTGGTATTTGTTTAGGTCATCAAGCAATTGGGCAAGCATTCGGGGCAACCGTAAGTCGCGCCAATCAAATTATGCACGGAAAAACGAGTGAACTAAATTATGTAAATCAAAGCTTATTTGCACAATTGACAGGGGCGATAGAAGTGATGCGCTATCATTCACTTATTATAGAAAAAGAGACATTGCCGAAAGATTTTGAAGTCTTCGCAACCGCCAAAGATGACGGAGAAATAATGGCAATTCAGCATAAAACTTATCCGTTGTATGGTGTACAGTTTCATCCGGAATCGATTGGGACGGAGAACGGTCACGAAATGATTCAAGCTTTTATTAAAAAGTTAGAGGTGTAATGATGGTTCCAAAAGACAAATTTGATTTAGAGGCAGTGAAGGGATTATAGCAAATGTGTGCAAGTGAGGTGATCCCATTACTGCCACAGCTGCTCGAATGGATTCAAGATATGAATTGGCCAGTAGCAGAGCCGGTGCTAGAAGTTTTGTTACAATATCCGACCAAACTCATACCGCATGTAGAAGAGGTGCTACTCGGAAACGATGACATGTGGATTTATTGGTGCTTAGTAAAAGTCTTCCCAGCACTTCCAGATTTCTCGAAGCAGGTACTTGTCAATGCGGTGGAACAATTAGCAATGCAAAAAATCACGCCATTTAATGAGGATATTGTAGAAACAGCAAAAGAAGCCCTTCAAAGCTGTCACTTTTGATTTAAGCTTAGATTATATTGTAAGGTAAAAAAAGGAGTGTTAGCGTTATGGATGCAGTACATTATTCTGTTCTACGAGATAACTTAAAAAGCTACATGAATCGTGTAACGGATGATTATGAAACACTAATAATTACACGTAACAATAATAAAAATGTTGTAATGATGTCACTAGATCAATACAACAATTTAATGGAAAATTTACACCTGATAGGTAATGAAGTTAACCATGCTGTATTAATGAAATCAATGAAGCAATTGGAACAAGGGCGTTTGGTTAATCAACCTGTACTTGATATTGAGGTTGATTAAATAAAAATCATATAATTTATAGGTTTGCTCAGAGTATACATCTGGAGAAGATGATAAGAGATTCCAACAGAGCAGTAATACATTTATTACTAAAAGATAACTGTAGTATGTGAAACCCTAACCCTTTAAGCAATGAGTTCTTGGGTACTGGTCATGCAAAAATTATGAAATACAAAGTTTTTTAACACTTTAGATTTATACATCACTTATATTATTGCTTTTACGGTTTGTGATAAAAAACAGCGATGATGCTAAAAGCTTGTGGAATCATCGCTGCTTTGATTTGATTATTTCGTGAAGCAAATCTTCAATTAAAGCACCCATTACTTGAATAGCACTTATAGTGTCCCCTTAAATTTCTTTGGATTTTTTACATAGCTTTCGATTATAAATCCACATTCAGTACAAATAATCTCAACGATGGACTATAAATCCATTGGTCTGGTCCCATATCCATAATATCCTCAATGCTTTCTAGTATTGTAAACAAGGATGTCTTTACCAATGGGTATTTATATATCCCAACAATAAGGTAAACAGGAACTGAAGTGTCCAAAGATTGATTAGATAGGACGGTAGGGATATTCAATATGCCTTCTTTAGTAAGAATAATTTTTTATTTACCTTTTCCCAATCAATTCTTCCCCAAAATTCAATCGGAAAACAATCTGTCACTTTACTTTCAATCTTATCAGATTCGCTCTCATCTAATATATCCACTTTGTCCTTTTCTGGGAAAAGCTCTAAAATCTCCGAAATTCGTTTCTCTTTTTCTAAGTTTTCTTCCCTATTCACAGGATATTTTACCTCTCAAATAACTGGAAATTTACATAATTATTTCCATAATTTTGGTTGACATGAAATGTGTACCAAGCATATAATACTTTCAAGGAGTGTATTACGCCATTAATACATTTTTTTGAGGGGAGTGTATTAAGTGGTTGATACGTATATTTATTCTCTCTAAAAGGGATCACCTATTTTTATGTCTAATGTGTATTAAGTGATTAATACACAAAAATGAATTTCAAGGAGTTGAGTGTATTGGATGTAAAGTTTAATAATCGGGATCCTGTTTATGTACAGGTGATCCGGCATTTTAAAGAGCAAATTGCCAAGGGGTATTATGAGGCTGGTCAGGAAATTCCATCAAGAAGGGAACTAGCTAATCAGTTAAAAATTAATCCAAATACTGCACAACGAGCTTATAAGGAAATGGAGGAACAACGATTGATTTATACTGAGGGAAATTTACCGAGCTGCATTACGAAAGATAAAAAAGTGCTTAAAAATGTTCGTGAGGAATTAATTATTGAAGCTGTTGACTTATTTGTCAGCTCTATTAAATCGATCAATGTGCCGTTATCCGAAGTTTTAGAACTTGTGAAGAAAACGCATGATGCCGAAAGCGGAGAAGCGGAGGAATCCAAATGATCGAAGTAAAAAATGTCAAAAAAAAATACGGCAGGAAGCAAATTTTAAAAGGGCTTTCCTTTACCGCAAACAAAGGTGAAATTACATGCTTAATCGGTATAAACGGCGTAGGAAAGACGACCATTATGAAGTCGATTATGGCGCTCACTCCAATCAATAGCGGTGAAATTTTAATTGATGGAGAAAAAATACGGAAAGAAAGCTTTGAAAAAATTACGTTTATTCCCGATACAATTACGATGTTGCCACAAATGAAAATTAGCGAAGCTTTCCGATTTATGGCGGATTATTATAAAAGTTGGAATCCACAAAGGGCACAGGAGTTACTGCAATTTTTTAAGCTCGATGCGAATGACCGGATTGCCAATTTATCAAAGGGAAACACGGCGAAAGTGAATATGTTGCTAGGCTTGGCGCTGGATGTAGATTACTTGCTGTTGGATGAGCCATTCTCCGGTATTGATATTTTTTCTCGTGAACAAATTGCGGAAGTATTTACAAGTCATTTAATTGAAGATCGTGGTGTCATTATTACAACCCATGAAATTAATGATATTGAGCACTTAATTGATAAAGTAGTGTTAATTGATGACGGTGAAGTTTTGAGAGAATTTTACGTAGAAGAAGTACGCGAGTATGAAGGGAAATCAGTAGTTGATGTGATGCGGGAGGTGTATCGCCGATGAAAAATTATTTGAAACTTGTTCATTTTGAGGTGAACCGATTTTTTAAACTGTACGTCATCATAATGGGATTGACGATTGTCAGCCAAATTATTGGGGTTATTTTTGAATCGAAAGCATATTTAGAAAATACGAAGCGGATCATGTTTGAAAATCAATTATCCTTTAGTGAATTTATAGGTGAGGGATATAGAGGTTCTCCATTTGATCAATTTGTGAATTCTGGATGGGCTTTGCTTCCAGTATTCATGTGCATCGTCATTCTCATGCTGTATGTATTTTTCATTTGGTATCGGGATTGGTTTGCAAAAAATACATTTATTTATCGATTATTACTATTGCCGACAAACCGGTTGACTATTTATTTTGCGAAAATGACGACAATTTTGCTGTTTGTATTTGGCTTAATTGCTTTACAACTTATCTTAATCCCAATAGAACTTCAAATTATGAATGGCATTATACCAGTAGATTACCGAACGAACTTTTCGATTTATGAGCTATTTTATTTTGATTTATGGACAATGCTGTATCCGACAACATTTATGAAGTTCATCCTAAGTTATGGAGTCGGCTTAATCTGTGTAGCCGTGCTCTTTACATCTATTTTAATAGAGCGTAGTTTTCGGTTAAAAGGTATTTTCTTTGCAATTGTTTATGGGGTGTTGTCATTTTTCGTCTTGATTGTTCCGATATTTCTAATGAGCCTTTATCCGAACTATTTTTATCCACTTGAACTATTGACCATTGCATTCATAATAAGCAGCATCGTTTTAGGAATTGCCATTTGGCTAGCGTCCTATTTGCTAAAATATAAAATTACAGTTTGATAGGAGGAATGACAATGAAACGATATTGGAAAACGCTACTGATCAGTTTTGTCAGCGTAATGGTAATTGGATTTTACTATATCCAAGTAGCAATAGCGGCAAAAGGAGATTTTACTTTTAAAATTGAAACTACGAGCGGAAATGAGGCTGAAATTGATAATATTAGTCTTGCAGCATATTATCAACGAGCTTTTTATCAGCGTCAGTTAAACATTTCAAAGGATGGTTCGAATTCTATTAATGTGAATAGGTCTCAGATAGACTATATGTTCGGTCAAGAGCTTCCTAAAATCGTGAAAGAATATATAGAAGAACACCGCCAATTTATGCGTGGAAAACAATATTATGAAGAGAACTATTTTAAAGATGAGGATTATTTAGTTTACGCGGCGATTCAAGATTTTGATCAAGTACGCCCTGGGGATCTTTTAACGGTAGAAGTTGATGTTCTCGAACTAAAAACAAATGAGCGTTCATCATTTGAAATCCAAACACCGGCACAAGAAAGCTATAATTGGATGGGTGTAAGAGATGTCTTTATGCAAGATGGAAAAATAAAAATTGTAGCAACTGGTTCTCTCGTAAATAGCGGGGAAGAATTGCGCATATTTACGGTTGATGAAAAGAGTAAAGTATTGCAAGAGGATAAGCTAATTGTAAAAGTAGCGTCGGAAGCAGGGATTGTTACAAATCTTTATTTGCATACTAATTCCAATGAATCACTAAATGACAACTATTATTTGTATGAGATAAAGAAATATAAAAAGATGGAGTACGGTGGTCCTTCAAACGAATATCTTTCTCATCAATTGTATGTGTATAATAAGTTGAAAAATGAAGTAGAGGAAATCGTTATTCCTGCAGAAATAAAACCGAAAATGACTTTCCTTTATGGCGCACAAGTATTCATGCCGACTTATTCAGCAGATGGCATTGAACTAAATCATTATAGTATTGAAACGCAACAATGGGAGGAACCTTTACATTATGATTATACAATTACCGTTAATAAGGAAGAACCCCCTTTAGTACAGCTAATGGATGAGAAGCTTTATATAGTGAACCGTGTTGCAGGGGAGCATTTATTGTATATCGGTGATTTACGTACAGGGGAATCATTATATGAAGGTAAAATTACTGCAGAACATAATGAGCTCAGTTCAAATGGTAAACTTCATATTGCAAGTGTACTTAAAAATAATTAAGAAGATTTCAACTAGATAACTTGGCGTCTAATCAATGTATTAACATTTGATTAGACGTTTTTATATTGGTGATTTTACATTCTTTACTAGAACCATTAAATGATATTTTAGCAGGCTGGCTATTGTTGCTCGGTATGGTCGATGCCCGCAAGAAAAGGGGTTATGAAGGAATTTATAAAGAGTTGGAGGGACTCGAGATGTAGGATGAAAATCTATCAGAAGCGTTCACTGTGTGGGAAAACATGAGTCAAACCCCTGAAACGATATTTGCCTACCAATACCGATAAAATATATGTTAGATGAAGAAGCAAAAATCGCCGATACACTTGGGGAAGAATGAAGGTATTACATAGGGCATTGAAATTGGTAGAGAAGAAGGGAAAAAAGAAGGGGTTGAGGAAGGGAAAATAGAAACGATTCGAAATGGTTTGAGAAATGGATTCGATTTAGAAGCGTTAGCATTATTAACAGGCTATTCGCTTGAAGAAATAAAAGAAATTATTAATTGGTTAGAAACAAGTAAATGTCCACCAATAAACAATCTACCTTATCAAAACGTATAAAAGAAAAGATTTCCCTCGTCCATTCCTATCCATGGATGAGGGGAATCTTTTTCGTTCACTAGGAAAAGCAGAATCGCAATTTATCAAGATGTCATTAGCTCTTACCATCCTAAATTGACAGTCAATCCACAGCATGCAATTTCAAAGAAACGAACTTCAATGCCGCTGGGTGTGAATTTTGTTTCGAATTGAATTGTAACGCCGATCGAGGTGATTAAACGATCTACTTCTTTTTTATTTGAAAGTTGGGCAGCATTCATAAGGTCATGTGAAAATTGTTCGGAAGCAGCAATTTTAGTAGTAAGCAATTGAGCCTGTTGCATAATTGATTGCATGCTTTTAACTGAAGTTTTCAGCTTATGTGTATCGACAGGTGGATATGGGCTATTCGTTGTCGGCATAGCTGTATGCTGAGGTAATGGCGAGGGAGAAGGTTGGTTTACCGCCATCCACATTGGATAATGTTGTGCATTTACATAATAAGGATGATAATTATAATACAATGGAATTCCTCCTATTCAAGCTAATATCCTATCTTATGAATTATTATGATTTGTGGTGTATTGATGAGTGGGGGCAAAACTGGATGTACATATCAGTTTAAATAAAGCAATAAACAATTCAGTTATTCAGAAGCCCTTTATGAAAAATTTGGTTGTTAAATAGTTCTTTTTAAATGGTAAACATTCAACATTTTTTGTCGATGTATCAAAAGTAATAATAAAAAAATTTTATTACTTTTCAATATACTTAGGAGGAACAGGTCATGAAGTGGACAATAGGTAGAAAATTAGGGGTATCGTTTTCGATTATTATGCTAGTAATAATTTTGATGAGTGTACTATCAATTAGAAGTGCCATTACGTTGAATTCAAATACAAAAACATTAAATAGTGATGTTATACCAGAAATAAACTTACTCAATAAAATAAATGCTGAAACGGACCGCATGTACATTATTACTCAGCAGCATCTATTATCTAAAAATCAATCCAGTAAAGAAAAATATACTAAAGAGTACGAGGCGATAAAAAAGCAAGTTGACGAATCTTTGCAATCATATGAGGTTTATGTGGTATCAGAACAGGGAAAAGCCAATTATGAAACGTTTAAATCGAACTGGATGAATGTAGTTGAGCTAAGTAATGAGGTCATTCGTTTAAACAATACTGGTCAAATAAAACAAGCTACACAGAAAACTTATGAAGCCATGACTTTTTATGAAACAGTACAAGAAAATATCAATGGCTTACTCACTTTACTAGATAAACAATCAGAAAACATTCACAAAGAAGGAATGTCTGAATTTAAGACTACAGTTATTATATTAGTTGTAGGAAGTGTTTTAGCCTTATTATTAATAATTAGCATTGTTATTTTCTTTATTCGCGTAATTAAAAAACCAGTTGAATTGCTTTCAAATCAAGTAAAGCAATTAGCGGATGGTAATTTAACGATTGAACAAGTAACAATCAAAAATCAAGATGAAATCGGTCAATTAGGGACGGATTTTAATAGTATGCTAGCCAATCTGAAGGGCTTGATTGGTGGATTACAAACCCATATACAAACGGTTGCTGCAACTTCTGAAGAGCTATCTGCGAGTGCGGAAGAAACAAGTAAAGCAACCGATCAAATTACTGCTGCTATGGTAAATGTTTCGGAAGGGGCAGATCAACAAGTACTGGGCGCAAGAACGAGCAACGATGCGATTTCAGAAATGGTGACAGGGATGGATCATGCTACTTCGTCTGTTCAGTCAGTATTTGATTTAGCAGTTTCTACAAAAGAATATACATCTGTTGGGGCATCTATGATGGATCAAGCAATGGAACAAATGAAGACTATCCAAAACACTTCTGATGCAACATCGAAGATTATCCAATCATTAGGAGAGAAATCAACAGAAATTAGTCAAATTGTAGGTCTTATTACAACAATTGCAGATCAAACAAACTTACTGGCATTAAACGCAGCGATTGAGGCAGCAAGGGCTGGGGAATACGGAAAAGGATTTGCGGTAGTAGCAGATGAGGTTCGAAAATTAGCTGAAGATTCTTCAATTGCGGCCAATCAAATTCGTGAGGTCATTGTATCGGTTCAAAAAGAAGTCATGGAAGCGGTCAATGCGATGGAGAAATCGACGAATAATGTCAATGAAGGGATTGTACTTGTGAAAAAATCAGAAGATAATTTCCAAGGTATTTCTTCGATGATTGGCAATGTATCCACACAAACAGAAAATATTTCGGCTATTATTGAACAGCTAAGTGCGAATACAATAAGTATAAAAGGACAATTAAACGAGGTCTCTACTTTATCTGAGCGTTCGTCTGATCAGGCACAAACGGTTGCGGCTGCTGCAGAAGAGCAAAATGCAACGATGGATGAAATTACGAAATCTGCCTATGCACTAGGTCAGTTATCTTCGGAGCTACAAGAAATGGTGCAACAATTTAGACTGTAAATTAAATCCATTGTAAAAGGCACTACATGTCGACGGCTCTCACAGTGATGATGAACCGATGGATGTGTAGTGCCTTTTATTTAGTATCGAACGCCTTCTGCACCTAATGCGCAAACAATCATATGTGCATTCCCATCCTTTTTGAATCATAGAAATGCGCCATTTTACGCCATTTTTCATCTTTTTCATTATAAAAATGCTCGCTTCACTATCCTTACATTCATTTCTTATTTTTCAAACAAAACCGTTTAATATAGGAAAGGAAGGGCAAGTTAATATTGAAACATGAAAGGATGGGATGAAATGGCTTCTGTACGTGATGAAATACTAGAGGTATTAAATCGTGAAAAAATAGGGACGATGGCTACTGTAAGGAATGGTAAACCTTATTCTCGCTATATGACATTTCAGCATGAAGACTTCGTATTATATACGGTCACAAGTAAACATTCTGAAAAAGTAGAAGAGCTGCAAAAAAATCCGTATACACATATTTTATATGGCTATGAAAATAACGGATTTGGTGATGCATATGTAGAAATTGAAGGAAAAGTGACAGAGTTTGAAGATGAGAGCATAAAAAACAAGCTCGCAGAATTATTTTCAGGCATTTTTATCGGCACTAAAGACGAAATGTTAACGCTGAAAATTGAACCGATTCGCATGCGATTGATGAATAAGAAAGGCGAGCCACCGAAAGAATTAGAATTTACACCTAAATAGTTAGAGAAAAAACGACCATTGTAAAGCTATTTTTTATTGGATCTTTACTATGAATTACCCTACGGTGTAAATGATGACATTGAAAAAGTGAGCTACTCCGTATATGGGCAGCTCCTTTTTTGCAAATCAAGCGAATAATTGTTGAATCGCATTTTCAATATCAAGCATGGATGCATCTGGCTCAAATCGAGCAATCACTTTGCCATGTTGATCTACTAAAAACTTTGTGAAATTCCAACGAATATTATGTCCTAGTAAATAATCAGGGTACTGTTCTTCAATTCGGTGGTACAGCAATTTTTGCTGCATCGTGTCTTTTGACATTGGTTGTGCGTCCACTTCATGCTTTAAGTAATTAAATAATGGATGCGTCATTTCACCATTCACTTGCACTTTGTCAAAAATCGGGTAAGTTACTCCGAATTGACCCATGCATTGTGCTGCGGATTGTGCACCGCTTTCGGGATTTTGATTGCCAAACTGATCGCAAGGGAAGGACAATATCTCAAAATCATGTGCTGCGTATTTTGCATAAAGCTTTTGCAAATCTTCATATTGGTATGTAAATTGACATTGGCTCGCTGTGTTCGTGATTAACATAACTTTTCCACGATACGTCTGCATAGATAAAATGTCACCGTTTGCCTTTTTCGCTAAATAATTATAAACACTCATAAAACACCTCTGTATAAGTAATAATATTCTATTATAGCGAAAAGAATATTGGAAGTCTAAAAGTCTGTTTTTAAATTAGGATTTCCTAATGCCTCAGGTGACTGAATTATAGTGAAGATTGACTATAATTCGTTGGTATTCACAGAGTAGTGTTTGATGAAAGGTTGTCTCATGTGAGAAATTTCGCATGAGGCTTTTTTCTGGTTATTTATTGGACAGGGTTTGTGAACTTTGATTGACGAAGTCGGAAAATTAGAATTTTCAAATTATTAGGTAATATATTCTTTACATAAGGTAAAAAATATATTACATTTAATTTGTCAGGAGGAATCGAGCATGCTAATAAATGGCGAGAGAAAAATTCAAAATAGAATTGTTGTGTTAAGGGCTGAAAGGGGCTTATCCCAAAAAGAGATGGCTGATAAATTGGGGGTGAGTAGACAAACAATTATTTCTCTTGAAAAAAACAGATACAATCCGTCGTTAAAATTAGCATTTGAAATCTCGCTCATGTTTGGAGTGGATTTACACGAAGTTTTTCAATATGAAGTAGAGGAGGAAAAGTAAGTATGGCGATTATTACAACGAGTTTGTCTCTTATTTATGTATTAATATTTTTTATTGCCGTGTTTATTTCATTAAAATTTGAATGGGGTGAGGAGAATAAAGATGAGCGCGGAAAAAGCATTTCAAGTAAATCGTACGGTATCGTATTTCCTTTAATGCCTTTTGGATGGTTTTTAATTGAGTTATATGACAGTTATATTGGCACGCTAAGTTATGATGCATACAAGTTAGCCATTTGGTATTTACTCACAGGATTAATGATTCTTCAAGCCATCATCTTAAGCGTTTTAAAAAGGAGATATTAACTTGTTTCAGCAGGTGTCCCATCCTTCTAGAAGTGGGGATGAATGTCAAATATGCAATTTTATTCAGTGGAGATTAATAATCTAGCTGAATAGGGTATTCAAGCTAAGAACACCGCATCGTGCAGCACCGCCTGAGTGACCAACATCGTGTTGGCTCAATGCCTCGGCGGATATCACAGATTTTTAAGGGGAGCTTTTCGAGCGAGCTCGAAAAAAACTGGACAAAAGTTAGCCGAGGTGTAATTGATAATAACAGTTTGTCTTCATAGGGTGAAATAAATAACTGAAGGAGCTGCTGTATGAATATTTACGCGTGGGTAGGGATGTTGGGAATTATTTTTCTTACACTCCTGCCGTTCATTAAAAAGGAGAACAGGTCTAAAGGAGAAATTAGAAAGGCTATCATCACGGTAGTCATTGTACTTGGGATCATCGTTGCAGTGTTAGTTTTTAATGTCAACTATCCACTTGCGCTCATTGCTGGTTTCGTAGCTATGATCCTATTCAATAAAAAAACATACACGAAGAAACGTTTGCTCATTTATAGTTCGATACTTGTCATTATTGGTATTGCAGCTTTTTCCGTTTTTCGAGATAATCCTGATTATGTTTTGAACCATTTGAAGGAAAATCCACAAACAACTTCCCTTTATGTAGCGGAAAATGGAATGGAATTGATGACTTATCAATCAGATGTAGTGAGACCGTTAGCAAGCACAGTGAAGATGCTCATTGCCGTTGAATATGCAATGCAAATTGATGCAGGCATTCTTTCTAAAGACAACACCGTGTCGCTAGACGATTTAGAACGTTTTTATTATAAGAATACGGATGGCAATGGACATGAGTCATGGTTGAAAAGGATGGAAAGCGAAGACAAAATTAAAAATAATGTCGTTACGTTACATGATGTTGCAATAGGAATGATCACATACAGCTCAAACGCCAATACTGATTACCTCATTGATTTACTTGGGATAGCTAACATTAATGCGCAAGCAAAGTCTCTAGGTCTTACACAACATGAGGAAGTCTATCCGATTGTCAGTGCACAATTAATTCCGAAACAATTAGATAATACTTCGATAAGTGAAAAACAGTTAATCCAAAAGCTCGAAGAAATGCCAATGGAAACGTATCGTTCTACAGCGATAGCAATAAGTGAACAAATGAGGGAAGGAACAATCAAGGTTGAAGAAATTTCTTCTGATATATCTTTGAAACTACAAAGAGTATGGTCGGATCGCTTAATAGGTGCATCCGCCAATAATTACGGTAAGTTGCTAGCAATCATTTCGAATGACGAACTTCCGGGTGCGGCAGCAGGCATCGTGAGAGATTTACTCGAGTGGCCAATGCAACATAACAAAGGGAATCATGAGCGCTTTGCCCACCTTGGTGCTAAAGGTGGCTCGACCGTATTTGTATTGAACGACGCTATGTATGCAGAGGATCACATTGGGAATAAAATCGAATTCGTTATTTTGACAGATAATCTGAACTTCTGGCAAGCACAAATGCTCCGATATAATATGAATTCTTTTGAATCAAAATTACTTGGGGATAAAGATTACCGTCAGAAAGTCCAAAAAGAACTTTCTGAATTATAAATCTTATCACTTACTTTGAATGGTTCATGCTGGCACACAATACAATCCCAAAATAAGTATACGGGGTAATTTACCCATGCTTGGCACATAGTGTACTTTCAATTACTATTAATTCGTGTAAAGACTAATCAGCTCTTGTACATTAAAGCTGTTTTGGGGATCCACCACGACAAAATAAGGCAGCTGCCATTTTTGAGTCGCGGTTGCTTGTTTACTAGTAGGCGTATCCCAACTCGGGTAAACTCTTATGGCCATTTTCCCTTTAGTAGTAGCTGACTTTAAAATTTTGTGTTTTACAAGCACTTCTTTAGGAAAAACGAATTGCCCAAAAGATTGCTGATCATGGGAAAATGTATTGATTACTAATAAATCCGGAGCGTTTTCTGCTGAAAAGGCTTGGTTTTTATTCGTCCCATCTTTCTCCCAAAAGGCAACAAATTGCCCAATTTTGGTAGGCGTTATTTTGGCCACTCTAAATCGAACAGATGTACAATTCAACTGAAATACCCCAGCGCCATATTCTGAATTCTGCGTTTCTTCCCGAACATCAGTTACAGTAAGGTGATTGGGCTCATAAAAAACTTCATTTATGTAGGTGAATGCTTGAGAAAATTGATTCATGGTCAAACTCCTTCTATATTATGCTAGTAAACCTTTACTAAATAGAATAGGTTATTATTAATCTTCCGTCAAAGTTTGCTTAGTATAGAGAAAATCAATAATCTACTAAGTTGAAAAAAAGCTCAATAGAATAATTTTCATTGTAAAGAATATATTGAGTAGAGTAATCTTTGAGTACTCTTTTTAAAGATGGGATGGGGGAATTATCATGAGTAAATTAGGAAATGACACACTGACTGAAACGAGAAATCATCTAATAAACGAGATTACTTTATTAAGTGATGCTCAATTTAATTGGCAACCTGATCGGGAGAGCTGGAGTATCGCCCAAGTTTGCCATCACCTAGTTTTGGTAGAAGAAGCGACGATAAAAGCGATTACCTGGGGATTAAAAGCGGGTGAACCTACGCAAACAGAGCGTATAAATGTAGAGCTACTCATATTGGATAGAACGAAGAAGTTGATAGCCCCAAAAATCGTTGAGCCTGATGTGAAATCATTTGAAATGCAGCAAATATTCACGTTGCTAAATGATTCGCGAAAAAAATTAATGACGTTACTTAGCTCAGTAGATGATAAATCCATATTGGCGAAAAAATCAGTGAAGCACCCTTCTCTTGGGGAATTACCACTAGATCAATGGATTGAACAAATCTATTTGCATGAGAAGCGACACATCGAGCAAATAAAGGAGATAAAGGGCCTTTTATGAAGAATTATGTATGAAACTTATTCATAGTATAGAGAGCGCATGCATAACAATAATTTTCGCAACATACATTTTCCAAGTTTCATACATTAATATATACAACATTACTTTTATTAAGTGTCAATTTCCCATAAAACGAAGGGAATACATTTATACAGGTATGTTGTATTTTTTGGTTATCGTCTTAAAAAGTGAGCGAGGAAGGGGCCTTGTATAAATAAATCTAACAGAACATGAACGTACATTCGGAATGTATGTTCTCTTTTTGTCGGAAGTGTGTTAAATTTAGAGTGTAGAATTTATCAACAGGCAAGGAGAATTATGGACTTATGCTAGGGAACACACACATCGTAGGAGGCATCACAGCAAGTCTTGCTTTTGCACAAATTTCAAATGAAAATCCACTTTTATTGGTAGGAGCAGGCATTATCGGTGCATTGTTGCCGGATATTTGCCACGGCGGGAGTAAAATTGGGCGGACATTTCCCATCAGTTCAAAAATCGTCAATAAGCTGTTTGGGCATCGGTCGTTCACACATAGCTTGCTCTTTTTATTTTGTGTAGCGATGCTCATGAATGCTTTTGTACCATACAAGCCAATTACAATCGGTCTGCTATTAGGAATGGTCAGCCATTTGATCCTCGATATGGGGACAAGGCAGGGAATTAAGTTATTTTTCCCAATTAAAATTAAAATACGATTCCCCCTCACAATTAAAACAGGTGGCAAAGTGGAGAAATTCATTTTTGCAGGGCTATGCATGCTGTCGTTGTATTTTGGCTTTGAAATGATTATGGATACCGTGAACAAGACGTAAAAAATAACCCTTGCATGAGTATTATTTCATGCAGGGGTTTTAATAATACTTCCAGGTAAATGCACAATTAAACGAATATTCTATGAAACTCCATTTCAACGGTGATAAATGGAAGAGCAATTTCCTCTAGTGGAGATGTTTCTACATTTTGAATGATGTCCCATTGATAATTTTCATTTGTAAAGAACCATGATCTAGCCACTAATTCAGCTTTTAATATTTTTTCATTCGTTTTCGCCATATTTAGGAAAGCGGTAACCTGTTTTAAAATCAGCTGCTTAGCTTCCTCTTTTGATTTTGGTAAAAAAGGAGTATCAGCTATTTCTAAAAACTCTTGCAAAACATTTTCCATTAACATAATTAAAATATCATCTTTGCCCTTGAAGTGTACATAGGCAGTACCGTAACCTGTTTTTGCTCTTTTAATAATTTGTGAGATTGTTGTTTTTTCAAATCCAACTTCATAGAATAATTCACGAGCTGCATAAAGTAATTTCTGGCGTGTCAATATAGAACGTAAACTTCTACCGTCAATTGTTTTCTCGTCAACTTTCATATGAGTAATACCTCCTCATAGGGTGTCGGGTCCATGGATAATCTCGTACCGGGCACTTTTAACTAATAGTAGCTCCTATCGCATTTTACACTTCCTACGAAGAAGTATGGCAAACGATCCAAACAATCAAGAAAATAGTAACAGAAAAGCAATATGAGAAATTTGATAAGAAACGAAATGTTGTCTCGTAAACTAATTGAGAACTGGGGGAGTAGTTAGTTATGAAAAATGACAATGGTTTTCAGGATATTTTCGAAAGGGAGAAAGGGTTAAATCGTAGTTTGACGACTGGTCAACTGACGATGATTGCCATTGGTGGAGCAATCGGAACAGGGTTATTTTTAGGGAGTGGTTTGGCAATTGGTTTGGCAGGTCCGAGTGTCATAGTCAGCTATGCCATCGGTGCATTGATTGCGCTACTGTTAATGGGTTGTCTGGCAGAAATGACGGTGGCCCATCCCGTGACAGGTTCGTTTGGGGCGTATGCAGAACGCTATATTAACCCATGGGCAGGTTTTACCGTTCGCTATTCTTATTGGTTTGGTTTAGTTTGTGCCATTGGAACAGAGGTAACGGCTGTTGCGGTTTATATGAAGTATTGGTTTCCAACAGTTCCGGCAATTGTGTGGATTGTATTATTTGCAGCCATTCTTATGTATGTCAATTTGACTTCTGTTAAGATGTTTGGTGTTGTTGAATATTGGTTTTCGGTAGTAAAAATTGCAGCGATTGTTGGATTTATCATCTTAGCCGTTTATGTAATAGTTGGTGCGGATAGTTCATCAACAATCGGTATCCAAAATTATACGAATAATGGAGGATTCTTCCCGAATGGACTTTGGGGAATGTGGATTGCAGTATTTATTTCGTTATTTAGTTACTTAAGTATCGAAATGATTGCAGTCAGTGCTGGAGAAGCAAAGGATCCAGAAAAAGCCGTTCCGATTGCACTTCGTTCAGCAGTGGTCCGTCTTGTGCTATTCTACCTGTTAACACTATCACTTATGCTAATGATTGTTCCTTGGGGTGCTGCAGGGGTTGATAAAAGCCCATTTGTAAAAGTTATGGAAATTGTAAATATTCCAGGTGCAGCAGCAATTATGAATTTCGTTGTCCTTGTAGCGGCACTTTCTGCTATGAATAGTCAATTATACATTTCAACACGTATGATGTTTTCATTATCTCGTGGTGGCTTTGCGCCTAAAGTACTTGGAAAACTAAACAAGAAATCCGTTCCTTCCATTGCATTACTCGTTTCCGTTATTGGGATTGTCTTTGCAACAATTTTCACTGTGGTAAAACCAGATTCGGCTTTTACCCTAATGATTTCACTTTCTAGCTTTGGCGCAATGTTTGCTTGGTTTATGATTTTTGTGACACACTTATTTTTCAGACGGAAATGGAACGCAACGAATGGACGCCAATTACCAGTAAGAATGATGGGATTCCCTTATTTAACGATATTAGGGGCTGTTCTTCTAGCTTCTGTTGTTTTATCAACGTGGTTTTCACCTGATTTTAAAGCCACATTAACACTCGGATTCCCGTGGCTACTATTCATCTCAATCTGTTATTTTATTTGGAAGAAAGTGAATACGAAAAAAGAGGACCAGGTAGAAGATGGGGAAGCATCCTAATTTAGAATATTTTGTTCTTTAGTATTAGTTTCCACATAAATGAATTAATTGCTTTTTTCTGACTCTAAGAACATTCACATATTTATAAAAAAAGATGATTTCAGTCACTGAAGTCATCTTTTTTATATTTTGTAGATTTAAAATATTGTATTCTTCTGTCCTGACAATACAATTTTAGTAGAAGATACACCGTAAGGCATCGCTTGATCGATAAACAGCTCGAGTGTTTCCACGGATGCGGTTGCGACTTTTGCAATAGAAGTGGGAGGCATTAGTAAAGAAGGGCACAGCTTTTTTTATTCCTTGGACGATTAATTTGAATGAGTGAGGAGAAATCCTGTATGTTGGTTGTAAATATAAACCCCAATACAGGATTTTTTAAACTTATTTCAGCAAAAGTCAAAGTAAATTCAGTTCTTCATTTAATTTTTTCATTTGATGTTTAAAGTATAAATAACAGACTGTCCAGCTGACCGAGTATATTAAAACAAAGATAGCAATCGCAAGTAAGACGCTAGTGAAGTTAAATGGAATCCAACCGATGCCAAATGCTAATATGAAATACAAAATAATGACAGTTACAAAGTGAAATACGGTCTGTTGAATTAGTCGCAAATTTTGATTTTCGAAATAGAGTGAGCTAACAGAGAATAGCCAACCACATAACATAAAACCAATCGAATTTTTCGTGTAAAGTTCACCTTCTAACATACTTTTATCACTGAAAAGTACGATTGAATTTGTCAAAATAACGGTGAGAAATGCGCCGAAGAAAATTCCAATCATACTTCTAAATAAAAAGTTTTTCATACGCTTTATCTCCTATTCATTTTTAAAGCTTCTTTCACTGTATTGACGTATGTTCGAGAGACATATTCTTTTGCCCCGGATTTAAAATATACACAGAGTGTCCCGTTAAACGATGCTTCAAAACGGCTCAGTTCATGCAAATTAACAATAACTGATTTTGATAATCGAATAAATTTATTGGCAGGGAGAATTTCCTCTAATTCATATAGTTTCTCTTTCAATTTGTAGGTGCCTGTTGCTGTAACAGCTACAACACTTTCATTTTCTGTATGGAAATAGTGAATGTCATCGGGCTTTAAAATATGCTGCATTTCTCCATCTTTACCAATCAAAAATTCGGTTTCCCGCCCTTTAATAAAATCTAAAATTTCTTGAACAGAATTGTCTAATTCAGGCGTTTCAATCGTGATTTTGGCTTCTTTAAAGTCACTGTCAATATTCAATGAGACTTTCAATGTACAACACCTCTTTCGAGAATATTGTATCTGTTTCTTAGAGTTAAGTCTCCAATTTTGTTAAATTTTTCTTTTATTCATAAATCCAAGTATGAATAACGAGACAATAGCAAGCGTTAAAATGTATGCAAATGAAAGGATTGTGCTTTCATTCAATGCAAGCTGTCCGTTCCAAACTGCAATAAATAAATTATTCATATGGTACAGTGGATTAAAGCTCGCAATCGTTTGAATAAATTCTGGCATCAAATTGATTGGCATTGCAAAGCCACCTGTTAAAATAACTACTTGCAAAATGACGATAGAGAAAACGAGCGCACTTTTCATGTTGTTGAAAAATGAGTAAACAGCAGATGAAATAACAAGTAAAAGTGCATTTAGTACAATGAAGAATCCATATGATGTGAAAAGTTCAACGGCATTAAATGTCACATTGTACATGGCCATACCAATGACAAAAATCAAGATGAAGCCAATACTTGTGATGATGATTGAACGAATGATGCTGGAAAGTAAAAGTGTATTTTTTGATACAGGGGAAAGGCGGATTCTCTTTTCAACCCCTGTTGTTCTATGTGTCACTTGATCAAATCCAAAAGCGAAAAAGATAACGGTAAATGTGATAAGTAAAATAAATGAAGGGGTATATGTTTGAGCATAGCTTAAGTTACCAGCGTACGTAGCATCTCCAAATAATTGTCCCATAAAAATATACGTAACAGGTGGTACAAAGATAGTGAAAACTAAATAAAATAATTCCCTGGAAAACATTAGTAAATCATATTTTAATTGTGTGATTAACATCATAATCCCCCTTAAATAGTTACTTTAGAAAGGTAAAATTCGTGTATAGATTTATAACCTTCTTTTAAAATTCCCTCAGTTGTATCAAAAACTTCATTCACCCCGTTATTGATAAGCAAAACTTTATCGCAATATAATTCGATTTCATCCATATTATGTGTCGTTAAAATAACAGTACCACCCGTTTGTTTATTGTAATTTGTAATGTATGACCAAAGGATGTTTCGCATATGTGGATCGAGTCCGGTAGTCGGTTCATCTAAAATGAGCAGTTTAGGTTCTGATAAAAAGGCAATCGCTAAGCTTACGATTTGCTTCCATCCACCAGAAAGCTTGTCAAAATACTTTTTGCGATGCGGCTCTAATTTGAAATCAGCCATTATCTTTTTTACTTCGACTGGCGATTCGTAATAAGCTTTGAATAATTTCAGCAACTCTTCTACTTTTAAATTTGCATAAAACTGCGTAGGCTGCAAAACGACGGAAATATTTTTTCGTACTTGTTCAAGCTTGTTAAGAGAAAGAGATTTAATATCCTCTTCCATCACGACAACATGTCCTGCATCATATTGCTTGATTGTCATTAAAATTTCTAAAAAGGTCGATTTTCCAGCGCCGTTCTTCCCAATAACGCCAATCACTTCCCCTTCGCCAGCTTGGAAGTCTATCCCTTTCAGCACATTTTTCGACCCGTAAGACTTTTTTAAATTGTTCACTTCAATTACATTCATTTTATTCCCTCCAACCAATGTTCTTTGTAACCAAAGTATATGCTGATTTCCCGGGGGAGTCTGCCAATTTCCGGTAACTTGCATTGATTAACGGGTGACTTGCAGTAAAAGGGGGGTGACTTGCTGGAGGGGAAGTGAAGATGTAATAAAAATGGATTTGCAGTAAATTCGCAATATTCTTGTGTTATTATAATAATAGATACAATATATTGGAGGGATTGCGTTGACAAAAGATATTAGTTATTTAGTGGATATGTATAGAGATTCATACTTCCCAGATTTTTTAGTAGACAAGGTCAAAGCAACAATTGAAGGAGTCGCACACTTTCTGGAAACGGAAACCTATACAAATGAAACCGTGCAACTAAAATTAGATGAGATGACAGATGAAATTAATAATTTAGCAGAAGTGTTTGATGAGCATGGTAGTGAAATCGAAACGGTAGCGAGAGAGTCAATAGCAGATACGGTCTTCTTAATGCTGAAGGCATATCAGATCGATATTGATATTGAGGAAGCGATTCGAAATAGGGATTGGTAAAAAATAGTAACTCTATATTGTTCAATAAATCGCTAAAGTATTGCTTATACGATAGCGATTTTTTTATTTATCTTTACGGACGATTTAAATTGATGATTCAGAAAACTTCTGACTTATAGTATTCTTTAACACTACGCTAAAAGTCAAAATAAGGTGTAGAACATTAACAAAGTACAGCTGGATTTATTACATTCAAATATCTTTTAATTTAGAAACGGGAATTTATTAATGAGGGAGGGGCTTTGTGTTTGGTTTAAGAGTTTTCCATATCGTTTTGAGTAGCATTATTGTAATTAGTGCAACTGGGGTTCAAGCATTAACTGGCTTTGGCTTCGCACTTGTTGCAATTCCGTTATTACTTTATATCTATCCAAGTTATGTAGCCGTTTTAATGACCATGGTATTATCGTTATTTGCTCTTCTACTGGGAGCTAGAAAAACAAAAAATTTAGCTCGTTGGGATTTAATTTGGCGACTGCTCGCAAGCGGTTTACCTGGATTGCTGTTAGGAATACTAATTGGTGGTGAAATAAATGCTATTTATTTGAAAGGGATTGTAGGGGTTACAGTGTTAAGTTATGTTTTTTTTCAATTGATGTCAGCAAGACGAAAAAAAGAAGATACTCAAAATGCTTTTACTTTGGAACAAGCATCCGTTGACCTAGAAGCGTTGCCAATTGAAAAAATGAAATTACCATTTACATTTTACTTCGCTGGAGTTTTGTCGGGAATACTAACCGGTGCAGCAGGTATACCTGGCCCACCAGTCATAGCGGTATTAATTCATTTATTACCTAAAGATATATTCCGAGCTACAATTGTGAATTTTTTTATTATCAACTATTGTTTAGCGTTGGTTTTGGCGATAGGGATTTCACAGCAGAGGTTAACGTATGATTTAATAAAAACGATAGTAATATTATTAATACCATTAGTAATCGGCCATTTTATTGGGAATTATTTGCGAAATTTCGTGAATGAAGGCAATTTTAAAAGACTGGTTTATGTTTTATTAATTATTGTTGGTGTAACTTCAATCGGGCAAAGCCTTGCACATATCATCTAAAAAACATACTCATATTGTAATGAAATTTTTTTAACATACGCAGTTAGGAAGTCGTTGGGTATTAAATAGCCGATGGATTTCTATAAGCGTTTTTTTGTAATGATGATTTAGTGAAAAAACTGTGAATTGATATTTTTATAAAGGCAAAATAAAACAGCCAGTTACCGAAATAAATCGATAACTGGCTGGAAAATGAGCTAAATTTTTAATATCCTACAACTTCAATTATTGAGCTGAAATTCCGCCGTCAATAATAAACTCAGAACCAGTAGAGTAGCTAGAATCATCAGAAGCTAAGAATAATACCATGTTTGAAACTTCTTCAGGTTGTGCAACGCGTTTTAATGGAATATGTTTAGCGAATGCTTCAACAGCTGCTTTAGTATCTTCTTGAACAACCATTGGTGTAGCGATAACACCTGGGTGTACAGAGTTTACGCGGATGCCCATTGGCGCTAAGTTAATTGCAGCTGCTTTAGACATACCACGAACAGCGAATTTTGTATCTGTGTAACCGATTGCACCAGCTACTAAACCATTTAATGAAGAAATGTTAACGATTGAACCACCGCCAGCTTTCATCATTGAAGCTGCAACTGTTTTCATGCCTAAAAATACTGAAACTTGGTTAATTTCAACGATGCGACGGTATTCTTCAACCGTAACTTCTAACATGTTTTTAGCCATTGTAATACCAGCATTGTTTACTAAAACATTCACTGGACCGAATGCTTCTTCTGCTTTTGCAACAACTGTCGCCCAATCTTCTTCACTTGCAACGTTTTGTTTAACGAAGATTGCGTTCTCGCCAAGTTCAGCAGCAAATGCTTGTCCTTTTTCTTCATTTAAGTCTGTTAAAACTACTTTTGCCCCTTGTTCTACGAAAAGTTTTGCGTGAGCAGCACCCATACCTTGTGCTGAACCTGTAATAATAGCTACTTTGTTTTCTAAACGACTCATTAATAAACACTCCCTAATTACTATATTAGTATATGAATTTCTCTCCAATAAAGAAGATAAGCTCATTATAGTATACGTGTAAACTATCGTCAAACATTGAGCTTACAAAATGAAAGCGGTTTTAAATTTTCGTCTTATAATAATTGGACAATCTCTTTTTCAGCTACAAAGGGAGTATCGATAGGAGCATAACGTTTTATAACATTCCCTTCACGATCGACTAAAAATTTTGTGAAGTTCCATTTAATCGCCTGACCTAAAAATCCTTTACTTTCCGAAGTTAAGTGCTGGAATAGTGGATGGGCATTTTCACCGTTTACCTTGACGAGTTCATGCATCGGGAATGTTACACCGTAATCAAGGCGGCAAAACTGTGCGGCTTCTTCACTTGATTGGAACTCCTGCTTAAATTGGTCTGAGGGGAATCCTAAAACGATGAAACCTTTGTCTTTATATTTTTGAAACAGTTCCTCTAGTTGGGTAAATTGCTTCGTGAAACCACATTTACTTGCGGTATTAACGATGAGAAGTACGTTTCCTCTATAATTTTCTAATAAATAGGACTCGTTGTTTTCCGTGCGCACGGCGATTTCATAAAGATTCATGTCATCAGCTCCACCTTTATCATTTTAATTGGTTGAATTTCTATAGCAATTCAACTATTATCTACTATTGTAATGAACTTACTATAATTTGTAAAAGTATAAACCGATTAAATAGAGTCAGTGTTGAAACGTGTCGAAAAAAAGACAATGATAGGGAAAAATCTTTAACGATATGACAAATGTCACTATGGAACAATAATGATTTCCTATACATTTTTGTGGAGATAAAAAATATTTATTCAAGGGGTTTACTATTAAATGGGTAAAAAGGTAGCTTGGGTTACAGACACAGCGGCATTATTAACAGAAGAGTTTATAAGAAAACATAATATCCATGTATTGGCATTGAACGTCGTTTTTGAAGAAAGCGCTTTCCGTGAAACGATCGATATGACACATGACGAATTTTATCATAAATTACGCAATTCAAAAGAACATCCAAAAACTTCTCAGCCTACATTTGGTGAGCATGTTGCTTTATACGAACGATTGAAAGAAGAGGGCTATGATTATGCAATCGCAATTCATACTTCTGAACAATTATCGGGCACTGTCGTCAGTTCTCCAATGGCGGCTGAGCAGGCAGGATTCAAAAACTTCGCGATCGATTCAAAAATAGGTTCTTATCCAATGCAGGTAATGTTGGAAAAAGGGCTGGAACTTGAAAAGCAAGGCCTTGAACCAGAGCAAATTGTGCAACAGATTGAAGCGATGTGTGATAAAGCTGATTTGACGTTTATTCCAGCAAGCTTAGGGCAATTACATAAAAGTGGCCGGGTATCTGGAACCGCGATGTTATTAAGTAATCTTTTAAATATTAAATTAGTCATTGGCTTCAATAAATTGGGCAGTCCAGAAGTGTTACAAAAAGTTCGAGCAGACAAACGCGCAAAGAAATGTGCAGTCGAGCGTTTACAAGAAGCTATTGCAAAATCGCCAGTAACAGAAGTGGCAGTTATTAACTGTAACAATGAAGCAGGTGCGGTAGAGTGGAAAGAGGAATTGGAAGTTCAATTCCCAACGATCAACTTTATCCCAACACCTCTTTC
This sequence comes from Solibacillus sp. R5-41, assembly GCF_002736105.1. Lineage (NCBI taxonomy): Bacteria > Bacillati > Bacillota > Bacilli > Caryophanales > Caryophanaceae > Solibacillus > Solibacillus sp. R5-41. The sequence continues at coordinate 2,845,985 of NZ_CP024123.1, read as the reverse complement.
AGCTTGCGTAGGCGTACATGCTGGTGAAGGAACGCTAGGACTTACTTGGGTTCGACAATAATTAGATAAAAGCAGGCTCATTCGAATTAGTCGAATGAATCTGCTTTTTTGTTTAGGCTTGAGCTTTTGTAGCAATGGTTGCATGGGAGTGATTAATAAAATGGATGACGGCGGCAAGTGTGAAGGTGATAGCTAACGCGCTTGTAATATACACAATAATGCCAGTCCATCCGTAGCGTACCCAGAATACACCACCTAAAGTTCCCCCAACACTCGACCCGAAATAATAGGCGAATAAGTAGAGTGATGAAGCTTGAGCTTTGTTTTTTAAAGCGCGTCGACTTACCCAACCACTGGCAATCGAGTGCGAGCCAAAAAATCCAAATGTAAACATAGTGATCCCAATAATTTTTACAAGTAGGCTTTCTGGTAATGTAAGCAATCCACCGGTCATCATAATAAAAATGCCAATGTAGAGCACGTGCTGTCGACCGAAGCGATCGGATAAGCTACCAAACCATGTGGAACTCCAGGATCCAACTAAATAAACGACAAAAATCCAACCAACAACGGTTGCACTTAAATTGTACGGTGCATCGAGAAGCTTAAATCCAATATAGTTGAACATCGTGACAAAGCTGCCCATAAGCGTAAAAGCAATGCCGAATAAACAAACGAGCCCTGGATCTTTTAAATGCTGGAATAAAGATTGGGTCATTGCTTTCAATTGAAGTGGACGCGGTTTAAAATGTTTCGATGGTGGTAAAGCCCAAATGAAGTACAGGCAAATGACTAAGCTTAATAATCCTAAAACGAGCATCCCAATCCGCCAGTTAAAGAAGTCGGTCATCATGCCCATAATGACTCGCCCAGAAAGTCCTCCAATCGCATTTCCACTAATGTATAAACCCATTGCGGTCCCTAAGCTTGCCGGCTCCATTTCTTCACCTAAATAGGCCATTGCAATAGCTGGAACGCCTGCAAATACAAAACCTTGCACGACTCGAAGCATTAATAACACTTCAAATGTTGGTGCAAAGGCGAGTGTAATTGTTAAAAATGAGGCAGCGATGATTGAGATGGTCATTAATTTTTTTCGTCCCCATGCTTCTGATAGAGACCCGAAAAGGATTAAACTAAAGGAGAGTACACATGTAGCAACAGAAAGAGATAAGCTTGCAACAGCAGGAGAGACACCGTAATCATGTGCAAACTGTGGCATTAAAGGTTGTGTTACATAAAGATTCGCGAATGTAATAAATCCAGCAGCAAATAGTGCTAAGTTCGTAAGTGTAAATTGTTTTGTTCCTTTTTGTATGTAATTCATCGACGAAAACCTCACAAGTCGTACTAAATTTGATATGCTATTTCCATCAGTATAAGGAAAGTGCCATAATAAAGATAATTCATTGTTTTTATGTCGCTTATAAAAAAAAGTTATAAGGGGATGTGCAAAGTGGAACTTTTACCGTTAATCTACTTTAAAACGGTTGCGCATTATGAAAATATGTCGCGTGCAGCAGAACAATTACATATGACACAACCAGCCTTAAGCAAATCGATTTCCCAATTAGAAGCAAGTCTGGGTGTTCAATTATTTGATCGGCATGGTAGGGCAATCCGATTAAATCGATACGGTCGTTTTTTTCTAGAACGCACGGAGCAATTACTGCGCGATTATGATAAGGCACGTGAAGATTTACAAAACATCATTTCACCAGGGTTTGGTGAAGTCGCAATCGGCTTTATGCATACGCTTGGACTAAAAGTAATTCCTGCTTTAATGAACGATATTCGGACCGTATACCCACACATGAAATTTCAATTGACGCAAAGTAATTCGGGGGTTTTACTGGAAAAATTGGAGGATGGTCAATTGGATGTATGTTTAATATCCCCTCTTGAATATAAATCGTATATTTATTGGGAAAAATTATGGGAAGAGGAATTGTTTTTAATTGTTCCGAAAAATGATGTCCTTAGCAAAAAGGAATCGATTAAGGTGGAGGAGTTTGCCGAACGCCCTTTTATTTCGATCAAAAAGGGCAATTCATTGCGTAAATCGGTTGATGAACTGTTTCTACAAGAAGGCTTTCCATTAAACGTGGCATTTGAAGGGGAAGAGGTACATACGTTGGCAGGGCTTGTGGAAAGTGGGCTAGGTGTTTCTTTAATTCCTTCTATTAAAGGAATAGAACAATATGAGGTGAAAATGATTCCGGTGGATGCGGTAAATTGCAAACGGGAAATAGGTATTGCCTATTTAGACAATCAAAAAAATTCTACAGCAACCACGCAATTTATTTCATATGTGAAGAATTATTTTAAATGAAGAAAAGACGGATCCGAAATGATAGTTTTCGAATGCGTCTTTTTAACATGCTGCGTAAAGAACACCTCTATAAAGTGCGAGAAGCTTTCCCCTCTATTAATTTAAAATGAATATTGCTTGAGGAACCACTTTCAACATGGTTCGGGACATTGGTTAAATTAAGTAATTCCTTCATATGAATGGATTTTTTGTGATTGGCCTCAATCGTAATCGTATGTGGACCCGCTACATTCATGAGCGATTCCATTCGTATTCCGTCGTCCATAAAAAATGAATCTAAAAACTGTAACTCAAATGACACTGCTTCATTACTCCGATTATGTAATACAAAGTTGCATTCACCAGTTAACTTGTCTTCACTTACATTCTCAAAATCGCACTGACCTTTGCCATCATATGAAATCGCTGAAATGCCACTTGCGAATGTTTCTTGGTACAAGGTAATCAGTTGGTTTGGTACCAGTGCGAATGCGATTAAAACGATGAGTAATATTCGGAAATGATACTGCTTTACGCCGATAAAAAGTAAAATTATCGCGATTACAAATAAAACAGATCCAAAGATGCCGACTGTAATATAGCCATCTTGATTTTTAATTGGAAAAGACATGAATGTGGCACGTGCGTCTAACATTCGATTGTTAGGAAATGGGAAAGATAAAAAAATGCATACGCATAAAATTACAAAGGAACTTATGAGTGCTGCTTTACTTCGTATCATTTGAACACTTCCTTTCATATTTACTTATTCACCAACTATTCACATTGGCCTATAAAAAATAACATGCGTACCTTTCTTTCATACGCATGTTTAAAAAGATTATTATCCGATTTGAATTTGTAACATGTTCTATTCTGCTTCCGCTTTTTTGCCTGTCAGTGTTTTAGCAATTTGGTTGACTGTCATATCGGAGTGTAATTCAAAGGCGCCTTTTTGGATGGAACGAGAAAACTCAGGCTTTGACAAGTAGAGCTCGATTTCGCGGCCATTTTTTACGATTTGCTCTGCTTCTAGTTGCTGACCAATATCATAAAGTGACATATTTTCATATATGTATATGGTACGTGTTACGACATCCTGTTCATCGGATGAATCATTCGGTTGTTCGCTTTTCGGCGCATTGTTCTTCGTCTCTTTTGTTGCAACATTTGGCTCATTTCCAGTTTTAAGCTGTTGTTTTAAACTTGCGATTTGCTTTTCATAGGCCGCAAGTTGTTCTTCGTATTGTGAAACATCTTGTATGGCTCCACTCGGACCAAACTTTTCATACAACGTAAAGCTCGCGCCTGCTATAAATAAACCGATGCCAAATGCACGAAAGGAAGTTTTCATAAACGGCCCCCCGTAGCGATAATTAATTGTATTTGCGCATGTGTTAATGTAGAACGCTTACTAATTTCTTCAATAGAAAGTCCTTGTCCATTTAACGCGAGAACTTGGCTTACTAAAATGCCATTAATAGGCTTTGCTATTTGCGCAGGTGGCGCAGGTGGCCTCACTTGGGAAGTATATGCTTGAGCGGCCTTCACTTGAGCAGCGACTTGGTGAAAAGTCTCCATTGCGTCCTTTTGTTTCGCAGGTAATTTATTTGGCGATTTTACTTGGAAGTTGGGTTCTACTAAAAGTTCCTCTTCCACCATTTTGATGCGGCGCTTTAGAGCGTTCGTTTCCTGATAAATATTAATTGATAAGTCTTCTAAATCACTTTCAACTTTATTTGATTTATCCCTTAAGAACATGGAAATAATAATAAAAACGATTCCGATCAACATAATAATCGATGCGATATCCATTCTGAATCCTCCTATTTTTGAATGTTTCTTGCATCTATTTTATCATATAAAACAAATTATTAAATCATACTGGATTTTTTATTAAAACATGTTATAATGGGTAAGTCGTATAAATCATGCTCAATTTTAAATTAGAATTCTTGAATTAGAGTGGGAGGGTTAATGATGCGCGTAAATATTACTTTAGCTTGCACAGACTGCGGCGAACGTAACTATATTTCTAAAAAGAACAAGCGTAACAATCCAGAGCGTCTTGAACTTAAAAAATATTGCTCTCGTGAGAAGAAATACACTACTCACCGTGAAACAAAGTAATTGCTCAATTAGCCAGAACCACTTGTTGGTTTTGGCTTTTTACTGTTATTTTGTCTAGTTTTGGCCAATATTCTAAATCGAAAAATATACAAATCTATAGTTATTTACATAGAAGAAAGGAATCAACTCGCTAAATATTGCACGAGTTGAATTTTTTTGATTTTTACATAATGCAGGGGGCTTGCAATTTTTCATGTATTTTAACAAGCTTTTGTGTAAATATTCGAAGGTAGGGGAATAATATGGAAAAGAAGCAGCAACGCGTTAGGGTGTTACAGCAATTAAATAATTTATCCTATAGCGACTATCGAAACCGCTCGCTTAGGATTGCCAAAAAATTATTGGACGAGCAGATAATTCAAGACGCAACAACGATCGCCATTACAATTGGCAATCGACCTGAAGTGGATACTACAGCAATTATCGAGCAACTTTGGCAATTAGGAAAACAAGTAGTTGTTCCGAAATGCGAGCCGGTAGATCATACGATGGAGTTTTATGAAATTGACAGTTTTATTCAAACAGAGCGTGCCTTTAAAGATATTTTAGAGCCGATCCCTGCGTGTACAGAACTTGTGAAAAAAAATGAAATAGATGTTATCATAGTACCTGGTGTCGTTTTTGGTACGGATGGTTATCGCATAGGCTTCGGGGGCGGGTATTATGATCGTTACTTGCCAGCATTTCAGGGTAAGTTGATTTCGCTTGCTTTTGAAGAGCAGCTAATGGACAACATCCCGAGAGAACCACATGATATCCCTGTTCATATACTAATTACGGATAAACGACGAATGAACTGTCAATAGTTCACGGGAGGAACAATGATGCAATCGATATTAGATATTATTAGCTTATTAAAAAATTATGGTATTTATATATACACGCGTGACCGTATAGGTGATTTATATTTGATGGAAGATGAAATAAAAGAACTATACAAGGCGAATGTATTGGATATTAAAGATTTTCAAATGGCGTTGTTAATTTTGCGTCAAGAGGAACGAAAGATAAAAGAAGCAAAATCAAATCAATTGTAGTATAATAAAGGGTATCGTTTTAATACTTGCTTATTTTCAGTGGATTTGAAACGATTAAACGAAAGTATAACTTGAAAACAGCGGAATTTGCCGCTGTTTTATATTTTGCCATGAAACTTTTTTGTAAGTAAAACGTACTTATTACTAGTGTGATTTTCAAAAAACAAATTGATTGATAAATTAGGCGAAAAATATTAAGATATATTTTGTTTCATTGAAAGTTATTATTTTTATATAGAAATATAATAAAAACAAATTTAATTAATAGGAGGATGTTAGGATATGAAATCTTTTAAATGGCCTAAACATTCGATATTAGCGATTGCTATAATAGCAACTTGGATTAAAACGGTTATTGTATATGAAACAAGTTTTGATATGAAGTTAGAAAATATGATGCAAGTCTTTATTTTGATCATCAACCCGGTTAGCTTCTTATTATTCTTCTATGGCTTATCATTGTTTTTCAAAACGCAAAAGTCGAGAAATCGCTATATCTTAGGTGGAAGCATTGTGCTTGCTTTCGTATTATACGGAAACGTTGCTTTTTATCGTTTCTATAATGACTTTGTAACATTGCCAGTACTGTTCCAAACGAGTAACTTTAGTGGACTTGGAACGTCAGCAAAGGAAATTATTAATCCGATAGACATATTATACTTTATCGATGTATTCATTTTGTTAATCGCAATTAAATTTATTCCAAAAAATGAGGCTGGATTGTTACCAGTTCGTAAAGATGCGCGTAAAGCTTATTTTGTGATGGCAGCAGCAGTTTTCTTTTTAAATTTAGGTTTAGCAGAAACAGAACGTCCACAGCTTTTAACACGAAGCTTTGACCGCGAATTATTAGTGAAAAATATAGGGACGTACAATTACCATCTTTATGATATTTACATTCAATCAAAATCATCTGCTCAACGTGCATTAGCGGATGGCAGTGAATTAGTTGAGGTAAATAACTATATCCGTGCTAATCAAGCAGAGCCAAATGCCCAAATGCTTGGTAAATACGAAGGACGTAATGTCATTGCTGTATCACTAGAATCATTACAAACATTTGTTATTAACCAGGAAATGAATGGAGAAGTAATTACACCTTTCCTTAATTCATTAACACAGGACAAAGACACGTATTATTTCAATGATTTCTACCATCAAACGGGATTAGGAAAAACATCTGACTCGGAATTTATTTTTGAAAACTCATTATATGGTTTAGGTCGTGGTGCGGTATTCTTCACACATGGTGGTAATACGTACAATACGTTTGCCGAACGATTAGGGGAAAATGGATACTTCACAAATGTCATGCATGCCAATAATAAGTCGTTTTGGAACCGTGATATGATCTATCAGTCATTTAACATTGATAAATTTTATGATGTTGAGTCATATGAGGTAAAAGAAGAAGAGTCTGTAAACTGGGGACTAAAGGATATTCCATTCTTTGAACAGTCTGCAAAGCATATGGCGGAAATGCCACAACCATTTTATAGTCGTTTAATTACATTAACAAACCACTATCCATTCTATTTAGATGAAGAGGATGTTTTAATTCCAGAGTTTGATTCAAATTCGGGTACGTTAAATCGTTATTTCCAAACGGTTCGCTACTTAGATGAATCTGTTAAAAACTTCTTTGACGATTTAAAAGAGCAAGGCATCTATGAAAATTCGATTATTGTAATGTATGGGGATCATTATGGAATTTCTGAAAACCATAATAAAGCAATGGCGCAATATTTAGGTAAGGAAGAAATTACACCGATGGATAGTGCTTTATTACAATCGGTTCCATTATTCATCCATATTCCGGGTTCTAATGATGGACAAGTGATTGATAAAGTATCTGGACAATTAGATTTACGTCCGACGTTATTACACTTACTTGGTATTGAGACGTCGAAGGATATGCAACTAGGGGCAGATTTATTTTCAGAGGAACATGAAGACTTTGTTATTTTCCGTGACGGTCGTGTAATTACAGACGAGTTAGTATATGCGGGTGACGTTTGTTATGACCGTGGTACAGGGGAAGAAACTGAAATCGAAAACTGTCAGCCATTTATTGATCGTGCGACGAAAGAATTAGAATATAACGATGCGATAATTAATGGAGACCTACTTCGTTTCTATGATGAAAAGACAGGGAATTTAAAAACAGATTCTGTTAAATAAGAAAAAGCGTCTCTATATTGAGGCGCTTTTTCTTATTCTATGGAAAATAAAAAACATACCGCTAACATAAGCGATATGTTTTTTGCGATTAATGATGAGTTGGTGGATAGCCTTGGTTTAAAACCGTCATGATCACGAACCAACCAAAAACACCTGCAGCTGCTGCGTTAAAAGCAATTGCTAAAATGTTTTTTTCTTTGATTGATTGGAATACGCCAACTACGCCAAAAATTGCAACTAAACCGAAAATAACCATTAATAAGTTCATTAAAATTGACACTCCTTTTCGACATTAACAAATAATGTCGCTAACAATATTCCTCCTTTATTGTAAAGGTTTCCAGTTCGTTTGTCGAGGACTAAAAATGACGTTTATATGAACGAATGCTATAACTTATTTCAGCGGATATTCAAATATCCGCTGAAATAAGTTAAGCCTCCGGCGGATGTCACGGAATCGGAAAGGAATACTTTGTGCAAGAACAAAGCCGATTCCGGACGCAATTATGCCGAGGCATAATTGATTGGAAATAGAAAGTTGGTATAATGGAAAGGAAACAATTACTTAAAAATAGGAGGAATTATGATGGTTAACTATAACGTCCGTGTTTACCCACTTGGACCAATCCAAACAAATTGTTACATAGTGAGCAATAAAAAGAAAGAGTGCTTAATTTTTGATCCAGGTGAAGATGCGAATTTTATTATGAGTACGCTTCGTAAAAATGGGTTAAAGCCTCTAGCGATTTTATTAACGCATACTCATTTTGATCATATTGGTGCAGTTGACGCTGTGCGAGAAGGCTTTGAGAATCTGCCGCTTTACGTGCATGAAAAAGAAGTGAGCTGGCTGGCAGACCCGTTAAAAAATGGCTCAGGGAAATATGCAGAACTCCCAAATTACATGGTAAAAGCGCCAAATGAAGAGCATATTCTACGTCAAGAAGGACCGCTTACGATTAGTGATTTTACATTTGATGTAGCCTATACACCAGGGCATTCTCCAGGAAGTGTATCGTTTATTTTTAATGAGGATGGCTTTGCAATAGTGGGGGATACGCTATTTGAACGTAGCGTCGGGCGCACGGATTTAATCGGTGGATCGATGAAAACGTTAGTGCAGTCCATACATGATAAGCTATTGTCTTTACCAGAGGATACAATCATTTATCCAGGGCATGGCAATTACACAACGCCGGCAGCAGAAATGGATGCAAATCCGTTTTTAAATGGTTTTTAGACCAACACAACGTGACGGGCAGAACTCCGAAAACAAAAACCGACTAGCCCATTGACTAGTCGGTTTTGTTTTTCGTATTAGTGTCCTCCACCCGGTGTGTGTAAGAACGTTGTGTAGTACGTAAATCCTGCAAAGAAAACCGTTAAATATGCACCGAAAATGTACATGTACATGCGCTCTGAAAGATTTAAGAAGCCTAATAATAAAAATAAACCAGTATTACCTACGAATAATAGCGAAACCTCGTTCATACCACCAAGGTAGAACAAAACGGCGAAAATAGCAGTCCAGAATGCCATAACTTTATACATATTGCTCATTGAAGAATTCCCCTCCTTATAAATAGAATCGAATAATCTCTCATCTATTATAAAACATGAAGCGCTATAAAGTAAACTGCAACTTATGGAATAGTTGTGACAAACAAGTGGAATTTATTGACTTATTTTTGAATCGCGATTTTATAATTGCAAAAATCACATGAGTTTAGCATGCTTTCGAATTGAGAAAAAACTTCTGTTTCAAATAACATCTCTACTTGACCACGTAAATATGATTCGTGTAACGTACAAACAATTTCGCCATGGCGGGTAATTTGATCGTGGAATGGACAATTATAAATCGAGAAAATAAGCGTTTTTACGCCTTCGTTTTCAGTTACTTCCGGAATATAGCCGATAAGCTGTGCTGAATTTGTTAAAAGCTTGACTTTTTCATCAAATGGAAGTGGTAATCGATGTTTTCGTTCGATTAATAATTCATGGATGAATTGTTTGCCATCCTCATAACTGAGCTGCTTTGCTTTTTCTAAAGCAACATCACCTAACTCTGCAATTAAATCCAACGACCAATTTAATAAAAGAGAAGGATCACGTCGGGGGAAGCTTAATGAGATGCCGTCTTGTTTTATTTTATATACACGTCCTGGACGGCCACCTTTTCCTGTTTTTAAATATTCCGATGAAATTGCGCCAATTTCAGCTAGTTTCGTTAAGTGTAGTCGGGCTACGTTGGAATGAATTTTAAATTCTTCAGCAATATTTTGTACAGTAAAGTGTTTTTTATGTTGTAACATATACTCATAAATAGAAAATCTCGTCTCATCTGCTAATGTACTAGTTATTTTAATAGGATGTATCATTTTAATCACCTCAACCGTTCGTTGTTATTTATGTATGTATAATCTAAATTGATTTGAACCTTAGGATTATTTTACCTTATTTTGTAGTAAAAAGGTTGATTTTAATAGAAAACATTGTCCAAAAAGAAACTTTCTAGCTTTCGATAGGTTTTCAATATTTTTCAATATATAATAACGCTAAGATAGTTTTGCGGTACTATTCTTGAAAAAATGATGAAAAGAGGCGTCTTTATGGAACAAGAATCCATTATAAAACATAAGTGTGAGCAGTTACTGTTAAGGGCGAGCCATTTTGATGCATCAGATTTGCACTTATTACCAGGGGAACACCAGTACAAAATTATGTTTCGAAAGTATGGGCAATTTATTCATGCTGGCGAACTACAAAGTGATGTTGCAAACAGAATGATTTCTTATTTCAAGTTTTTATCCTCCTTAGATATTAGTGAAAAGCGAAAACCTCAAAGTGGTGCTTTTCAAAAACAGCTAAACAAACATTACTATTCCTTCAGAATTTCTACTTTACCATCTGCCTTTCAAAAAGAAAGCTTAGCCATCCGATTATTACGTCAAAATTATACACTTCCTATTGCAACCCTGTGCTATGATACCAAAACCGCCACGGAACTTTGTCAGCTTGTAACACAGTCGCAAGGTTTATTATTAATAAGTGGTGCAACCGGATCAGGTAAAACGACTTCATTGTATTCCCTCGTGCAATATTGTTCAAATGAGTTATCCCGCCACGTTATATCACTTGAAGACCCAGTAGAAAGTAGCCAAGAGCAACTGTTACAAATTCAAGTTAATGAGCGCGCGGGCGTTACGTATGCGACAGGGCTAAAAGCGATTTTACGCCATTCTCCGGATGTTATATATACAAATATGTTTAAAACGTTTAAAATTAGTATAAACACTAGTAATATAAAGTTTTATTTTGAACGAAGGGGAGGATTTTGTTTGAAAAATAAATTTTGTGTGATTCAAAGAGAGGTTTTAACGTTTGATAATACCAAGGAAACGAAAATAATAATGTCAATCCGATTTGCTAATTCTGAAATAGTTTATCCACACCCCATAACTAGATTTATTGAAGATATTCTAGAGCGTAGGAAATTTGAAATTAATACTATTAAAGCTTATGCGGAAGACCTAAAAGGATTCCTTAACTATATAGTTGAAGAGGAAGGTGACATAGGTTTAAAAGATATAAAAATTCAGCACGCTATCAATTATCTGAATTTTCTGAATGAAAGGATATATCTAAATCAGATAGGAGAATACACGTATAAAAGAAGAGCTAAAGTTTTAGAATGGTTTTTTAAATGGTTAAAGGATAAGGACTATCTAGATGAAAAACTACACTCTGATGTATATGCAAATATGTTTATTGAAAATAAAATGATTATCATAAAAAAGAACATGTTTGATCATCCTGAATATGGTTTGGTTTTAGCGAAAGAAGAAAGAACGGGGAATTTACTAGGCAGCGAAGTAATACATGATTTTCCTAATAATCGGATAGAGTATATGAAGACATTTCTAGAATTTACTTTGTCAGTTGTTCCTGAAATTGCTTTAGGTATTGCATTACAGTTTTTTGGAGGTCTTAGAAAAGGAGAAGTTGTAAACCTTACTATTGATGCTTTTCCAAAAACAATTACAAATAAAGACCCTTATTACATTGTAATAGTGCTAGATAGGTTTGATGAGATATTTGAGAATAAAATCTCTTCAGTACATGAGCAAGTAAAAGTTCCTAGAAACCAAATAGTTCTAAATTTAGGTATTGCACATGAGATATATACTCTACATCTTAAACGAAGAAATAAAATAAAAACAACTTCAAATGCAATGTTTGTTTCGGGTAAAGGAACTCCAATTTGTGGTCAAACTTATATAAAAAAATTTAATTATGTAAAAGAACTATTTTTAGATTATATGTTGATCAAAGATAGAAGAACTTATGAATATTTAACTCTTCATGAGTGGAGTTCTCATTTTGGGCGAGGAGTTTTTACTAATTTTTTATTAGATGATCTAGGGTGGGACTTAGAAGATGTTAGATTAATGCGTCATGACAAACGTGTGGATACAACTCAAATATATAGAGATAAAATAGTTCTAATAAATAAAGCAAAGACTATCCTAGATGTCATTCCTAAAATAATGCAACAAGAAGATATCGATCATTTAAAGAATGTTAGTAAAATGTTAAGGAAATAAGGGTGATTTGATGGATGAATTTATTACATTTAACAAAGTAAGACAATTATACGCCTATGGTTGTTCAAGTAAACGATTTGTTAATAAACTAGTAGAAAAAACTATTGTAAAGCGTAAAGCAGTTGGTAATAAAGTATTGTATTCAAAGGAGGACTTAGATAGATATGTTCAAGAAGTTGAACACATCATAAAGAATGGAGTAGCCTTAACTGATCTATCACTTCATTTATCTGGAATAAGTTCAAATAGTAATAACTTAAAAAAAGTTTATGAATTTGCTAAGGATATTGGCTTAAAAGAAACTAGACTACCTTTGAGAATCAATAACGAAAATGATATTTTTTATATGATGGAATCTATAAAAAAATTTCAAAATGATTTTATTTCAATAGATAATGCGTTTAATGAAAATGGAATGTACTCAGATCAATTAACATTTATTAAAAAGTTAAAAATTGAAGGTGTTAAGTTTTATGAGATGTTAAAATTTACAAAAACCACATTTATAAAAAAAAGTGATTCAAATAGTCTTATAAATATTAATGAGGTAATAGAATTAAATTATGCAATGCAACGGCTGAGTATAAATAAAGACTCATTTTATGCTGAGCTAAAGGATAAAAATATATTAACAATTAGAGGATTTAAAAAAAAAGTCTTTATAAAAAAAAATGACTTTAAAGTTTTATTGAATAAGCAAGCTCAATTAAGTGAAGAATTTGAAATGAATTACTATGACTTAGATGAGATAAAAGATTTAGTAAGAAATGAGGGATTAGTTAAAGAGAAAGGTGAGTTACTGGCATCGCTAACTAAAGTTGAAATCCCCAATTTATTGAGGACACAAAGATATAAAAATAAGTCAATTTTATATAATAAACAAGAATTTGATGAATATTTAAAAGTTTTACGGTTTAATAACGAATCAAAAAATATATTATTGGATTTCAACTTGGATAGCATAAGCACATACTTTGAATTATTAAAGTTAAATGGTATTGATATAAATGGCTTGAAAAACATAACTTGGAATGAGTGGTTCAAACATGTGAATTCAGAATTAAAATTCGCCAAAAAAGTGCGTGCGAGTACCAAAAATCTAATTATTAAGTTAAAGAATACGACTATAACTTTATATCAATTCAATAGAGGTAACGAGATATATGATTTCAAAAATGCAGAAATTAAATTAGCTCTTTTTAGTTCGGAAGTTCCAATAGTATATAGAATGGAAATCAGGAAGTTTTTGAATATTCTAAATAAAGTTCTGGTAACTAAAGGAATTAGAACTATTAACACTAGCGACTTAATTGTAGGTAGAGCAAGGGTGGGGTTAGAAACAGGGTTATATTCATATGAGGAGTATAAAATAATATATAATACAGTAAAAGACCTCTCAAGACATATAAGCTATATAATCAACAACAAGGTATTAAATAATCAAAATTCAGTATACATTGAGTTTTGGTTATATAGTTTACTCCACATTTTTACAGCATTACGCAGCCAAAATGCTATTGATTTCAAGGCTAACATCCCAGAATTACTCACAAAATATAATATTAAAACTATATATGATTTAAATGAAAGAAATATAACTGATGATACATTAGAAGAAATTATATTTTATGTGTGTAGTGTTACATATATACATACAAAAAATAACACAAAGGCTCTTATTTATTGTCCCGAAGAGCTTAAGAGATCTTTTGCATATGCTTTAATATGTTATCAGTTAAAAATGGCAAGCAGTAATATTGTAAAGGTTGGAGAAATTATATTGGAATCCAATAAATTTCCAGATAGTGTTGTAAATAGTTTTTTTGGAGAAAATATAGAGTTTAAATCAAAAAAGATGAATAAAACACTGATGACACTTGTGGACCAAGTTGAATCGGAAATATACAATAACTCAGTGGGAGAAGCTGCTGCAACTCTAAGAGGACATAAGAGGAATAGTGTAAGTACAGGGAAATATATTATTGTCACTCAGGAACGATTGGATGCAACACTTTCGGAAGTCTATGATATCGGTTTTTTTGGATATCTATATGAAAATCTAGTGAAATTTACAAAAAGTAATTTCGAAGAACTAGAGTTTGACAGTAAATATGAAATAATAAAAGGGATGAATAATATTTTTGGGGATACGTTAGAAATGCAACAAATAATCGAAGACATAATAAAATCTTCTGATAATGATATGATAGATATAAAAGATTATTTTGAGAATAACAATAAAACAAAAATTATAAATGATTATATGGGAATTGTATCTGGAATCAACATTAGTAAAACCAAAAATATTAGTTGTTTATTCAAGAACTGTGTTGATATGATAAGGGATTGTGAAAATTGTGTATTCCATGTACCTCATTTTTATTCAGTAAATGTTTTAATAAAAGAACTTTTTGCTAACCTGGAGCTATTTAAATCAATAGAGTTTTCAGAAGGAATGAATGGATATAAAAAGAAAATATATAATCTCATTATTAGAGATTTAAAGCAGTTAATATTTTTTTCCAAAAAATATGGTAAAGAATCTATAGAGTATTTAATGACCAAAGATTTTGATGAATTTAAGGGGCAGATGTTAAAACTACAAAAGCCTAAATAAATATCTTTGGAGGTGAATTTTTTGAATGATGGTGCATTAAGTATTTTAAATCATGAAGAGTTTGACGAGTATACTTTAGAAGTTACTGAAAAAACATTAAAAAAATGGGAAAACGCATCTAAGTATAATAGATGTAATATTAACGAAGATATATGGGAGATATTCTGTGAAGAAAACAATTTAATAATAACATTTAATTTCTCAAAAGTATCAACAAACTATAGTACTTCTTTAATTTTTAATTATGATGGAAATTTAAAGTTGCTTTTAAAATGTTGGGTAGCCAGTAATCTCTCTTTATATAGTTTGCGCAATATTGATCGCTCATTATATGTTTTGTGTGACTATATCGAAAAATCCTTATATCTTAATAAACTTAACACAGAAAGTTTGAGCTTATTATTCAAGAAGTTTTCAGACAATAAACAAAAAACTATTGCTATTTCAATTATCAATTTTGGTTTTTATGTTGAGGATTTACTTAAGGTAGAAGTTATAAATTATTTTTCTAAATTAAGTTTTAAGTATAATGACAACGTTAGATTGTTACCTAGTACGAAGTTTTTATTGATTTTTCATAATAAAATTAAAGAATTTGAAGGAATTATGAAAAAGAAACCTGTAAGGGTACAAATTTTACATTATTTAATTAAAATATGGTGGGAGTTATCGATGTTCGTTCCAATTCTGCCTATCGAAGCGGCCAAATTAAAATATAAAGACATAACTAAGGAAAACAACAAAATTTATTTAAAAATTAAAAGAAATAAAGCTTACAATAAAAGGGTTAATATTACAAAGGTGGTAATTCCTGAAAATTTATACAAGACTATCAGGAAATATTATAGAGAATCACGTGAATATGGAAGTTCAATTACGTTATTTAGTAGAAAATCTTTACCTATAATAGGAAAAAGGAATCAAAGATTACCTGAATATTTTAATAGAGGCAATCTAGATTATGCTTTAAAAAAGTATATTTCTATTGTTTTTAATAGCCAAGAGTTAGAAAATTATAAAGAAGATATCAAACTTTTCACACCAATAGTTACAAGGCATTTGGCAATTATAAATTTAGTGAGGCAAGGATATAATTCTCATGAAATTGCAGAGTTATCAGGGCATACATCAATATTTACACAAAACCATTATTCGTCGCACATCGAGAACTTAATTGATTTAGATTTAATAAATATATTTAATGCGTTTAAATATGATTCAGATTACAATGTGCATACGTTGTTTAGAACTTTTAAGAAGCGAATAGTAGCAGACAATGAATTGAATGAAAAAAAGCATGATGTATTGATAGGATTTTGCACTGAAGATGAAATGAAGTGTCCTGTAAAAAGTTGTTTTGATTGTGATTTTTGGAAAATTACTAAAAATGATGTACTTGTTTATAAAGAGGTATTGACAGAACATAGAAATAAAAAAATGGATGAGATAAAACTAGTTTTTTTTGAAATAATTTCTTTATTTAATATGATTCAAAATTTCAAAACAATGGTTGAGGTTGAAAAGCCTCTAGATAATGATCTAAAAATCAAAGCAAAAAAGCTGGAATCCTTAATGTTGCAGTATAAGAATTTTGAACAATTTTTCTGTTTAGAGGTGATTGAAAATGGGGAGAAATAAAATAGAGCTAGACGTTAAAATGGTAGAGGAATTTTTAGACACATATGTCGAAGAACATGGGAAAACTTCTAAACTAGAGTATAAAGAAGTTCATCTTTACTTTAACGATTTATTGGCTAAGGGTGAGTTTAAATATCCTAAAGATGAAATAAATATATCTTTTTGGAGAATCCCTAACAGACAAGGAAGAATTATTATCGATAATTATAATCAAAAAAGATTTGAAATAAAATATATTGATATAGATTTTCTTAAAGCCCTACATTCTATATACGATCTTAAGGATAATCCAACTAATTTAAAAAAATTATTGCAGCAATTAGAGAAAGATTATCTTGCGTTATTAAATAAACAAAAACCACTTGAGGAAAAAGTTGGCGTATTAAAAGATAAAATAGAAAAAATGAATTACAAAAATCATCACCTAGAAACAATACTTTTTTCTTTTAGTCAGAGTAATATTATGGATAAATCGAAACATCTAATGAAGATGCAGGAAGAATTTTTATTGAATATAGATAAGAATTTAATCAAAAACTTTAATTATAACATTCAGAATGTCATGAAAAATAACAGTGAAATTGAAGACTTGTTTAATGATTTAGAAGATTAGTATCCCCCTCTGTTTAAACTTATCGACATTAACCACTTTATTTGAAACGATGAACACGGGTGTACATCATTGGTGAATAAATAACAAGCTATTATCGAAATGTACAAAGAACTTTATGAAGCAGCTAAAAACTTGAATAAAAATACTGTAGTTTTTTAAACATATTTTTCAAATGAATCTGCAACTCGTTGTACCTGCTCAAAAGAATTAACTCGTTATTTTCAAGTAAACTGTCTATTGCTTTGTAGCATCGGCGTAGCTGGATCAAAGTAAAAAATCAAAAGAGGCGAAGAAATACACATTACATACTAAAAATGACGTGGGAAATATGCAGAATTTACTTTAGACGAAGTGATAGAAGGAACAACAGATAACTTTGATGTTATTGAAATGGATAAACAAAAGCATGAATATATATCCGTAACGAAAATATTAAAATTCTTGGTAATACTCATAAAAAGCGTAGTTTTGAAGATGAAAATACACAAAGGAATTTTATCAATGACAGTAACAAACGAACAACAGCTAATTCAGGTGGAAACCAACTGACCTAGTGATTAGAGCGGCAATCATTAATGGATATCCAAATTGATGGTTAACTAGGAGACTTTATAAAAGTTATGCGAGTGCTGCAAAAGTTTCCTGATAGTCATGAAACTTGGTAAAAAGAGCAACTTAATTTTTACAAAATTAATAATTCAACCTTAAAACACGGAAAGAAAGATGTCTGCCATAGAGCTAGAAGAATAATAAAAAATAAATTAAGAGGTTATATTATGTATAAAGATATAGCAATTAACTGGAATGTATTTCAATATAAGTTTACCGTAAATACTAGAGACGCATTTGAACATTTCTCGTATATACTCTTTTGTAATGAGTTTAAAATTGAAACAGGAATATTTAGATACTTTAATCAGCCATATGTAGAAACTTTACCTGTGAAAATTGGAGACGAATGGATTGGATTTCAAGCGAAATATTACGATGCAACGACAAGTATTGCCGATAAAAAAACGGAATTAAATAATGCAATTGAAGGTGCAAAAAATAAATACCCTGAAATCGATAAATTTATAATTTACACAAACAAAGAACTAAGTACTAGTAGCAAGAAAGATACAGTTAAACCTAAATATCAAGAAGAAATTGAGGAATATGGTCTTGAGAGAGAGATCTTAGTGGAATGGCGAGTCAAAAGTAATTTTGAAATAATGTTGATGAAGCCAGAATTAGAACTTATTAGGGATTATTTTTTTAATCCAGATTCGGGGATTAAGGGATATTTAGCTCAAACTAAACTTCACAGTCAAAATAAATTGGAAAATATAAAATCGACTATAATCTATAAAAATCAAGAACTTAAAATTAAAAATAACAAATTCAATCCCACTTCTTTTTATGAATCTGAGAAACCATGTTTAATTATTCATGGTGATGGAGGTTCTGGGAAGTCAGGTTTTGCAAAAGACTTATTAGAAAATGAAAGCGGGGCTACTATTGCTTTTAAAGCAACAGATTTTGATGTTACTACTTTTGCAGAATTTTCAAGGAAATTTGGAGACTATACTTTTGAGGATTACTTAAAACTGTATAAAGATGCAGAGAGAAAAATTTGTTTAATTGATTCAACTGAAAAAACCTTAATAATGAATAACCGAGATACATTTATTGAGTTTGTGAAATTATTAATCAAATATGGGTGGAAAATTATATTCACAATTAGGACAGTACACAAAGATAATTTTATTAATACTTTTTTATATGGGACAGGTTATCAAGAATTAAAGATAGAGACTTTAACAAAAATAGAATTACAAAATTTATTACAAGATTCAGATATCCTACTTCCAAAAGAAGAGCCATATATAAATCTAATATGTAATCTTTTTTATTATATATGGAGATTGCATGTGAAAATAGTAGTGATATTTCTACAATGGAAAAATTTATAGAAAGCATCTGGACATATAAAATTAAAAGTACAAACTATTATAGACAGTTGGAGATTCGTAGAGAATAAACTATTTATAATATAGTCCTATCTTGTGCAAATAAAGGTGAATATTATTATGAATATCAACTAAATGATGATTCAGAAGCAATAGAGGGACTTAAAGAAGATGAAATATTATTTTATGATGAAACTATGAGAGGATATTCTTTGAGTCATGATATTTATGAAGAACTTGTATTAAACCATATATTTGAAGGGTTATACAAGAAGAAAGTTGACTGCAAAAGTTTCTTTGAAGAAGTTGGAGATAGTTTAATTGTTAGGAAAAATCTGCGATTATGGCTTAAAGAGAAGCTAGTACAAGAAACAGAAAGAATTACAGATTTTATCCTTGAAATATTTTATTCTAATGAAGTTTCTACTATATGGCAAGATGAAATTTTGGTAACTTTGATGAGTATTGAAGATTACAAAATTTCATTAAATCTTATAGAACCTATACTAGCTAAAGATGAATATAAATTATTTTATAGAGCATTATTTTTATTAAATACGACTTGTAGAATTATAAATAATAATTTTTGGGATAAAATTCTTAATTCTGAAGAAAAAAAGTCAGTAAACCTGTATAGATCTACAAAACCAACTGGTGCAGGATGGAGATATACTTTTAATTTTATTAATGAAAATTTAACAACAATTAAATGGAATCCTCAAAATATAATGTTAGTAACTGAATGCTTATTTAATTGGACTTTGCATAACGTAAAAGGAATCGAAACTAAGCATGCAGGATTAATTGCATTATATTTATATGAACAAGTAAAAACTGAAAAATCTTTAACCTATAAGCTTAATGATAAAAAGATAGAGAAAATAAATAATGTGATATTATCAAGTGCCTGGGAAATTGATGGCGAGCTATCTGTCATCGTAGAAGAGGTAACTGCAGATACAAGTTTCAATCATATGCATAAATATTATGATTTGTGTAAGCAAGCATTATCTAATGTATATAATTGTGGGAATTTAGCTGACTCTAATCCAAAATTAATTTTTGCTTTAGCAAATAAATATTGGTTTTTTAAAAAAAAGAACGTATTTTATAATTCTCATGAAATTGAAGATTCTTTTGGGTTAAATGATTTAACAAGTCGCGAATATTATCCATCTAGTGCTTTTCAAACTCCTATATTTAGATTATTACAGTCCAGCCCTTGGGAAACAATAGATTTCATTATTAATTTGTTCGATAAGATAACTCAAGATTATTGTAGTTCAGAATTAGTAAATAAGTATGATGAAACATTAACAATAAAAATTACTTTACCTAATGGGAAAGAAATAGAGCAAATAGCTAGTCAACGCCTGTGGTTAATGCATAGAGGTACACATCCAGCCCCTAATTTACTTGAAAGTATTCTAATGGCATTAGAGAGATGGTTATTACTAGTTCTAAAAGATATCCCAGATGTTTTGGAGAATATTTCTATAAAATTATTGAGTTCAAAATCAGCAGCCTTAACCTCAGTTGTAGTGAGTTTAGTGGAAGCATATCCTCAAAGGTTATTTAAAATTGCATGTATTTTAATTCCATCAAAAGAGATTTTTGTATTAGATAAAATTCGAGCTTCTCATGAATTTAGCTCGAATTTTTTGAAAGATGTAGTTCCAGCTAATAAATTATATACAGATGAGAGAATAAGGACTAATAACCAAGCCTTTAGAAAGAAAATACTAGAAGATGTAATTCTTGAATATCAATTAAATTTAGAAGAAGTATCAGCAGAATTTTTAGAGGAAAGAAATAAAATTTTGTATAGCCAACTTGATAAAGTTTTCGAAAAAATAGAACAATTTGAAGAAATTTTCCAATTTGCATACTATAGAATGGATATCAGAAAATTAAAGCCGGACATTACTAATTCCATTGAAAAAGATGGAGATATTTATATGCCATTGGTTACTGAATTACCAAAGTCATTAACTGAAATTCAAAATCAACAAAGTAAGGAACGTAAGGAAAGGTTAAATGGCGTAGATTTAAATATGTGGGCAAAATTTAGGTTTGAAGAAAATCTGTCGGAATATGAAAAATATAGTGATTATGAAGAAAATCCGTCTCTAGCTTTTCATAAGGCTAAAGAAATTTTTGAAAGTAAAGATAGTAATTTTCTTTCATTAATAAATTATGCCCCTATATATACCTTTGTTGTCCTTTTTAGAGATTTTAAGGAAGAGATTTCTGAGGAAGAAACTATTTACTGTTTAGAGAATATTTTAGGTTATATTAATTCAAATATCGGTACATTTAATATGAAACAAGTTGGAACAGGAATCGATGCATGTATTGATGTTTTACCATTAATAATAAGTGAAGCACAAAATGATGTGATTTTAAAAGAATCGTTTTTTATATTCCTACTATTGATATTAGATTCTAATGAAGTAGCAATTAAGGCATTTTCTAATAAAATGTGGAATTTAAATGACATAAAATCTTTAGAGATTATCAGTTGTTATATGGAATTGAAGTCCATTTATGATTTATCAGTTAAAATTTATAATGGAATTACACAAAATGAATTTTTAAATCAGCATAAGCAGACAATTTATTCTATTTTAAATAGGTCATGTTTTGTTCCGGACGATTTCTCAACATTAAATTATTCTGAACTACTAAGTTTGAGTATGTGCTTATCTCCGTTTCATGAAGAAACAAGGGATATGACAATTGAAATTGGAAAGGTTATTTGGGAAACATTATTTAAGGAAGAGCGTAAGAGAAGAGATGATTTAAAAAGAAATATAGAAGTTGAGATGAAATATATCCAGTGGTTGGCGGAATATATTATGTCTATTCCACTATTAGAGCAAAAAAGACTTATAAAGCATTTATCTTCAAATATCAATAATGTTGAAGTTTTTGAATGGCTTTTAAGAGACATTATTTTTATTCAAGATAAAGTCAATAAATATGATGATTTTTGGAATATATGGAGTCAATTACAACCGGTTGTAATTTCTCTATGTAGGCAAACTGAACAAAGAGACAGAGATATATCTTCTAGAGAATATTACGATGATATTGATAAAATTGTAAGAACATATTTATTTGCGTTCCCTTGGTGGGGCGAAAAAATGAAATCTTGGCATTCTTTAAAGGAAGAAAGACATTTATTCTTCAGGCATATGAGTTATGAAATTGGTTTTAAGCCGAGTGTTTTGTACTCTATCAGTAAAGTTTTAAATAGTGTCGGTTATAATTTCTTATCACAAGGAATTGAATGGTTGTATGTGATTATTAAAAATAATTCACATTTAGAACATAAAAAATTAGAAGTAAATACAGAATATTATATAGAAGAGTACATGCAGCGATATATAGAAGAAAATCGATTGATTTTCAAAAGAACCCCTGCTTTACGCAATAAGGTAATAACTATTTTGAACTTTTTAGTTAATAGAGGTTCTACTGTTGGGTTTATGTTACGAGAGTCTATTGTTTAAAAGGGGAAGCAGGTACTATAAATTATTAGCTAATGACATTAAAAGATATATAGAGGGGCATTAAATAATGCTCCTTTTTTATTAATCCATAAATATCGAATCACTATTTTTTATAAAATTGCATATTTCTATTAATTTTTAATTTAATGAAGTTTATTAAGAAAGCTATTTGCTAGGAGGAATTATTTTATGATCAATCTTGACTTTACAAAAAGTGATTTCACAAAATTTTATAGAAAAATTTTGTGTACAGAGTGTAATGAATTTTCAATTCGTATGCTTAAAGGGGATATAGTAGAATGCTTTAATGGTTGTGAGGTACACCTAGAAAAATTGGAAGAAGATAATTTTAATGGTTTTTTTAATAGAGATGAGATTGAAGAATTGTTTTACTTTAACGAAAAAATTCAACTAGAACACTTCCTGAAATTTTCAAAATCTATTTCTTTTGGAAATATTAGAAAAGAAGAAGGGGATAGACTAAATTATCTTTTTGAAAAGAAAATGTTTACAGAGATTGATATAGATGATTTTGTTGTAAACTATATGATTAAAGAAGGAAAAACCGCAATTCCAGAAAAGCCAACTAACTTTGGATTTATAGTAAATTTAATAGAGGATATTCATTATTTCCTTGTGAGAGCATGCCAAGATTTAGCTCTTTTTGATATTACCCTTGAAGTTAATAAAACTAAAGAGGATCGCCCTTTTTATTCGGCAAGGTTTTTCTTTTATAACGCCATCGAAGCTATATGGTATGCATTTGAAAGATTAGTAGTATATATAGGTTTGAAATATGGATTCAAATTCAAAAGTAAAATAGAGGCGAATAAAACTTATAAAATAATCGATTTTCTTTCTAAGGAATTAGATGAAAAAACTACACCAATTTATAAAGAGCTATTTAGTTATATTCAAAATAGTACCAAGCATATTAGTTCTATCAGAAATAATAATACTCATAATGCTTCTATTCATATTCAAGAAATAAATAGAAAATCATCGGATAGGAATGCTAAAAAATTATTTATGGAAAAAAGTGCTAACTCCTTTGATGGTGTTTATCTAAAACCCAAAGTAAGTAAAACTATTTTGGCAATAGAGCAATTATATTCGGTTTTATTAGAAATTGTTAAGGATGCTAAGATAAGTTGTAATCAATTTGATAGTTTACAGATTCCGATGAAGAATGAATATGAAAAGCATACTTTACATGAGATACAGATGAATGAGAAATTTAATATTAAAGGGATTGATTTAAAGAAAAAGGCAGTTTTCAATATTTTACTTAAACTTCCAAAAGGAAATAAAAAAAATAATTTGGAACTTCAAATCTTGTGGGATATTTTCTTTAGACTTGAAGAAATACAAAAATGTATTTTTGATGTTTATAGATTAGAAAATAATACTTTTGTAGGATATTGGAATGATGTTTTAGGAATAGATATCTCGGGTTTTATTGACAAGCGAATGTTTATAAATGCTAGTATGTCTAGAATTTATGCTACGTTTGATAAATTTTCACAGTATTATGCTTCTACAAGAGGTATAGAAAATTTAAAATACTTTAAAGACTTGAAATCGGTCACTTTTAACAGTAATGATGAAGTATTAAATACTGTTAAAAGAATTTTAAATAGTGATGAATATTTGGGTTTGTCTAAATTTAGAAACAGGATAGCGCATAATTTGAGTGCAGGTATACTATATGGGGAGATCGGATTAAAAAGTGAAAATGCTCTCATCTATTATTGTATTAATAAATTAATTAATGACTGCTTCGACTTAATATTCGACGAAGCACAACAAAAATTGGAGTAATATTATCAACCTAAAGGAAAAAGTAACATTACCTGAATGATTAAGT
Source organism: Solibacillus sp. R5-41 (assembly GCF_002736105.1). Lineage (NCBI taxonomy): Bacteria > Bacillati > Bacillota > Bacilli > Caryophanales > Caryophanaceae > Solibacillus > Solibacillus sp. R5-41. The sequence continues at coordinate 2,821,517 of NZ_CP024123.1, read as the reverse complement.
AAGTATTTCTTGGAAAATTTATAAATAAGAGATGGAGAGAAAAATGAATTTATTTATTATTGGAAATGGTTTTGATTTAGGGCATGGTTTGCCTACGCATTATTGGAATTTCCGTATGTTTTTAAAAGAACATCATACTATTTTTTTAAACGAGTTTGAAGAAAAATATACTTTGTGGGGAGAGGGATTAAAAAAATTCCTTTGGAATGATATCGAATTTAATTTAGCTAATATACATGAAGATACTCTCTATGAAAAAATGTATCAAAATACAGATTTAGGATTAGAAAGTGGCAATGTTGGTATAGAAGATACTTTAAGTTATCATTTTGGAGAAGAATTCAACTATATTGAAAAATTAACTATCTATTTGAAAGATTGGATTGAAGAAGTAAGTCAAGAGTTAGATGGTGCGAATAAAAAAACTACTTTTATCAAAGAAAGCAGTCCTGATATATTTATAAACTTTAACTACACTACTACATTAGAAGAAGTCTACAGTATTAAAAAAGATAGAGTTTTACATATACATGGTGTTGTAAATTCTGACGACGATTTGGTGTTAGGACATTCAAATTTAGATAGAATCGCTTATTTCAATAAAAAATGTAGCGAATCTCAAAATAAAGGGGATGAACAAAGCTCGCCTATATATGAAATATTAGCTGAATATTGTTCCAATACATATAAGGACGTAAAGGAAAATATGCCTCTATTATTCTCATTAAATTACGATTCTATTGATAAAATATTGATTATTGGTCATTCTCTAAGTGCTGTGGATTTACCATATTTCAAAGAAATAAAGGAAAGTATTGGGGAAGATGTGAAATGGAACATTTATTATTATTGTGAAAATGAAATCGATATGTTTAGAAAACAATTAAAACAAATAGGTGTAAATGAACAACAAATACATATGATTCCTTCTTCTGAATTCTATGATTTACCTATCGTAGAACAACTATCATTAAAGTTAATATATTCATAGTTTTTTAATTCATTTTGATAAATCATTGTTCAAAACGTCTGGGTTTGCGATTTCTGCATCTTCTACAATTAAAACCTCCGTTAGCTTAAGTGTGATACTACACAATTTTGGGTTAAAATAGTTTAAACTCTTGTTCAACTCTAGCCCCGTTTTTTAATTAGATACATCAACTTTCTTAATTCGATTTAGTTGAGACTTTACCTGACTATGAAAACAGACAGAAATCACAAAGTATTTTGCGATTATGTCTAATTTTAGCATAATGTGTTAGTATATTTACTAATATATTACTAACTTTTACCACACAGTATCCCTAAATAGTTTTCGCGTGAAACTGTATGAAAAAAGTAAAAAAAGGATGAAATAGATGATAGGTCTTACACGCCCTAAGGAACCAGAATTCTTTAATCTTGAGGAAATTAATTACGAAAATATGCGATTAAATACTTTCTATAGTCAAGATTCCAAGTTACGAGATAACATTTATTTTAAACCAAAGTATCAAATAAATAGTCCAATACTTGATTTGCTAATGGTAGCCTTTTTCAATAAATGTGCTTTTTGTGAAAAACGTCTAATTAACAAGAAAACCTCTGCAGTTGAACGATTTAGACCCAGTATAAAGGCTATGGACCTTAAAGGTAAAATAAGTGAAGAACACTACTGGTGGTTACGATATGATTGGTCAAATTTATACCTATGTTGTAAAGAGTGTAATAAACATAAGAGTAATTTATTTCCTATAAAAGGAGAGAGAGCACTACCTTATACTACTGGGATTGATTTACAAAAAGAAGAGCCACTTCTTATAGATCCATGTAATGACCAACCCGAAAAACATTTTTTCTATGATTTTAATACAGGTTTGATGATAAGTGATACAAAACGAGGAAGATTAACTATTGATATTTACGGGTTGAATAGGCAAGAACTTCTAGAACTAAGGAATGAAGAAATTTTACAACTTAAGTTTGTAATGACCGAACTAATCACTGAGTTCAAACAGCATAAGAATAATAATCAGTACCCCATCATAGTTGAGTATGAACGTCGTTTACTGAAACTATTTAAAGGTGAGAGCGAACCATTTTTATTAATGAAAAGGCAATTTATTATACATGTTTTGATGGAAAACATAGATTTACTAAATAATTTATCATTTAGTAATGAATGGACAAAAATAATGAAGACTAATCAACTTCCACCAATAGGTAAAAAACAGCAGGATTCACTAGTTAACTATAATGATTATTTAATCAGAGGGGATAGCTATGATCTAAATAATAAGAGTAAGCTCCATTTATATTTTAAAAAATCGGTCTATATTGAAAAAGTTGAGATAAAGAATTTTAAAACGATTGAAAATCTAACAATCGACATATCTCCTAACAACGAGGGGAATGCTCCATGGTTTTTAATTTTAGGAGAAAATAGCACAGGTAAAAGTACGATACTTAAAGCTATTGCATTAGCACTTATGGATAGAACTAGTAGAAATAAAATTAGTAACTTAGATGCTAGGAGTTTTTTATACAAAAAGTCTAAATCCGGATATGTTAAAGTCTATCTTTCCGGGAGAAAAGAACCGGTAGAGCTATTTTTTAATAAAGAGAATGCTGAATTTAAAAGAAATATTGAAGACGCACCTGTTTTACTGATGGGGTATGGTTCAACACGACTACTCTCTTCAAATACTGGATCAGATACTGTCGTTAATAGGAATAGGGCTATTAGATGTGATAACCTATTTAACCCTACTTCTTCATTGGTAGATGCCGAGTTATGGTTATCTAAGTTAAGTGTAAGGAAATTTAAAGACGCAGTTGATACAATTAAGAGGTTGTTTGCAATAGATGAAAATTATAGGTTCATAAGAAGACTTAATAAAACTACAGGTAAGAGAGAAATCTTAGTAACATTGTTTGGAACAAAAACAACATTATATGAATTAAGTGACGGATACCAATCAATCCTTGCCCTTGCTTGCGATATAATGATGGTCTTACAAGAAATATGGCAAGATAGTGAATATGCTCAAGGAATTGTTCTATTAGATGAATTGGACGTTCATTTACATCCCCGTTGGAAGATGCAAATAGTAAAAAAACTTAAAGAAACTTTCCCTCGTATTCAATTCATTGCAACAAGTCATGAACCTCTTGTACTTAGAAGCTTGATGAAAGACGAAATAATGGTTTTGAGGAGAGATAAGCACCACAGATTATCATCAATAGAGAATTTACCTTCCCCTGAGGCTTTGCGGGTAGATCAAATACTTACATCTCCGTACTTTGGTCTAAAAAGTACAATAGATCCTGATATAGAAACATTATTTGATAGATATTATTTTCTTCTATCCGAAAGCTTTTTGACAGAGGATAATCGAAACGAACTAGAGAACATACAAGGGGAACTAGAAGAGATGAAATTATTAGGAGAAACTCCGCGAGACCAACTAATGTATAAAGCTATTGATCAGTTTCTTGCAAAAGAAAAAGAAACCATAAAACGTGGTGAAATTAATTCTTTAAAAGAAGAAACAGTTCAAAGAATTTCAAACATTATTTCCTCATTGGATTATAAAGGTGAATAGATATGATTTTTGTTGATCGAAATAAAATTAATCCACCAAATATTTTAACAAGCAATGGAAAAGGTATAAAGGAAGCTAACCTTGCAACTAAATTCTATTCTAAAGATGGTAATAAAACAAAGTCATTTCCTTATGAAGTATATAAAGATCCATCAATAAAATTAGCGTTTAATTCACTTTTTCACAAGAAATGTGCTTATTGTGAAAGTAATTACGCTAGAGTACATCCAGTTGATGTGGAACATTATCGTCCGAAGGGTGGGGTTTTTGTAAACGGCCATTTACAAAAACCAGGATACTACTGGCTAGGATCAAATTGGGGAAATCTGTTACCCTCATGTATTGATTGTAACAGACGCAGAACACAAGAAATTGATTCTAATGAAACCGAGTTACTAGGAAAAGCTAATTTATTTCCAATTATTAATGAGTCAAATAGAGCCATACAACCGGGATATGAATATTATGAAAAAAGGCTACTTTTACACCCTTGTATAGACAAACCTGACGAACACTTAAAATTTAATGAAGATGGAACTGTTGAAGGATTAAGTTTTATGGGAATTGTATCAATTGATACCTATGGTCTAAGAAGAAAAGATTTGGTCGATGCAAGAGAACAGGTTGCCAAAGAAATTAAGCAAAAAATAGATTTAATCAAATGGTTTCTTGTCCAAATTGACAAACTAAACGAAAAAGACATTGAACTAGTCAATGATTGGGAAGATAAAATAAAAAGTGAATTTCAGTTCCTAATTAATTATATGGATAGTAAAAGAGAGTACTCAGCTCTTGCAAGACAAATTATTAAACCTTTTTTAAATCAGTATATTGATAAAAATGCAACGAATTAATTGATACAATCAATTCATAATAGGCAAAATTACGAGTGAAAATATTACTCAATATTAAAATTTTGGATGGTGTTAGTGGTACAACAAGAAGGGCTGTCACAACAGCCCTTCCCTTTCTTCATCTAACTCCCACGTAAGTTCCAGTAGCCATAATACCGGAACTAAGCATTCACATAATTATAGGCCTTCTGAAACTCTTTAATTGAATAGGAATTAAACCTGAATTGTTAACAAACAGCTGATGAATTTAATCAACTAGCTGTTTGTTTTTTATTTTTTCTTATACGTATTAAATATTTCATTAGAAACATTTAATAACATTCTAATATCATTTTCGCTTTTGTCTTCAAGAGAACTTAATAGAACTTGTAACAGTTCTTCTTTTACATCTCCAATATCTAAATCAGACTTTTTTTCAGGAATTAATACTCTCCCAGGGTGTACATCTAAAGCATCTAATATTTTTGTTAGAGTCTGTAGAGTTATATTTCTCTCTCCGCGTTCTACATCAGATAGGTATGGTGCCTGAAAATCACATTTTTCGGCTAATTCATCAATAGTTAAATTTTGGGCCTTTCTAATAGCTCTAATATTTTTACCTACTCTTTTTGTTAAATTAAACATAATATCACCTCACTTTTAGACTAGGTGAGGTCAAATAAATATCACATACCATTAAAATATAAAAAAAATAACTTTAAAGTTAATAGTTTTTAGTTTATATTATTGATTAGTATTAAAATGATTATAAATTTGATAAAAGGAGAATATATATGAGTAATAATTTACCATCCAATATAGCGATAGAGAATGTTATTCAATCTAAAATGAGAGGGAGAGTAGCTTATCAGGGGTTTGTTTCTTCTCAAGTAGCAGTAACTTTTTCATATTCCAAGTTGTACAATGATCATTCCGGCAAAGGATATCAACGACCGATAAATACCAAACGTTGTCATGATTTCGCAAGTTACTTATCGCAAGGAGAAGGTTCCTTATACACACCGATTTTATTAAATGCTAGTGGTAACTGGGAATTTCATGCTTATGATAAACAACGTCCAAATTTGGGAAGATTAATATGTAAAAAGAAAGCAACATTGATGGATGGGCAGCACCGTCTAGGCGGAATTAAAGAATATATAAACGAAACAGACTGCACACTTAATGTACCATTTTTAGCATTTCATTATTTGGATGATGATGAGGAAATTAAATTATTCGATGTAATTAATACAAAAGCAAGGGGAATTGGGACTTCATTAAGTAGATATTTAAACAGAAATAATGATGAAATAAGTTGGGTTGCAACAAATCTGATTTTAAAGCCAGAAAGTCCCTTCTTTAATAAAGGGACACTTACGGGGAGGAGAAGTAAGGAAAAAAATATTACTCTGCAGAACTTGTATAATATGGTGAAGCTTTTAACTAAGAAGTCACAATTAGATAATTTGTCTAAAGAGAAAAAGCTTAATTTATGTTTGTTTTACTTTAATACAATAAAAGAGTTATTCCCAAATGAATGGGAAGATAATAAGCTCTTCAGAATGACACATATTACATGCTTAAATGCTCTCTCAATATCAGGAAATGAAGTTATTAATGAAAATTATTTAACGAAATCTCAACAGCCAGATTCAGTTAAGATTGCTCAAATATTAATGAACTTAAAAGAAATTGATTGGTTATCAACTGGAGATTTAAGATATCTAAAGGGTGCTGCTGGATCAAAGATTTTGGCTAATGATATTTTAAATTGTTTAAAGAGTTAATAATTTCCTAAATTTATATTAATAATTAATCTAGCAGGTTTTATTGTTATCTATACATGCATGTTGGAAGTCTTATGCTTGGCGAACAACTAATATTAATCCAAATTACGGATATCTAATCAAGATTCCTTTCTTTCATGTTAAATGAAAATGTCTATACAGCCCTTTGTTTAGCCACGTTCGAAAATGACTTTATCCATTTCCCAATACCCAAAAGTTTTGAGGGTCTTTTTTTAAACTTGGGTGTTGCACTAATATTACAATTCGTCTAAAAATAATTGAATAACAAAAGGTATAACATTAAATTTTTAATTTATTGCAATAAAGTCTTATGTAAATGATCTTTGAAATAATGTACTAATAGAGCGACATTAAATTGGAGGCGAATATAGTTGGAAAATCGTTTTGGCTATGTAGCTAATGTATTAGACTTATGGGATGTAAGAACTTCAAAGACTTTAATTTTTACACAGTACTTTACTCAAACCGAATAGGAAGAAATAGGATAATTAATACGAAAATTTAATTTATGTTAGAGTTTCCATCCAAATCTATTTACACACAGTGTAATGTAATCTTTATATTGGGGAATTTCTATATAATATTTGATGATAATTATGTACAGGAAAACTTTTAGCAAAGAATTTACTTAATTGTACTAAATAATATTAAAAACTAATGTTTATTCGATTAAAATAATAAAAAGCTTTTTATTTTCTTTGTTTCTTTGTATTAAACAATTTATAGGACCTATTGGGTTGTGTTAATAAACAATCTAATAGGTTTTTTTGTGTTCAAAATATAAATAATCCTGATATATCAATAAATGGATTATTTTGAACGTAAAAAACATATATATAAAATCCATCATAATGGTTGGAGAAATTCGCGATAAAGAAACGGCGAAAATTGCCATTGAAGCCGCTTTCACCGGACATTTGGTAATTTCAACCGTCCATGCAAAAGATACAATCAATTGTCTATATCGCTTGATGGATTTAGATGTTTCTGTTGAAGAGATGCGACAAATGCTTATAGCCGTCGTTACGCAAACGTTAATTAGCACGGAGCAGGATGAGCAAAAAGCATTGTTTGAAATATTATCTGAAACCACACTTGAAGCCGCTTTGAATGAAATAGCCCACCAAGGAAAATATATGCTCCCCTATGATCAAACATTAGCCGGTCAAAGGGCAAAACTAGGGGTGAAGCTGTATGAACCTACCTCTTCTTAGGAGGCGTTTTGCAAATCTTAGTATTACTAGTTATCGGAAAGTGAAAGTGTTGGATTTTCCGGTATTTTTAGAGAGGATGGGGGACTTGCTTAAAGAAGGGTATACTTTTCCGCATTCTATACAAATGCTCTTACCATTTCATATAAAGCAATATGAGGATCTTCAACGAAAAGTAAGTGAGGTACTTCAAGACGGTGGTGGCGCTACACAAGTTTTAAATCTATTAGGTTTAGAAAAACAGTATTTGGTGTCGATTGAACTCTCGGAAATGACTGGACAGTTAGCTGAAACCGTTCAAATCGTTTCACAGCAATTAACCTTTCAACAGGAGATGAAATTGAAATTAGTGAAGGTGCTGTCCTATCCCGTATTATTATTTGTATTTTTAATGGGGTTATTTCTTGCTTTCCGCACGTATTTTTTACCAAACATTTCGACCATGGTCACATCAAGAGCTCAAAATGAAGTATCGACGAGTGTGCAATGGTCCTCCTTCTTATTGCATATGCCCGATTACATTATTGGGCTCGTAGTGATCACGTTTAGTATTGTGATGACTTTTATCTACTACATTAAACGCAAACGTGTCGACCTTCAGTTAACGCTCCTATTTAAAATCCCTTTGCTCGGCCACTTTTGGAAATTACTATTAACCCGCCATTTTTCAAGGGTATTAGGAAATTTACTACTTGCAGGCTTTTCCTTACAACAAGCGCTTGGCCATCTAAAAAACCAAGAACACCAAATCCAAATTGCCTATGTCGCACAACTACTACAAGAAAAAGTAATATTAGGGGATTCATTGGCGGATGCGGTTCAAATTGATGGTTTTTTTTATCCGAAGTTTGAGCATTTTATTGCGCACGGGGAAGCTAGTGGGATGCTCGGGCGGGAATTGATTTTATATTGTGAGCTATTAGATAAACGCTTGCAGGTGACAATCCGTTTTTTGATGACGATAATTCAGCCGCTTTTATTTATGATTATTGCAGCTTGTGTTATTGCTGCATATTTAAGCATCTTGATTCCAATGTATGATGTACTTGATTTTATTTGAGAGGAGTAACGACATGAAAAATGAACGAGGTTTCACTTTAGTGGAAATGTTGGTAGTGCTGTTAATTATCTCTATTTTAATTCTGGTAACGATTCCAAATGTCTCCAAACATTTCGCGTCCATTGATAAAAAAGGATGCGATGCCTATGTAGTTATGATTCAGGGGCAGGTCGAGGCGTATAAGCTGGAAAATAAAAGCTACCCAACGTCAATTGATGATTTAGTGACGGCCGGTTATATTCCAGAATCAAATAAAGAATGTCCAAATGGTGAGCAGGTAACGATTGACGGAGAAGGGAAGGTAGCATCTACCTCGCAAGCAAGTGGGAATTAAACGAAGCCTTCGTAATGAACAAGGCTTTACGTTAATGGAAATGTTAGTCGTATTGGCAGTAATCATGATTTTATGTTCGTCCATCCTATATTTTTCACATGACAAATTCAACCGGCTCACAGTATTAAAAACAATGGACGAAGTGGAAATATTAATGCGCATGGCACAAATGAAGGCAATTGAAGAACAACGACCGGTAATCATCGACATATATGACAATACCGAACTGGTCATTAAATATTTTGTAGGACAGGAAATCCTGTACCGCTCACATTTACCAGAAGGGATGCAATTATATTTATCAGCACCAAATCCAAGGTTATATTTTCGAACGAATGGTAATTTGCAATCATTTGGAAGCATGGCTTTTCATTATGAGGGAGAAATATATAGTTACCATATTAACATAGGGAAAGGGAGAGTAACGAGGAATGAATGAACAAGGCTTTTCTTTTGTTGAGGCATTGTTGGCTGTCGTAATATTATTTTTTTTGAGTACGAGCCTCGTTCCACTAACCTATCATATGAAACAACAGTTGGAGCTACAAAAACGGCAAGCACATGCTGCTGAAGTGGCATTCAATGGCGCATTACTGCAGCAACGATATGGCGAATGGAATGGCATGCAAGAAATTGAAGGCATTTCTTACTTTTGGGATTTTGATACTGGTACTGTTTGTGTAACTTATTCTGTGGATGTAGAGGAACACCAACTATGCGTTTAATCCAAACAAAAAGATGGGATGAACGGGGATTTACATTTTTAGAAAGTATTTTCCAACTCATAATTTTTATATTATTTGCCAATATAAGCTTACTATTAATTTTTGGGTTTCGGGAAATTATTACTCTTGAAAAAATGAAAGAAGAAGTCAATTGGGAATTATTTATTTATGACCTTAATCAGTACAATGAGCGCTCGTTAACAGGCAAACTGAATTCAAGTACGAGCTTACAATTAGAACTTATTGATGAGGTGGATCGCTATTTTATTTTTGACCGTTCTGGATTGCATATTCGTAAACGATCCAATAAAGGCGGGAATGAAATCCTTTTACCCTATGTGGATGTATGGGATTTAACGATTGAAGGTAATGAATTATTAGTGAAAGTTGTGATGCGAGATGGGACGAAGAGGGAAAGGCGCTTGGTTTTACCGCTTGCTAAAGAATGAACGGGGAATTATTTTTCCATTTGCAATTGTTTTACTATTTATTGTGACAGGGGCTGCATTACTATATACAAATGCCTATTTTGCACAATTAAAAACATATAACTCATTGGAATCTATTTACGTTCGTGCTACGATAAATATACTAAGTACTTTTAACGATTAATTGAAGTAGCACGTTTATCCTCGTTCAGCTTAAAACTCCCACTTTAATAGGTGGAGAGATGAATGCAGAGTTCGTTTTTTCTGTTAAACCAGTACTGAACGAAGATAAAGACCCCGGTGAATAGCACTATTTAATTGAGGGTGTTAGACAAAGTTTGTCGCAATTACGCGACAGTGGCTAACTGACCTGTATCATACAGACCTCGATAACACCGAGACGTAATTGATAGAAGAAGGTGATTTGCATGCGAAAAATATATTTAGTGGGCTTTATGGGATGCGGGAAAAGTGCTATCGGTAGGCGCTTAAGTTTTTTTCTTAAAATGCCTTATTATGATATGGATCATGAAATTGTAAGGCAACAAGGAATGACAATACCTGAACTATTTGAAAAATACGGAGAGGCACGTTTTCGAGAAATTGAAACCGAATTTTTACGTTCTTTCCGAGATGAAGCCTGCATAATCGCGACAGGTGGTGGTGTTGCGATTCGTGAAGAAAACCGCAAAATTATGAGAAGGACAGGCTTAGTATTTTTCTTAGATGCACTATTTGACGATATTTACACACGTATTCGAAACGATAAAAACCGTCCAATTGTCCAAACTTCCACGGAGAAAGAACTGAAGGACCTGTATTTGTACAGAAGGAAATTTTATCGAGAAGCTGGCCATATTCAAGTATTGACAGCCAATCGTTCGTTAAGACAAATTGTCGAGTATATTGCATTCCAAGTGAATCGTCTAAAAGCGAATAATTAATTTAAAATATCGAATAAAGTTCGTTTTTTATCTGTTATTAAAAAAAGATTGCGTTCACATTACATTCAATGTTAGGATATTGCTAAAGGTTGTCTTGGGAAACAAGTCAATTTTATAGCAACGCGGATGAAGATACGGGGAGAGAACGTGAAGTCACGTCGCCGAAGGAGCAAATAGAAGATCTATGAATCTCTCAGGCAAAAAGACTCGTATTGGACGCAACTCTGGAGAGTGCTGTGATGTTATATTACAGCCACCAAAGGGGAAAGCCTAAAATGTGAATGGAATTTCAATTTTAGGTGTAACTTTCAGGTGCAAGGACAGGGAATCTCATTAAATGGGATTCGTCTGTCTATTTTTTTGCTTTTTAGTAAATTTGGGCGTCTTTATTCCTATTTAATTGGCATGAAAAAGGGTTGACCTTGCTTAAATTATTCAACTTGTTTCAGCAGAAGTCTGCCACTTCTATAAGTGGCGGATGAATACAAAGCATAACCTTAATTCAGTTGGGTTTAAACCCAGGCTGAATCAAGTTGAAGCCCCCGGCGGATGTCACAGATTTTTAGAGGAGTTTTTCGAGCGGGCTTGAAAAAAATCTGGACGCAATTACGCCTAGGCGTAATTGATCTAGAAAAGCAACTACATAAATTAAAGGAGGACTTTACATGACAAATGAATTAAAACGAACACCGCTATTTGATGAATATGCAAAATACGGTGGGAAAACAATTGATTTTGGTGGTTGGGATTTACCGGTACAATTCTCTTCAATTAAAGAAGAGCACGATGCAGTTCGTAACCGTGCTGGCTTATTTGATGTTTCACACATGGGTGAAATTTTCGTGGAAGGTCCAGATGCGCTTCCTTACTTACAAAAATTATTATCAAATGACATTTCAAAAATTGCGATTGGTGGCGCACAATATAGTGCATTATGCTATGAAAATGGCGGCGTAGTAGACGATTTATTAACTTATCGTTTAGATGAAACACGTTATTTACTATGTGTAAATGCTTCGAATATTGATAAAGACTTTGCTTGGATGAAGGAACATGTAGAAGGCGATGTGACAATTACAAATGCCTCTGATGACTTTGCACAAATTGCCCTACAAGGACCACTATCAGAAGAAGTATTACAAACGTTAACGGATACAGACTTAACAACAATTAAGTATTTCAAATTCCAAGATAACGTGAATGTATCAGGCCATAATGTATTAGTTTCACGCAGTGGTTATACAGGCGAGGACGGTTTTGAAATTTACGGAACACCGGTTGCGATTGTTGATTTATGGGATAAAATTTTACATGCGGGTAAAGAGCAAGGTGTCATTGCAGCTGGGTTAGGTGCACGTGATACGTTACGCTTTGAAGCATGCTTACCATTATACGGGCAAGAACTTTCACAAGACATTTCGCCATTAGAAGCTGGAATTGGCTTTGCGGTAAAACTTCAAAAAGAGCCGAAATTCATTGGACAAGAAGCATTAATCGCACAAAAAGAAGACGGCTTACCACGTAAATCTGTTGGCGTTGAAATGATTGATAAAGGAATTCCACGTCACGGCTATAAAGTATTTAAAGATGGTCAAGAAATTGGTGAGGTTACAACAGGTACTCAATCACCAATGACAAAACGCAATATTGGAATGGCTTTAATTGACGCAACATTTGCAGAAATAGGAATGGAAGTAGAAATCGAAATTCGCAATAAACTAGCGAAAGCTGTTATTGTCGAAAAACCATTCTATAAACGCAGTAAATAAAATTCGAAAAGAGGGTTACGTATGAAACATCGTTATTTACCAATGACGGAACAAGACAAGCAAGAAATGTTAGAGCGTATTGGAGTTTCTAGTGTGGATGAGCTATTTGCTGACATTCCTGAACAAGTACGCTTCCAAGGTTTATACAATATTAAAGAAGCGAAATCAGAAGCGGCATTAACGAAAGAATTAGCGCAACTTGCAGCGAAAAATAAAGATACAGCATCGAATGTATCGTTTTTAGGCGCGGGTGTTTACAATCACTACAAACCAGTTATCGTAGACCATGTTATTTCACGTTCTGAGTTTTATACAGCATATACACCATACCAGCCTGAAATTTCTCAAGGGGAATTACAAGCAATCTTTGAATTCCAAACGATGATTGCAGAGTTAACGGGCATGGATTTAGCGAACTCTTCAATGTATGATGGCGGTACATCATTAGCTGAGGCGGGTATGTTAGCAGCAGGTCACACACGTCGTAAAAAATTACTTGTTTCGGGTACAGTACACCCAGAATATAAAGATGTTGTTGCCACTTATGCATACGGTCAGTCAATTGAAGTCGTAACAATTCCGACAAAAGATGGCGTAACAGATATTGAAGCATTAAATAATTTAGTAGATGATCAAACAGCAGGTGTTATCGTTCAATATCCTAACTTCTTTGGTCAAGTAGAAAACTTACAAGCAATGGCGGATATTGCGCATGAAGCAAAAGGGTTATTCATCGTTTCGGCAAACCCATTAGCACTTGGCGTTTTAACACCTCCAGGTAAATTAGGTGCAGACATTACAGTTGGGGATGCGCAGGTCTTTGGTATTGCAGAAGGTTATGGTGGTCCTCACTGTGGTTACTTTGCGGTAACAACAAAATTAATGCGTAAAGTACCAGGTCGTTTAGTTGGTGAAACAGTTGACCAAGATGGCCGCCGTGGTTATGTATTAACATTACAAGCACGTGAACAACATATTCGTCGTGATAAAGCGACTTCAAACATTTGTTCAAACCAAGCATTACTTGCCCTTGCAGCATCTGTTGCGATGACAGCACTTGGGAAACAAGGTATGCAAGAAATGGCGAAGCAAAACATCGTAAAGACGCGCTATGCAAAAAATGCTTTTGAAGCAGCTGGATTTACAGTGCTGTATCAAGGTGCGCACTTCAATGAAATCGTTGTAAAAACGAATAAATCAGTTACAGAAATTAACAAAGCATTAATTGAAAAAGGCATTATCGGTGGATTTGACTTAGGTCGCGTTTACCCAGAATTAGAAAATCACGCATTAATCGCAGTAACAGAAATTCGCACAAAAGAAGAAATCGATGCGCTTGTTGCGGAAATGGGGGCTCACAATGCATAACGAAAACCAATCACTCATTTTTGAAATTACGAAAGAAGGTCGCGTAGGCTACAACTTAGAGCCATTAGACGTGCCAGATTTCGACCTTACAGACTTATTACCAGCTGAGCTTGTCCGTCAAGAAGCAGCAGAACTTCCAGAAGTATCTGAGCTAGATATTATGCGTCACTATACAGCTTTATCTCGTCGCAACCACGGCGTAGATTCAGGCTTCTACCCACTTGGTTCTTGTACAATGAAGTACAATCCAAAAATTAACGAATCAGTAGCGCGCTATGCTGGTTTTGCAAACGTTCACCCATTACAAGATGAGTCAACGGTGCAAGGGGCAATGGAATTATTATATGATTTACAAACTTCATTAGAAGAAATTACAGGTATGGATGAAGTAACACTACAACCAGCTGCAGGTGCACATGGTGAGTGGACAGCATTAATGATGATTCGTGCCTTCCATGAAGCAAACGGAGAAGGGCATCGTAACAAAGTTATCGTTCCTGACTCTGCACACGGTACAAACCCAGCTTCTGCTACAGTAGCAGGCTTTGAAACAATTACAATCAAATCAGGTGAAGATGGCTTAGTTGACCTTGAAGATTTACGTCGTGTAGTTGGTCCAGATACAGCGGCACTTATGTTAACAAATCCGAATACACTTGGTTTATTTGAAGAAAATATTTTAGACATGGCTGCGATTATTCATGAAGTAGGCGGTAAAGTGTACTATGATGGTGCCAACTTAAACGCGGTTATGAGTAAAGCACGTCCTGGCGATATGGGCTTTGACTGCGTACACTTAAACTTACACAAAACATTCACAGGTCCACACGGTGGCGGTGGTCCAGGTTCAGGTCCAGTAGGGGTGAAAGCAGATTTAATTCCATACTTACCAAAGCCAGTATTAGTGAAAAAAGAAGATGGTACTTTCCACTTCGATTACAACCGTCCTCAATCAATCGGACGTGTAAAACCATTCTACGGAAACTTCGGTATTAACGTTCGTGCGTATACGTATATCCGTACTATGGGTCCAGATGGCTTAAAAGCAGTAACAGAATATGCAGTATTAAATGCAAACTATATGATGCGTCGCTTAGAAGAGCATTTTGATTTACCATTTAACCGTCATTGTAAGCATGAATTTGTTTTATCAGGTCGTCGTCAAAAGAAATTAGGTGTGCGTACTCTTGATATCGCGAAACGCCTGTTAGACTTTGGCTACCATCCACCAACAACTTACTTCCCATTAAACGTGGAAGAGGCGTTAATGATTGAGCCAACTGAAACAGAATCAAAAGAAACATTAGATGCATTCTGTGATACAATGATTCAAATTGCACAAGAAACGATCGAAAATCCTTCAATCGTTCAAGAAGCACCACATACAACAGTTATTAATCGTTTAGACGAAACGCGTGCAGCACGTACACCAATTCTACGTTATACTAAATAATTTTAATTGTTAATTGTTATAATAGCCTATCAAATCATTTTGGTTTTGATAGGCTATTGTTTTTTGTGATTAAAAGTGATTAGAAAAGTCATGAGCTAAAAAATTGCTCGTGGCTTTTTTACTATGATTAAAGGTTTTTACGTGATGCATTCGAAACAAAAAACATCATCCCTATTTTTTAAATTCATTTTCGAACTCCTTTTTTCAATTGCCTCATCACTCACTGGAATGACCCCCTCTTCCGTTTGATCCCGCTTTATTATCGAATGAACGATGGCAGAATTATCAATAGCATGTTTTACGGCGAAATAAATGAAAGTATTAATGGTTCAGGGTGGCATTGTAATGAAGTCTGTTTAAAATTCAGAAAAGTTACTAAACGAAAAAGTGTCGAAGTTTTCGCATATAAGTTAATATAAAAATAGGAAGTATTTTTAAAAAAGGGAAAATTAGGAGGAATACAATGCACAATCTAAATTTACTAAAATTTCAAGAGGTTGATTTTCCTGAATATTTCAGTCTTGTTTCTAATGAGAAAGTAATGGCACAAATTACTGAGTACGCTATTCCTTTTGAAGAAGCTCAATCAGATTTCCAAAAGCTATTGAAACGCAATGAATTATTAGAACATTTCGGCTCATATAAAATAAACGATAGTTCAAAAAATGAATTTATTGGACTTGGACATTTAACTTTGGATGAAGAAAACGATGGAATAGCAGAAATTGGCTATATGATAAAGCCAGAGCATTGGGGTATGGGATACGGAAGTGAGATAGCGAAAGTATTGATTGAAAAAGCTATAGAAACTCAAGTAAAGACACTAAAAGCCATTATAGATCCAGATAATATTGCTTCAAGGAAAATTTTAATTAAACAAGGATTTATCTCGGAGAAGTTATGTGAAATTGATGGGTTACCAGGAGAAATATTAAGTAAAGAACTATAGAAAAATTTTTATTCGAAATATAATACTGATTATTCGTTTTTCTGGGGATTTAAAACAAAAAACATAATTCTTTTCAGATTGTTTACTTTTAATTTTCAATTAGAGAGATGATAATTTGAGGTTTTGTCATGTTGAACTAACGGAGAGCGTTACTTGTTAGTTTTGTAACTGTTTAGTCAGCCCTTATTTTATAATAATCCAAATGATTGAAAGGGGAAACTATCTGTGAGGAAAACAATATTGTCAAACGGGAAAAGTGTAGAAGTTGAATGTTTGAGTTGTGCATTGACAAGTGGATTAATTGAACCTGATGGTGGAGTTGTTATAGAAACGGAATACTTTCATGCACATCAAGATGTGGCATATCCAATAAAAGGGTTAATCATTTTAGCCTCTAAACGACATATTAAGTGCTTCGATGAATTAACTGAAGCAGAAAAATTAGATTATGTTAATCTTTTAACAAAAATTAGGCAGGCTCAGAGGGAAGTATTGAATATTGAGCATGTATATTATTTTTATAATGAAGATACAATACATCATTTCCATACTTGGATGGTTCCACGTTATGAATGGATGTATGATTTCGGACGTTCAATCGAATCCATAAGGCCAGTCCTCCTTCATGCCAGAAATAATATGAACAACGAAGCAAATATGAAAGAAGTATTGTCTGCAATTGAGAATTTAACGAAAGAATTAAATAGTTAATCCGTTGTTAAAATAACGGAACAGAATATTGAGGCTTGATAATGAATTTTAGTTAGTAGAAATTCAAATAGTTTGAGGTGAAGTTAATGGGAAATACTAAAAAGTTAAATCCAGTAGAAGCAGCCAAACGGTTTATTAATAAGCGCTTCCCTTCCTGTCAAGGAGCTGTATTGGCTGGAAGTGTTGTAAGAGGAGAGGAAACAGATACCTCTGATCTGGATATCGTCGTTTTTGAAAAAAGTATAACCTCCTCGTACAGGGAGTCATTGATTGATTTCGGTTGGCCAATAGAGATTTTCGTACATAATTCAACTTCCTATAAACAATTTTTCGAAATGGATTATAAAGATGCTAAGCCTTCTATGCAAAGAATGTTATTAGAAGGTATTATTTTAAAAGATGAAGGAATTATTGATTCTATAAAAGAAGAAGCTAAAGAGATGTTAGAAAAGGGACCTGAAAGATGGACAGAACAAATAATTACGACAAAGCGTTATTTTATAACTGATGCCCTGGATGATTTTATAGGTTGTAATAATAGAGCTGAAGAAATATTTATTGCGAACACATTAGCTGAGCTTGTTCAAGAATTTGTTTTAAGAACTAATGGTCGTTGGATAGGTTCTTCAAAATGGGTTATTCGTGCATTGAAGCATTACGATGTAAAATTTACCGAAGAATACGTTGAAGCCTTTGATACTTTTTATAAAACAGGAGAGAAAAGAAAAATTATTCAACTAAGTGAAAAGGTTCTAGAACCATACGGTGGGCGACTATTTGAAGGGTTTTCATTAGGGAAAGATAACCTTTAATCATAAAACATCCTCTTAGCTAACGTGGATAATAGTTCAACAGGCATTTCAAAAGCTTCTAATAACCATGCTTAGAGAAGGTTTGTACTTCAGCACCCTTGAAAGAACTTAATCATCTTTCGTTTTCTGTGGTGAAGTGTTTGGGGTGCACTTCATGAATGGCTAACGGGGTAGGATAGTGGAAACGAGAGGAAACGATAATAGGGAGTAGAATATTATTCTTGATAAGAACCTTTTTGTTTTGAGTAGGTGCGCTGATACGTCAATATATATTAGTGTTTTCTATTTAACTTTACGGATTAACGATTTTTACTCGGACAACGCAGTTTATTCAATGCAGTAATAAAGGGAGGTAGAGGGAAAATGCTACTAAAAAATATTTTAAATTCTTATAATTTATTATTGTGTTTAGGTGCTTTTTATTTGGGCGTGTCAATGTTTTTAGAAAGAGGTGTTTTCGATACGTTTCCGCAAGAGTGGCTAGGCGTTTTGCCATTTAATAATTGGGCGAGTTTAGCTTTATTTGGAATGATTGTTTTTGGGATCGGAAATGGCATTGCTTCAACTTACGGATTTATAAAGAAAGATAAAAAAATATTTATAATGACCTTCACTATGGGAGCTTTATTTTTCTCTTGTACTGTTATTCCAACTATTTTGTTGGGAGAATGGTACTTACCAACATCAGCATTATTTGTATTAAGCTTAATCCAAATATTACTTGGTTTATTTGGTTACCTCACTGTTTATTTGGTTTCGTTACTAAAAAATAATAAAAGGAAAATTTCGTTATAATTTCACTAAATATTCATTACATCCCTAACAGATGCTTTAGTGAAATAAGGATTAATAAAGTATACAAAATAAACTTAATAAACGTACCAAAATATAAGTTAGGTAACAATACACCCCATTCAAGTGATGAGTGGGGTGTTTGCTTTTGGCTGTTTACGAACTGTATATCCCCAAACCAGGCTTTGGGACCTAAAATCTTTATTAAACAATAATTTACATATATGTTATTATTTAATTGAATTTATTAATAATGTTAAATTGGGTGGGAATGTTGAAAAAATATTTTTACGTTAGCATTTTACTATCAATGGCAATGCTATTAGGAAGGATAGAGTAATTTATCTTGAACTAACGGGTACTTTACTTTAAGCCCGTTGAACAGCTTAGTTCAATAGGGATTTTACATTTTTGATTTTAAATTACTAAGTTGAATTGGAATCAA
The DNA here is from genome assembly GCF_002736105.1 of Solibacillus sp. R5-41. Classification (NCBI taxonomy): domain Bacteria; kingdom Bacillati; phylum Bacillota; class Bacilli; order Caryophanales; family Caryophanaceae; genus Solibacillus; species Solibacillus sp. R5-41. Next base: position 2,802,288 of record NZ_CP024123.1, on the reverse strand, counting down.
TGAAATATCATTGATTACGATACTAATTTAGATGATGAAGGGAGAAGCAATGCATGATTGAGCTTAGAAAAATTACATTGGAAAACCGCCGCGCCATATTTAACCTGGAAGTTTCAGAAGAACAACGCCGCTTCGTTGCTTCCAATCTGTCAAGCGTGGCATCGTGTTATGTCCTTGCATCCAATGGGGGACAACCATTTCCGTTTGCCATTTACGCGGATGAGCAGCCGGTTGGTTTTGTTATGCTGACTTATGGAATCACCGGATACGAACTTCCATCAATAGCAGATGACAGTTATTGCATCTTGAGACTGATGATTGACAAGCAATACCAGAACAGGGGCTACGGTCGGGAAGCCATGAAAAAAATCTTGGAATTTATACGTACCTTTCCAGCGGGGCCAGCACGTTACTGCTGGATCCCATATGGGACTGATAACTTCGCAGCCAAAAAACTTTATGAAAGCTTTGGCTTCAGTGACAACGGCGAAATCTGCGACAACGAGCCAATAACCGTATTGCGACTCTGATTACCTGCCATTCCATTAAAGGGGAACTGTTAAATTTATCAATTTCTGTATCCTAATGATTCAACTAACCGAGACGATTCTGCAATATCAATAAAGCACAGGTAATTGAAACCTATCTTCCATAAGAAAATCGGATTATAAAATAACCAAGAAGTGGTGGGAACTGTTGATACATCAGTGTTTATAGAGGGAGGTTAGTTCAATAAACATTACCAGAGTATTCATGTTGTTTTTTTACACATAAGGTATTATTTGATTTGGGGTATTTAACTTTAAGTATTTCTAAAGAATTATCTTGGGAGGGGAAAATTTGTTATATTTAGCTTTATTTATTGGTATCGTTTCAATTGTAATTACGGACAAGCTTACTCAAGCTTATAAATTATCAAGCATTTGGTCATTGATTGGTCAAATTTGTGCGTCACTTGTAATAATAATGGTCGGCAAACTAGAGGTAATTCATATTAATCACATCGAATTAGGATATTTGACGATTCCATTTACTTTAATATTTCTTGTAGGTTTTACAAATGTAATGAATATAAAAAAAGTGCAAAATCCTTCAATATTGCTGTTGCCATTCGTTTCTTTAGTTTGTTTCTCAATGTCAGCTTTTTTCATAGGTCATTCATTTGTTTTAATAATAGGAATTTGTGCCTGTTTAGCGATTTTGATTATTCTGCTATACGGCTATTTTTCAGGTAAAGTATTTGTAGGAAGAACGCTTACTACGTCAATAGGTTTCATAATAGCAGTACTTTCAATATCTCTGATTAAAACATCTTTTATAACAATTTATATTCCGATATTTACTTTAGCACTACCATTCACTTTTTATTATTTTATTAAAGATAAATTTACGAGTATACAATCAATTACAGTTAGCACTTTAACAGCTATATCATTTGGTGTATTAATGTTCATAGTTCCTTTTAAAATAATATGGTATCTCGTTGTAGGGTTAACAATTATTTTGGTTATCACGCAATTTTCACGTAAATATCGCTTTATTTAGAAATTAAATTACTTATTCAACTAACTGGATGCTTTACATGAAGAACATTGAGCTGCTTAGACAGCTCTTCAAACGCTTTGAGAAGCTTTAAAGGATTGAAAGTTTATTTTGTCGAAATAATTTAAATCAGTAATTCAAAGTTTCAGGAAGGAATGGAGGTTCAATACTGTGAGTTTCGAAATAAGAAGTCTTGAAAGACACGATATCCCCTTCTTGCAGGATATGGTGTATGAGTCCGCATTTGTACCAGAAGGACAAAAACCTTTTCCACGAACAATATTAGACGAACCATCTGTCTCAAAATATGTAGAGAGATGGGGGGAACAAAGCGGTGATATTGGATTGATTGCGGAAAATGACAAACAAGCAATTGGTGCCATTTGGTTACGTCTGTTTGATGAAGAACAAAAGGGCTATGGTGATGATGAAACGCCAGAAATCGGCATTGCCATCCTTAAAGAATTTCGGGGTAAAGGAATTGGAAATGCTTTAATGCGTGCGCTCGAAACAGAAGCAATAAATTATGGGTATCAGAAATTATGTTTAAGCGTAGATCCAAGAAATCCAGCTTGTCGCTTATACGAACAATTAGGATATGTACATATTGGCTGGCACGATACTTACTGGACAATGGAGAAGAAATTAGTTTGACACTAATAGGATGTGTCTGCACAAAACTGCAAGGCTCCCTACTTAAACTAACGGGTGTGATTAGTTCAATAAGGTACCCCTTTTTTGTAAGAATTAATTTAGGTGAAGACAGATAGGAGATAAACAATGAAAGAGAATGAGCTGTATGTTTATCACATTGTTACTAGGCAAAAAATGAGTATAGGTCAAATAATAAGCTTTGATAAGAATCAAAGAAATACCTTATTTAGCTTCTTTTTTGAAAGAGAACAATCGAATTCTAAAGGAGAAGATTTTTTTCGAATTTTACAAGAACATTATTCAAATGAAGGCTTGTATTTGAATAAAGAAAATGCTGATGTAGTTATTAAGTATTCGGACCAAACAATAAGAGCTATTAGAGAAGTAATAGTAGAAATGGTCAGACTACAAGAATATCCAGAATACCCTTCTAGAATGTCTTGTTTATACGCGACAAAAAACTATGAAGACATATTGAAATGGAAAGAATTATTTGATTCATATAATCGGAAGGTTTTGCAAATTGTTAAACTTAGAGTTATTGGAAAATCCTTTGAGGGGGATGGAAACCTTTTACCAAAAGAAGATGGGGTTCCATTCTCTCGGAAAATGGAACAAGCTAGACAATATTGGCAGGGTAATGTGAAAAACGAGCTTCCTGAACTCTTAATCGACGGGAAAATAGAAGTGGTTGAAGTTATTGATGATTTCACTGCTTAAAATCAAACTTGTTAGTAACAACTTGTTTTCGTTTTACCGAGATATAGGTGCAATCCTTCTTCAACTAACGGTGGCTTAGCAGAACAGAGCTGCCTTTAGGGGAGTATTTTCTTCTTGTACTAACGTAGCAGGTTAGTTGAATTAGAAATCGATATTATATTGTAATATTTATTGCAATGAGGGGAGAGGAATTAATGAACATTAGAAAAGCAGTTTTATCTGATGCAAAGGGAATAGCTAAAGTACACGTTGATTGTTGGAAAACTACATATAAGAATATAATTTCAGACCAATATTTAAATAAGTTAACATACGAAAGTAGAGAACAATTATGGGAAAACAATATTCCTAATGGCGGAGTATTTGTAGCAGAAAACAAGGAAGGGGAAATTGTTGGTTTTTCTTCTGGTGGTATAGAAAGAAGTGGGAATTACAAAGGGTTCGAAGGGGAGTTATATGCAATATACATTTTAAAAGAGTATCAGGGCAATGGTATTGGAAAAGCACTTGTTAAACCGATAATTAAAGAGATTACAGAATTGGGATTAAACTCTATGCTTGTTCTTGTCTTAGAAGATAATATTTCTCGTCTATTTTATGAATCACTTGGTGGAAAAAAAATAGATACTGTTGAAGTTGAGATTTCAGAGAAAAAACTTTCCGAACTTGTGTATGGTTGGGAAGATATTAGAAATATATTTTAGTTTTCTTCTTCCACTCTCGGGGGCTTTAGTTAAACAAGATCATTATGATGGTTTATTTTTACGTCCAAAACATCAGGTGGATATTCGGCACTCCATTTTTGAAATGTTACACTTAAACTAACGCAGCAGCGCTACAAGTTTTGTCATAAGCATTAATGTGTGAAAAGACAAAGAAGCTAACAGCCTCTCACACAAAGAAAACGGTGAATAATCCAGGTCTGTTTATTCTCAACGTATCATTTATTTTTATGGGATACAGCGTGTCTATTTAAATATAAGTATTTCAAAGATGAGGCCTCGTTGCCTCGTTTGGTCTCTGATAACTCTCCGTTTAGTCTCGGAAAGGATATCTAGCCTCTATTCAAAAATCCCACTAGTCGTTTTGGCATCGACTAATGGGACATCTATTTCAAATTATTTTAATGGAACCCAAATTTCTGAATAGCAATCTGGACTGAATGGATCATCTTCTGTATACATTTCGAACTCTGGTGTTCCTGCATGTTGATATCCGTTAGCAGGGAACCATTCAGAAAAAATTTGTTTCCAAACCTTTGTCATTGCATCAGGCATTGGACCATGTACTTCAAAAACTCCCCATTTAGAAGCTGGAAGTTCGATTACTTCAAATCCATCTTTAACGTCACCTGCATAGTCTGTAGCAACCCAATAGTCAATTTTCTCATTAGGTTTTGCTACACAAATACCAAGAACTCCTTTAATTTGTCCATTATTAATTTGTGCTAGCTTGTCAGTAGTGCCATCACTATTTAATTCATCCCACATTTTAGGGATTCCGATTAAATTGCCATTATTCTCAAGTAAAAATTCTTTTTTTACACCTATTGCTTGTAAGCCTTCACGTTCTACGATTTGATATTTCATTGGTTCTGCCCCTCTCAATCTCACCTCTATTACGAGGCGGTTATATGATTTAATCTTGCCAATATTTTTCCTAGCGTCACTTGGTGAAACCTCATGCTGACGCCTAAAGGCTTTTGAAAAAGCCTCGGGAGTGTCATAGCCATACTTAAATGCAAGGTCGATAATCTTACTGTCTGTTCTTTTTAACTCGTCTGCTGCCAAAGTCAATCTTCTCCGCCGAATATATTCACCTACTGAGATCTCTGTTAATAATCCAAATGTTCGTTGAAAATTGAATGCAGAAGAGTTTGCTTCATTTGCAATGTCCACTATCGAAATTTCTTTTAATAAATTTTCTTCGATATAGTTAATTGCTTTTTGTAACGATTCTAACCAAGCTGACATGCTTTTTCCTCCTTAATTAAATAGTAAAATTATTTCACTTTAAATACCTGTCTTTAAATGCTCTGTTCTGTCAGGATTTATTTCTATAAATAATTTTATCGTTTAATTCACCAAAATAAAGGGAAATCCTAAAAGTTACATTAAAATTAATTTTTTAAGTAATGTGTAATAAGAATCTACTAGCTTTTGACTGAGGGAGCAATACTTGCTGTTTCGGCAGGAATCTCACAGGAGCAGCAAAAAGTAGCGTTCGAAATCATTCGATTATGCGATGGGGCGTTTAATATAATGAGTGGAATAGACGAAGAATTGGTAAAAATTAAAGAACTGTCAAGTATATAAGAAAGAATAAGCCAAAGGATATGTAAAATACATTCGACAATTTATTTGGCTTGTTTTACTATCGAGATGTAAAAGGTTTTTTACACCTCGGAAATATGGCGGTGGAATATTGAATGGAAAATAGAATTAAGGAATACAGAGAAAAAAACAGTTTTTCACAAGGTAAATTAGCAGAGTTATGTAATGTAAGTAGGCAGACGATTAACGCGATTGAGAACAATAAATATGACCCAAGTTTACAGTTGGCATTTGATTTAACGAAGTATTTAGGAATCACTATGGAGGGTTTATTTATACCATTGGTGAATGGAGGTAAAAAGAATGAATAAATCCAAAAAAATTATTGTTGTTTTAACCTTTATATTATTTTGTACATTAGCCGGAATTACGATTTACAGATGGTTACGATATGGAACTATAGATGGTAATTCTATATTTTTTAGTTTTATTGCCTTATCATATTTTTTTAATTCTCTTGTATGGGGTAATCACGAAGGTGCTAAAGAGAAGGACGAGTTAGACAAGCATATTGAAACCCAAAGTGCTAAGATAGGTTATTTTGTGCTGATGATATTGTCAGGTTTAATTCTTTTTATCTCTGAAGGGGTAACTAATTTAAATGATATTGAGAACTTTCCTTTACTTATTGTGGTCGGTCTTACATTTGTAACTCTTCCGATTACAGAATTTGTATATTCAAAGAAGTATAAATAATATTACCCACTAATATTGAAGTTCCTTATTCAACTAACGGGGGCTTTTGCTATGTCATGTTTATGAGAAGATTTACATTAATTGTATAACGAGGTGATGATGTGGAAAATGATAAATTAGTTTGTAAGGCTTGTGGTAATGATTCCTTCGCACAAGGTGAATTAGGCGGATCTATGTCAAATGTAAAACCCGTTAAGCTCGATATGCTCCATTTTTCGAGTTCGCCACTAATCTTGACTATTTGTACGAATTGCGGAGAAGTAGCTTCAATGAAAGTTAAGGAACCTCAAAAGTTCAAATAGTCCTTTATATTTAATATTTAGAGTTACTTCCAGCGGAGGGACCCTTTTTTAATTCCTTACCTCAGAATGAAACCCCTTACTGAACACTTTTATTCAATTGTTTAGTAAAATGTAATTTTATAACAGCCTAAATTTAAAGGGTTATAAGATATACAAACTAAATCTAAAAAACGTTCCCAAATCAAAATTTTGGGACGAAGTAAAACACTTAAAACGTTGTCATACCAATGTATTAAGTGTTTTTCTGTATTTCATTCATATACACCTTATCGTACACTATCGTTTGAACTTAGATACAACAAAGCTTTCAATGCTGTTCAAAAGAAATTGCACTGGATCATATTTTGAATAAAATCTTGCATATATAGCGGATTCTTTAACGTTACAAATCACCCTATTTCTATAACATAGCCTTATTTTTGAACTACCGTGGTAGTTTAGTTGATGAGCGTTGTTTGACTTGTGCTCTACAATCGGGCCATAATGTGGAATAATAAAAATGTCATTATTTTAATTAGTAGTAGACTTAGTAACTACATCTTTTTCCTCCTATTTACTTGGAATGATTTTTTTATTTTTAAACAAAGAGGTGAGTCAATATGGAAGTAGTATATTTTGCAGGTGGATGTTTATGGGGAGTACAAGCTTTTATAAAAACTTTACCTGGAGTTAAGTTTACAGAAGCAGGAAGAGCTAATGGAACAAGTCATACACTTGAGGGTGATTATGATGGGTACGCCGAATGTGTAAAAACAGGATTTGATCCGACAGTTGTAACAATCAAGGAATTAATGGGATATTTTTTTGAAATCATTGATCCATACAGTTTGAATAAACAAGGACAGGATGTTGGCGAGAAATACAGAACAGGCGTATATAGTGAAAAGCCTGAACACTTAAAAGATGCGAAGGCGTTTCTTGTTGAGAGAAACGATTATGACCTTATAGTTGTTGAAGTATTACCTCTTAAAAACTATATGAGAAGTGCAGAAGAACATCAAGATAGGTTAGCTAGATGTCCAAATGATTATTGTCATATTCCAGAAGAAATATTAAGTAGGTATAAGTAAGGAAGATTATTATAAGATGGTTTATGGAATCTACAGTTTTCAGTAATGCTTTACCATATAATAAGTGGAACAGAACTGTTTAATCATTTTCAACGATTCGGCGCGATTGTTTAATTAGAGTCTCGGTTTTTATTGAACTAACGGTGAGCTTTACTTGAAGATCATGGAGTTGCATATGCAGCTCTTTTTTCTTATTGAACTGAAAGAGCAGTTTAGTTCTACAAGGCGAGTTCAATTAATAACACCTCACAAGTGGAATTTTATGTTAATGTGGTAATGGGTAATAATGGAAAGTGAGGGATGTCTTTGAATCTAAAATTATTAACCTCTTTTATTTTAACCTTAGTATTATTAGTAGGGTGCGTTAGTGAAAAAAATATCAATGTAAATGATATGGATAAAATCAAGCTAGAGTTAATTGAACAGAATAAGCTAGATGAAGGGATATCATATTCCATAAAATTAACAAATGGTAGTGATTATGTTATAAAGCAAAATAATGTTTTTGTTTCCTTCCCTATAAAAAACGGTGAAAGCGCTTATAAAGGTAATGAGTATAAAGTTGAAGCTGATGGAAACAAATTAGATATTCAACCAGGGGAAAAGATAACATTAAATGTTTTTATGCGATATGAAGGTATAGGTGATAAATCTTTGTTAGGAATAGATAATCCTCATATTCAATTAAAAGGTTATATGCATACTGTTGACGACGAACATCACTTTACTATTGGAGGTTCCTTAATTAAGAATTAAAGTTAAGTTTTATTAAGCTAACGGGGTGCTTTACTTGAAGGTCATTGAGCTGCATAGAGAATTCTTTTTTTCTTATTGTGCTAACGTAGCAGTTTTGTTCAAAAAGGATAAATGACAATCTATGACGAAATTAATTTAAGATACGAGATTTAAGTCAATGAGATTTCAGAGGTGGATTTCTGATGAATGTGACACTATCAATCGTTCCTTATGAAGTTAAAGTGGTTCTTGTGATTTATACTTTTTAAAGATGGAGTGCATAAATATAACTTTACAGGAAATTTACGGATAATTTTTAAAGGCAAGGAAGTGATTATTATGAAGCTTGATGGAAAAAATGTAATTCTTTCAAGAGTTACTCCGGATGATTTGGATTTTATTTGTGAACTAGAATGCAATAAAGATATTTGGTTATTTGAAGAATATATTGAATCAGATATGAAAGTCGTTAGAGAAAAGTACCTACAAAAGATGAATACTCAGTATAGTTATGATTTTATTGTCAAAAGCACTATAGCGGGAGAAGTTAAACCAATTGGTCTGGCCCAAATTTGGAGTTATGTAGAGCATAGAAAGAGTTGGGAACTTGGTTTTGCAATTCTTCCTATTTACCAAGGAAACGGTTTTGGGTATGAAGCAACGAAACTTTTAATAGAGTTTGCATTCGAAAAATTACAAGCTCATAAAGTAGTTGGAATGTGTAATTGTAACAATCTTGAATCTATAAAATTAATGGAGAGCCTGGGTATGAGAAGAGAGGGAACATTTCAAGAAGAACTGTTCTGGAATAACCAATGGCATGATCAACATTTTTATTCAATACTGGATAGAGAGTATTGAATTAATTCATCAATGATATTATAAGCATCTTAAAGTAGGCATCAACTTTCACAATGTATTCACGTATTGGAGAACAAGCGCTACGGTCGCCCGGAGCACCTCAATGGCCGAAATCGTGTTGATGCACTACTCAAAGGACCTAACGGGTCATGAAAGCTTTCAGCCTGCTGGATAAAGAAAATTACCAATATAAGTCAATCGAGCTACTTTTAGTAGCTCTTTTTTTGTACAAAACACCAAGTAGATTTCGGTGATCCAATGTGAAATGTTTAAAACGACAAAAAACTAGGAAGTAAGCAACTTATCAAAAGGTATTCCACAGATTTCAATTGGAGTGGTTTCAGTTTAAGTTACAAAATAAAAAATGGAAAATTTATAAAAAACTACATAGTATTACAAATATCGTAGAAATATTAATAGTGTGAAGCTTATAATTGAAGGGAATAAGTTAAAGACCAATTATCGCCAAAACATTAACCTTTTCTTATAACAGGTCGGGTTTTGGCAGGAATCAAGTCTCATCCGTCCCGACGACTTGCTATGATTTAGTCGAGGAGTTCAAAGAATTGTTCCTAGCGTTAGGAATTTTCGTTTATGCCCAACAGATTATGATTCAGAGTTTAGGTTGTTTTATATGATGTCTTACTACCGGAAATTAGTTACGAGGGGGATTATTTATGAAAATGAATGAAAAAACATATCTAAGTATAGATGAGATTATTTCATTACCAACCTTATCAGGTACAAACATAAGTGATAATGGCAAAAACGTAGCATTTGTCAAGAAGACAACTAACTGGAAAGACAATAAATATAGGAATCATGTATGGATATATGAAAAAGATAAGGGGCAGTGTTACCTATTAACAACTGGAGATATAGATTGTACGTACCCATTATGGTCTCCAGATTCTAGAAATATCGCATACCTTAGCCCAATTGGTGACGGGGATAATAAGAAAAATCAGATCTTTGTTAAGTCAATAGATGGTAATAGTGGAGTTCAAATCACTGATGAAAAAGAAGGGGTCAGTAAATTCAAATGGGAGCCTACTGGCAAGGGGCTTTATTATATTGCACAGTCAAAAGAATCTGAGGCGATAAAGAAACGTAAGGAATTATATGGAGACTTTCATTATGTGGGTAAGGAATACCAGAATAGTTGTTTATATTACATTGAAATAGAAAAAGTGCTACAAAATGATAAATACAAACACGAAAAAAGCATTGTTTATCAACTAACTGATGGTAAGGATTTTCATATCCATGAATTTGATATTTCAAATGATGGGAAAAAGGCTGTATTTATGGCTACTTCAAGCCCAAATATGGGAGATTACATTAATGGAGATCTATTCATACTAGATATTAAAGCTAGAGTGCTACAAAAGATGAATATAGATAAGTTGTTGGGAGGGAGCGTTTGCTTTTCTCCTGAAGGCAGCAAAATATGTTATTCAGCAAGCATAAGGGAGAAGGATTATTATAAGACCCATATTCAAGACAGTACACTAGAAATATATGATATTAATAATGGAGAGCTAATTCAACCTTTAATAGATTTTGACAGTTCGGTTATTCCAATACGGTGGACAGCTAAAGGAATTTTAATTAGATGGCAGAATAAAACTAATTATCTTATTGGGTTGTTATCTGAGAATGGCACTGTGGAAATGTTAAGCGAAAAAGTAGATGGCTTTATAATGGATGCTTCTATAACAAGGGATGGAAATTATATATCCTATAGTAAGGCAATAACAAATGAAACCTTTGAAATCTATTTAGACGATAAAAAAATAACGAATGAAAATAGTTATTTCAAAGGAAAGCTTAAAAGTAACAGGGAAATAATCTCATGGCAAAGTAGTGATGGTCTTGAAATAGAGGGAGTTTTATCAACCCCAGTAGAGTTTGACGCAAATAAAAAATATCCCTTATTAGTGGTGATCCATGGTGGTCCGGCTTGGGCATCATTTCCAATATTTTCAGACTGTTTTAATGAGAAGTATCCTATTGAACAGTTTATCGAAAAAGGCTTTATCATTTTAGAACCAAACTACAGGGGAAGTTCTGGTTATGGTAATGAATTCTTAAAAGCAAACTATAGAAAACTGGGAATTGCTGACTACGACGATATTATATCTGGAGTGGATAAACTAGTTGACAATGGGATTGCAGATAAAGATAGAGTAGGGGTTATGGGGTGGAGCAACGGGGGATATATATCAGCTTTCTGTTCTACATTTAGTAGTAGGTTTAAAGCTATTTCAGTTGGAGGTGGAATTACTAATTGGAGTACCCATTATGTAAATACAGATATACCTTACTTTATTAAGATGTATTTAGGAAATAATCCATGGAATGATCCAGAGATATATACTAAAACATCACCAATGACATATATTAAATCATCCTGTACGCCCACTTTAATCCAACATGGTGAAAAGGATGCAAGAATTCCTGCTCCGAATGCATATGAGCTATATCAAGGATTAAGGGATATGGAAGTTGATACAGAATTAGTTATTTTTAAAGGAATGGCATATAGTTCGGACCAGCCAGGAATTAATGTGGCTATTATGAAGCAGAATTTGATGTGGTTTTCCCACTATATTCTTGGAGAAAGTATGAAAGATTTTAGGGTTTTATGATTAATAAATGGATATCATCACAGGACACGTAAGGATGAAACAGTCTTCATAAGGAAGGCGTTTTTTCTTATTTAGCCTGTGACTAGCTCTATGATTTCTATGTGAATTTTCAATGTCTAATAAACTAGCAACTATATTGACTTACAAATTTATAGCAACGTTATGGCATTAAGCTGCCTTTAATTTTGTAGGTGTACGGAAATAATATAATCGTACATTTATGAAACTGGATTTCTGCAAAAGAACTGAGCTTTATTTCTCACTCAGTTCTTTTATTTACATAAATGGATTGCTGCATCCAATGAAAACATTGTGGAATTATCTAAATGTCTGCCTATGGTGACACCTCGATTTCAACTGAAAATGTAGCTGGAAAGAGTTAAATGCTGTACAAAAAGGAAATGGCTCCTTTTGTAATCCTTATCGTTTTGCATTAGGAGAGCCATATACTTAAATGAACAATTGATGACTTAAGCGTACATTACTACATTAAATGTTGCGGAAAAGGTCATTGTCTTGTTGGGTTGAAATGAAGTTAGATTAAATGAGCCGATAAAACCTGATTTGCGAGAAAAGAAGAATCTGTTTTAAAAAAATTCAATCGTATAATGGAACTCCATTATAAAAACTTCTTTTAGGTTTCAGATTCTTCTATATTTACTTTGTTAAATTATTGAATAAGTTTAGGGTCTAATATACCTAAACCACTGCCTTCAATTTCAAATTTTACTTTTGAAGCACCGTCTAAATTAACATTAACCTTTACCTTTTCTTTTATCGATCCACTATCATAAATCAATTTATTATCTGCGTAAATTTTCATAGAACCTATGCCGAAAGAGCCCGCCACTAGCTTTTTAACTGGTGCTAAATATGTTTCGAATCCTTTGTAATTTCCATTAGCTAAGTATTCAACTGTATGATCTTGTACAGCCCCCCCACCATGATATCCACCAAGTTGATAGGATTGTTCAAACTTTTCTCCGGTACTAATAATAATAGTGCTTGGGTAATGGAAGAAGTGGTCTTCATCACTCCCAATAGGTTTTACATCTTTTAAAGAGATGAATTTTGGAACATTACCAATATATACGGATTTTGATTTTCCATCCCATGTCACTTTTTCCCCTAAAGACTCAGCAATAAAACGCATTGGAACATAAGTAGTACCTTCATAAATAAAGCCAGATTGACCCTCGAGTGGTTTTTTTTCAACCTTATCTACATAGTAATTGATTTTATCTTGAAATACGCTAATCTTTTTCATATTGCTTGCTGCTTCCGTTGTTGAGAGGTAAGTAAAGGTTAAACCTCCTAATATAAAAAAGCCTAAATAACTTGTTACTATAAGTAATTTTTTCATATAGTCACTCCTTAATATATATTGTTATATGTAATTATATCAAAAATTACATACTATATTTCGGGATTTTTCCAAATATTGACCATAGTGGAATAAGAAGAAATTCGGCATATCAACACAGAATTATTAAGCAATCTTTATTTTACATATTAGAATTTGGCTTTTAATAGATGATGAAGAATTGTGGCTAGCAATTGTAGATGAATTAATTGCAGAAATTGAAGACCAAATTATCGAAAGAAAAATTCAACGACAGTGGGAGACGACAGAGCTTGGCGAAGGTACAGTAAATGTTTTTTATTTTCTTTTAAATAACATTACTACACAATACCTGAAGGAACGTAGCGACTCCCTTTTTGGATGGATTTCTCCAGAATTACCTGAGGATTTAATTTTATCAAGATGAAGAATGTTTACTATTTACAAAGAGAGGGAAATGATTGTATACGTTTAAAATTATTTTAGGATATTATACAAACACTCTAAAAGTATACTTTTAGAGTGTTTTAAAAGTATACCTTTTTAAAGAAGTTAAGTGCTTCCCCAAAAGAACGTATAATGAAGTTATTTAGAATATCTGGATTAAAAAGACACCAACTATCATAACGATTAAACCGAATATTTGTATTAGTTTAATTGGTTTTTTTAAAGAGTTAAACAAACCGAATTTCTCTACTATCAAGCTACCAGTGATTTGACCAAATAAAGCAAGGACTACAGTTTGTCCATTTCCGATTTGATCAACAAGATATACATTTATCAGGACATAAGACCCTCCTAGTATACCTCCAGTCCATACCCACCAAGGAGCTGACTGCTTAATAGGCTCTTTAATATTTGTGTAAGAACGGTCCATTGCCCCAACAACCATAATTAACGTAATAGTACCTACAAAAAATGAAACAAAGGCTGCGTGGGAAGGAGAGTTCAGAACTAGCCCTAACTGACCATTGATAGCAATTTGTATAGCCAGTAACATTCCTGCTATTATGCCTACTAAACGCCAAATCCATTGATTTAACATGTTTTTCATAGCTGCTTCGGAAGGATTTTGTTTAGTTTTCATTCTCGGTATAGCCACAGCAAAAAAAACACCTATTATGACCAGTAAAACCCCAATGACTCGGTTCAAGCCGAAAGAATATGGAATGGATTTAAACCAACCATAATTATCTATTAACATACTCATCAAGGTTATTCCCAAAATTGGTATTATAGATGTTTGTACACTTCCTAATTTAGGGAATAAAAGTATATTGGTGGTTATAGCAATTGCACCACAAATCCCCCCTAGCCAAATAAAAATAGGTTGGCTTGAGAATAACTCTAATGGAATACCTAATGGTAAACCACTAACTAATATTGTGATAGCTAAGAAGATGAACCCTACAGCGAATGATAGCATTGAAGCTAAAAAAGGAGAAATCACAACTTTTCGTAATTGAGCATTGATAGCTGTTTGCATAGCAAAAACGGCTCCAATGCTTATAGCTAGCAGTATTGAAAACATAGGAACTCACCTCAAATCTTGTTGAATAAAATTTAGTCTATTATACTGAGAGATTCTCTTTCTCATAACTAAAAAAGAAATTTTAAACGATGGTATAGACGAGAAAAACCTTCAATACTCTTTTTAGATTCATTAGTTTCCCATGCTTTTGATATTTACAAAATACATACCTCCAAAAATATTATTTTATAAAGGGATTATTTCTAAATTACTAGAAAGAGTATACATAGAAAAATAAAAACTTCACTAACAGAGGAGGGTAGTGAAATAAGGATGTCTAAAAAAATCAAACTTTTTTTCAAAGGGATAATAGGAGAATGGAGAATAGAGATGCCGACAGTTAATTCAAAAGAACTCTTTTTAATAGCAATCCAGGAAAGCTTTGATCAATTATTTACAATTATCGAAAGTGTTCCAACACGTAAACGAAAACTTTCTGTTGATATAACAGATCGTGATAAAAACTTTCGTGACATTCTCATGCATTTATATGAATGGCATGCGATGCTTGAACGATGGTACAACGAAGGGATGAATGGCGATACCCCTGCAATGCCAGCACCGGGTTATAAGTGGCGTACGCTAGGTAAATTAAACGATCAAATTTGGACAAACTACCAGGACGAATCACTAACAAATGCAATAAAAAAAGTGACACTAAGTCATAGGCGTGTTGTCCAATTAATTGAATCTCATACATATGAAGAAATCATCATGAAAAAACAGTATAAATGGTCAAAAACAAGTAACCTTTATAGTTATTTTGCAGCGAATACAGTTGACCATTACAAATGGGCAATCAAAAAATGTTCAGTTATTGCGAAAATGTTACATAACTTGGATGTATAAATGAAAACGTTACTGTTTCATTAAAAATATAAAGAAGGTGAAAATAATGGAACTTAGATTGGATAAAGCAATTGAAATCGATGCACAAGCTATTTTTGATCTTCAGGTTAAAGCCTTTATGCCTTTGTTGAATAAGTATGAGGATTACAAAACAAACCCAGCAAATGAAACTATTGATAAAGTAATATCAAGAATAAATCAACATAATGGTAGTTTTTACAAGATAGTAGCGGATAATATGCTTGTGGGAGCTATCTTTGTTTTTTGGAGAGAAGACGTACAGTTTTGGATCAGTCCTATGTTTATTTTGCCTACTCACCAAGGAAAAGGGATAGCTCAGTTGGTTATAAATTTAATTGAAGGTATGTTCCCTCAAGCAACTACGTGGGAATTAGCTACAATCTTAGAGGAAGAACGAAATTGTTATTTATACGAAAAAATGGGTTATAGAAAAACAGGAGTAAGCAAGAAATTAAACGATAACACAACCCTTATATTTTATAAAAAGGTCTGTTAAAACATAAAATAGTTTATTAAGCAAACGCGGTGCATTACTTGAAGAGCGTTGAGCAGCTCAGCTTAGACAGCTTTTTTCTTATTAAACTAAAGGTGCAGTTTAGTATAAGAATAATGTTTTGCTTATTCGTCAATCGGGTAAAATTATATAGTTAAAGCGCATATATGTATAAATAAGTGCGAAGCTGTATGGGGATAAATGGAGGGGGATATGGTAAAAAGACAACGTTCAAACAAAAGGTTAATTTTATTGGATTTGATTTTTTATGCAGCATTACCTTATATTATATGGAATTATGGGAAGGAACCTTTTGGAGATTATGCAGCAATGCTGATTTCAACAATTCCGGGATTTGTTTATACCTGTTATCGATTTATATTAGATAAGCAATTTAACATAACAGGATTATTTATCATAGGCTCATTGGCACTAGGAACCGCTATTAATCTGATATCAGGATCAGCAGAGCAAATGATATGGAATGGGGTATATTTAGGTCTGTTTTATACAGTTATTTACTTTATTGCTTTGATTTTTAAGCGTCCTTTTTCTTTATACTTTGCTGTTGATTTTGCTTATTTGCAAGGTTATGCACGAAAGGACAGTACAACATTATTTTTTCAAAAAGGAATCTTTATATGGTTTCAATTCATTCAGGTTGTTTTCATTGTCAGAGGTCTATTTATGGCAGGATTAACAGTATTTCTACTTAAAAAGTATGGAATTGATGGTTATGGTGGAATGTTGATTTATAAACAAATCGCAGGGTGGATTTTCGCGATTCTCATTATGGGGTTGTTCTTTTATATAAATATCCCAGTTCGAAGATTTTTTGCTGTGCAGCAAGATAAATTACAAGACAAGAATAAAAAAGATATTCATCAATCGGACGCGATTGTTGAATAAGCCACTTTTTCTTCTTCAACGACGGTGGTGTTAATTAAATATCGTTGAGTTGCATAAGCAACTCTTTTTTTCTTTATTGGGCTAACGCTTGCTATACTTGATGATTATTGAGCTGTTCAGAAAGCCTTAATTTCTTATTAAACTAATGTAGCAGAAAACTTCATCAAAAAGCCTGTAAAATAAATAAATTAACAATTAATGCAATTCTAATTTTTAAGTTTATATGGTAATATGGATAATGATGGGAAAAATATTACTCAAGGAAGAAGGAATTGAATGATTTTTGAAGCAGATATAAATGTTAGGGAAAAGTTAATCTCAATGTTTGAAAAAATTGATAGTACTATTATTCTTTCATATCTTCAAGGGCATATGGGATCTGCTTGGGTTGATGATCTCGAGAATCCAACGGTTGCACAAATAACAGTTGGGATCTTTGTGTTTTTTGCTGGAAATTCCGAGGCGAAGGAAGCTGAAGAATTACTTTGTAATCTACCGGATTTTGCACTTGCAATTGTTGATTCCGATGAATGGAAAAATCGCATTGAAACGTTTCATGTTGGTTCTATTGAGAAGTTTCAACGTTACAGATTTAAAAAGAAACCAGAGCATTTAGATAAAAAACATTTACAGACCCTACTATCTATATTACCAGAAGGATATGAAATTAAGCGTATAGATAAAAAGATAGCAACAGAACCGTCTTTCCATGAACTTTCAGAAGACTTTGTAAGTCAGTTTGATTCTATTGATGATTTTATCAATAGGGGAGTAGGTTTTGCTATTTTGAATGAAGGCCAAGTTGTTTCTGCTGCTACATCATTTAGTATATATGATGATGGGATTGAGATTGAAGTGGCCAGTCACCCTAACCATAGAAGGAAAGGATTAGCAACAATAATAGCTTCTACCTTGATTTTGGATTGTCTGGATAGAGGAAAGTACCCTAGTTGGGATGGTGCTAATGAGGAATCTGTTAAATTAGCCCAAAAACTTGGGTATAATTTTCAAGAATCATATGATACATATTTTATTGATTATAAAAGGTAAGCATGTTTCCTAAAGGTAACTTATAGAGTATAACAGTCATCACTTTCGAATGAGAAATCGAATATAACTTGTGAAGGATTGTACCTAAACTATTGGTGTACTTTAGTGAAATAAAGATCTTTAAAATAAATAATCTTATTTATAAAAAACAGTCCATAAAAAATTATGAAAAGCTATCGTTTTGATCGATCTTTATTCAAAATGATGGCTTTTTCTATACTGTGATATCAAGGGATTTAGAAAGATATTTAATCAAGCTTTATTTTAATTCAACATCAGGCGGTTATCCGGAAAAGTCCGTTCGGGTCGGTGTCATTGATTCTGTTGCGGTAAATATTGTATTGATAAAGGCTTTTTAGAGTTTTACCCTTAAACAGGGGGTGTGTTTTGCTCTTGTTTCCACATTTTATAGTTATAGAGAAACTGAATGATAAATCCGATAACCGAAAATAGCAGTAGGAATAGCAGATAGCGAAATCTTAAAGGTGAAGCTGCATATAAAATGACGAATGCCACCATTAAAACGAGGAAAGAGTAAAGTGTTCGAATCATTTTTCTTCTATAGGATAGTTTGAAATAATTGAAGGCAAAGCCATGATCTACCTTTTCTTTATTTTTATAAATTTTCATAAAAATAGCCGTTGCTATGAGTGCAACGATAATTGGCATAATAGTCAGTTTGATGATATCCATTTTAGCCCTCCTCGTATATTAATTTATTCTCCAATCATCCTAAAAAAACCTTCATAAAAAAACATGTTGAATGTGTATAAATTCAACATGCTCTGTGTTCTTAACATCTTACATATTTGCGTTTGAAACCAATACGTTCTTTTTCTACTTCTTTCTGAATGCTTTCATAGGCGTTCACAAAACTACTTTTTTTATTAACCTTTTTGATTTCGACTGTACCGACTGCTTGGGCGATTTTCATTGCCTTTTCATGTAGTGGCAAAAAGGAAACCCCTGTTGTGTATATGAAATTATTCATCGCAGATTTTGTACGTTCCGGCGCATCATGAATCGAATTTTTAACGGTTTCAAGCATGCCTAAGAGTTTTTGCTCTGAAAATTCAGTGTCTTTGCGGTTACCTAAAAGCCAGCAATAGCAACTCCAGCCCGCAGACATTTTTAATTCCTCGCCACTTTCTATCCATGTATCCGCGATTTCTTGGGCAAGAACCGATTCAGCTAATGTCACAGCAACGACGTAATCAGATAGCATATAAAAATACGCACCGTCAATCCAGCGCTCGAAATCATCCTTCGTCATGACTGCAGGGTCCGCGATAACTCCGGCAAAATACATGGCGTCATAATTGCCCGTAGCGTAAAGCTCTTCTGCTAAAGGTTGATTTTTTTTAATCATTTTGGCAATTGGTTTCATAGAACCCGTCGTCGTGCCGAAAAGTGGCTCACGTGCACCGTTAGATTGATACATTTTTTTCGATCGTTCCTTACCTAAAGCCTCTAGCTCTTGCATAACCGTTTGTAAATTCATTCGTTTCCACACCCAATTCTTCTTAATATTGTTAGTCGTCATGGTCTACCTTCAAATCGTACCATCAAACGTATAGGCATACAAATAGTTCATTGTATTTCCGTTTCATATGTTAATAAGGATACAAAACTCATCAAGAAGGAGGACGTTAGATGAATAATGGTAATTGGTACAATCAATTTGACATGAATAGTGAGCAATTTACTCAAGGTTTCCCGCAGCAACAAATGCCAATGCAAATGCCAATGCAAATGCCAATGCAAATGCCGATGCAAATGCCGATGCAAATGCCGATGCAAATGCCGATGCAGATGCCAATGCAGATGCCAATGCAGATGCCAATGCAAATGCCAATGGATATGACAATGGGTATGCCGATGGAGATGCCGATGCAATCGCAATCGCCAACACAGTTGCCGACACAAACAGGACCTACTCAATTCGAGGCACCGCGCGTATCACCAACACGTCAGTATGAGCAAACAATCGTGACAAATGAAGTGATACCACACATTTCACCTTCACATATGACTACTATTAATCGACATATGATGCATCATCAATATCATTTCCCACATACGGAATCTGTTGTAAATGAATGTTGTGAAACGCATACGATGTGTGGAACACCATTTAGACCACATATTTGTAATTGCAAATGCGGAAAATCACACGGTCACCGATAACAAAGTGAATTTTAATTAATGGAGATTTGTTTCCCATACATGCAGAATCAATAAATTAAACTGTCCCTCTAGCTGTTCCGTAATCGGGGGAGCTAGGGGGATATTAGTGAGATATAAATATATGGAAAGGCAATTGTGTAATTGACGCATCCCGTTTACTCATTATCATGTAGGAAAACGTTATATTTTTCTCGTTCATTTAATATATTGGTAGAAATGCATTTTTTAAAAGGAGACATGACCTTGCCAAAAATAGCTTCTGTCGGTACATATACACCGCCTTTTTCGTTGGCGCAGTCGAATATTCAACAATTAACGAAAGAGCTTTTTCAACAGCAAATGCCTAAAATTGATCGTTTGCTAAATGTTTTTGTAAACGGTGAAATTGAAACACGTCATTTTTGTGTTCCACCTGAATGGTATCGTGAGGAGCATACGTTTGAAGAACGCAATGAACTTTATGTTGATCTAGCAGTTGCGTATAGCGTAGAAGTGATTCAAAAATGTTTAACGAATCCCTCTTTTTTACAAACGGCTATTACAACAGAAGACATTGATGCGCTGATTTTCGTAAGTAGTACAGGCATTTCTACACCAAGTATCGATGCGCGTGTCATGAACATCCTTCCGTTTTCGGATGAAGTGGTTCGCCTACCGATCTGGGGGCTAGGATGTGCTGGAGGGGCTGCGGGTGTAAGTCGCGCCTATGACTATTGCAAAGCGTATCCGAAAGCGAAAGTGCTTGTCGTTTGTATTGAGCTATGTAGCTTGACCTTCCAAAAAGATGACTATACAAAAAGCAATATCGTCGGAACGTCATTGTTCGCGGACGGCGCAGCCTGTGTGCTCATATGTGGGGATCAAGTGGAACTAGAGCAGGACAAGCCGGTGCCGCATATTATTGGTCGGAAATCAAAGTGGATGCCAAATTCTGAGGATGTGATGGGCTGGCAAGTAAAAAAAGGGGGCTTGCATGTTGTATTTGCTAAAAGCATTCCTGTAATTATTGCTACATGGCTCGGTCCATTTATCCATCAATTATTAAGTGATTATGACATTCAGCCAGAGCAAATTGATCATTTTGTTGCACATCCTGGGGGGAAAAAAGTGTTGCAGGCATATGAGGAGGCACTGCAATTAGACAGTGTTCACACTGCCATTTCACGAGATATTTTAAAGTATCACGGCAATATGTCGTCGCCAACGGTCCTGTATGTACTTGAACAATTTATGTTAAAAGAAACGGCAGCCAATACACTTGGATTATTAGTTGCATTAGGTCCTGGTTTTAGCGGGGAAGCTGTTTTACTGGAATGGAGGGATTGATGTGGTATTTGCGATTATTATCATACTCATCATCTTGCAAAGACTAGTCGAACTTGTCGTAGCGAAACGCAATGAAAAAACGATGCGGGCAAAAGGAGCTTACGAGGTAGGGGCTTCTCATTATCCTTACATGATTATGTTGCATAGTAGTTTTTTTGTCAGTCTCATAATTGAAGTGATGTACGGGAACGCAATACAGACGCCGGATTACTTGTTACTAATAGTTTTCCTAGGTTTACAACTGATGCGAATTTGGTGCTTAATGTCTTTAGGGTCATTTTGGAATACGAAAATACTCATTTTACCAGGGGCAACGCTTGTCAAAAAAGGTCCATATGCCTTTATACCTCATCCTAATTACGTCATTGTATGTCTTGAAATTTTAGTGATTCCGCTGATGTTCCAAGCTTATTTTACCGCTCTCTGTTTTACCATCTTAAACGCGTGGATGCTTACGGTTCGGATTCCTATAGAAGGAAAAGCATTAAAAGAAGCGACAAAAAGTTTGTGAAGTTGGAACACTTGAAATAAGCTACAATTAAAATTTATAATAAGCCTATTGAAGAGATTAATCTTCAATAGGCTTATTTTTATTATTTAACAATCAATCCCATAAGTGTGGCGAGTAGCGTGGCCTGCTGTACAGAAACGGTGCAACCCTTTAATGACTGGATGCCAACCGTCAGTGTTTCAAATGTGCATGAACTTAAGTCGACACCAGCAAGTTTCGTTTCTTCGAGGTTAGCTTCATTGATATTGCAATGATGGAACTCGATGTTTTTAAAGGTGCAATCGTAAAAATCCGTTTGTTTAAGCTCGCATGATACAAATTGCACTTTATCAAATTTGGACTGTGAAAAAACCGATAAATTGCCGATACAGTGCTCAAACGTCACATTGCCAAAGCGCACATCTGTAAAATTGACGCCGAGTAATTTACAATTTTTGAAGTGGACACGGTGTATATTCGCACCGTCTAGTCGTACATTCGATAAGTCGCAGTTTTCAAAGATGACGTCTAGGAAATCTGCTTTTGATAAGCTGGAACCGATTAAATTTGAATTCTTTATATGAGCAGTGGAAATACGTAAATTGTCTATTTGTTCATTTTCAAATTCATCATCGATAATTTGGCAATCATAAAGTTCTAACTCTTCTTCCATTTGCAAATCATGGAAGGAACGCATCGGTAAATGATTCGCAATTTTTGGCGCGGCGATTTTCATGTGAATAACCATCCTTTGTCTCTATTATTGTTGTAATTGTCCAGTTTTACTAGATGTTAATTATTTGACTTCTAACCGCTTCGTGTATAATAGAAGAAACTCAAATTAAACTTGCTTCAGCAGAAGTCATTCCTTCTATATGTGGGGGATAAATACTAAATCAGCACTTAATTCAGTAGGGCTCAAACCCCGCCTGAGTGACCAACATCGTGTTGGCCCAATGCTCCTGGCGGCTGTCATAGATTTTTAAAAGGAGCTTTTCGAGCAGGCTCGAAGAAATCTGGACAAGAGTTAGCCGAGGCTTGATTGATATAAAGAAAGCTCCCTACAAAAGAGGGAGCTGGATTTTCGTTATGATTTTGCTTTTACTTTACCAGTCCAAGTTTTGAAGCCGCCTTGTAATTGAAAAATTTGAGTGTATCCTTTTTTCTTTAATGACAAAGCTGCACGCGCGCTGCGTCCTGAATTTTGGCAATATAGGTAGACCGGTAAATCTGGACGAATTTCTTTATGACGTGTGCCAAATTGAGTTGTCGGGATGTTACGGGCACCTAAAATATGTCCTGCTTCGAATTCTTTTGGCTCACGTAAATCGATTAATTGTGCTTTTCGGTAGCCTTTAATAAATTCTTCTTGTGTTAAATTTGTTACAGCTTTTTTTAAGCGATATGAATTGACTACTACATAAATGATTATGATCGCTAAAACAGCTAAAATGGAATAAAGTATTGTCACTGCTAAATTGCCCCTTTCGTTCTCTACATCTATTATAAGAGATGGATTAGAGTTAGTCGAGTCAGTTTGCTAAAATAGTTAACTTGTTTCAGCAGAAGTCCCTTAATTGTATAAGTGGGGGATGAATGCCAAATATGCAATTTTATTCAATGTGGGTTCAAAACCCAGCTGAATCAAGTTAATGCCCCGGCGGATGTCACAGATTTTTTTTCGAGCGAGCTCGAAAAAAATCTGGACACAAATACGCCGAGGCGTAATTGAATTATAGGAGATGAGATTTTGAAAAAACAGTGGTATTTTATCAATTCAGGTAAGTGTAGTCCGAGTTTTAATATGGCATTAGATGAAGCATTATTAGACTGGCATAGTGAGGGAAGTATGCCACCAATTATCCGTTTTTATGAATGGAACCCTGCGACGTTATCAATTGGTTACTTTCAACGAGCCGAGCGTGATATTAATTTGCAGGCGGTGAAGGATCAAAATTTAGGTTTTGTTCGTCGCCCAACAGGTGGACGTGCTGTATTACATGATCAAGAACTTACATATTCAATTATTGTTTCAGAAAACTATCCAAATATGCCTGTAACAGTAACAGAAGCGTATCGTGTATTGAGTGAGGGGTTATTACTTGGGTTTAGAAAATTAGGTTTAGATGCTTATTTTAGTGTTCCGGAAACGCAGGAAAGCTTATCTGATTTAAAAAAACCAAAAAGCGCGGTTTGTTTTGACGCGCCAAGTTGGTATGAATTGGTTGTGGAAGGGAAAAAAGTTGCTGGTAGTGCGCAAACTCGACAAAAGGGTGTTATACTTCAACATGGAGCAATTCTATTAGATCTTGATGAAGAATTATTGTTATCACTATTTAATTTTGCAACGCCTGAAGCGAAAGAGAAAATGCGTTTAAAATTGCCTGAGAAGGCGGTTGCGATGAATCAATTAGCAACAACACCTTTTACAATTGAACAATGTGTGAGCGCGTTCTCAGAAGGGTTTGAAGAGGCGCTGGACATTGACTTAGTTCCTTATGAATTAACGGCGGAACAACTTCAATATGTGAAACAGTTAGAGCAAAATAAATACTTGACAGACAATTGGAATTTCAGAAAATGAGTTACGAACGTTTGTTTTGTTTTTTATAAAAATATTTTTAATGCGGGAAACGTTGATATTATTGAGGTTTACGAAATTTTAAAAAAATCAACCCCTTGTTTGAAATAAATTTATATTGTAATCTTTTTTAAGTAAATAAATGAAAATCAACATATAGATTCCAATAAAAGAATCAAACACAATATATTGTATATATTGTGTTTGATTTTGATTTTTGTTGGGAACTATTAATTTAGAGTAATTTTCAAAAGGAGGCTTTATAGATGGCAAGTGTATTAGAGCAAACCATCCAAATTGATCAGTTAAATCAAGATATCGAACAATTCCCGCAGGTGCATCCGATTACATCCGATATGCATATTACGCATAAAGGGGTGTCTCGCCTTGTAATGATTGATCGTTATTCTTTTAAGGATACGGAAAAGAAAACGTTAAAAGCAGGAGATTTTGTCGTATTAACGGTCAAACAAGATCCGAAATTCCCTGCACGTGGCCTTGGAATTATCCAATCGATTGACCATGAAAACAAGATGGCCTCGATTATGATTGAAGCAGATTATCGAAATGTATTGGACGAGAGTGAGCAAGCAACGGGTATTATTGTACGTTCATTAGATATTATCGAAAAGCCTTTAGAAATCTATTACGAGCAAATTGCTAAACGAAACGCAACAGGTTTAGCATCTGTAGAAAAGACCGAAGAAAAACGTCAAGAATGGTTTGGAAAGTTTTATGAGCAGCTTGTAGGATTGAAGTTTATTCCAGCTGGCCGTGTCATTTATGGAGCAGGTTCTGAAACTGAAGTAACATTCTTTAACTGTTATGTTATGCCTTTTGTAGCGGATTCTCGTGAAGGCATTAGTGATCACCGTAAGCAAGTAATGGAAATTATGAGTCGTGGTGGTGGTGTTGGTACAAACGGATCAACGCTACGTCCTCGTAATACATTAGCGCGCGGAGTTAATGGGAAATCATCTGGTTCAGTTAGCTGGTTGGATGATATTGCGAAATTAACGCATCTTGTAGAGCAAGGTGGTTCACGACGCGGTGCACAAATGATCATGTTAGCAGATTGGCATCCAGATATCGTGGAATTTATTATTTCTAAAATGCAAAACCCACGTATTTTACGTTATTTAATTGAGAATACAGCGGATGAATCGATTATCCGTTTAGCGAAAGAAAAGCTAAAATTCAAGCCGTTAACACAGCAAGAAGATGCGATGTATCAAGGAATTGTTAACTATAAAAGCATTGAAGGCTTCGGTGGCTTTAGTCAAGCAATTATCCGTGATGCGGAAACAAAATTACGCGACGGGGGTACATACTCTGTACACAATCCGGAATTTTTAACAGGTGCGAATATTTCTGTAACATTAACGAAAGAATTTATGGCCGCTGTTGAAAATGATGAAGAATTCCCATTACGTTTCCCGGATGTGGCAAATTACACACCAGAGCAAATGAAAATCTACAACGAAAAATGGCATGAAGTAGGCGATGTTCGTGAATGGGAAAAGCTAGGCTATCCTGTTCGCACGCACCGTACAATTAAAGCAAAAGAGCTTTGGAACTTAGTGAATATTTGTGCAACGTATGCTGCCGAGCCAGGTATTTTCTTCATCGACAATGCGAACGATATGACCAATGCACGAAGCTATGGTCAACAAGTAGTTGCAACGAATCCGTGTGGAGAACAACCATTAGCTCCATATTCAGTATGTAACTTAGCTGCGGTAAACTTAGCGCAGTTTGCAAATAAAGAAACGAAAACAGTTGATTATGAAGCGTTACGTCAAACGGTTCAAGTGGGCGTACGTATGCAAGATAACGTAATTGACGCAACACCATATTTCTTAGAAGATAATAAAAAGCAAGCACTTGGTGAACGCCGTGTTGGTCTTGGTGTTATGGGTCTTGCCGATTTACTTATTTACTGTGAAAAAGAATACGGTTCAGATGAGGGTAATGCGCTTGTAGACGAAATCTTTAAAACGATCGCGATTGCCGCTTATGAACAATCAATTGAGCTTGGAAAAGAGCGCGGCAGCTTCCCGTTCTTACAAGGCGCAACAGATGCAGAAACTGCTCGTTTACGCGAAGCCTTTACAAATACAGGCTTTATGAAAAAAATGCCGGAGCACATTCGTGAAGGCGTGATCGCAAACGGTATTCGCAATTCGCACTTATTAACAGTTGCACCTACGGGATCAACTGGTACAATGGTCGGAGTTGCTACTGGTCTTGAGCCTTACTTCAGTTTCACTTACTACCGTTCAGGACGATTAGGTAAGTTTATCGAAGTAAAAGCAGAAATCGTGAAAGAATATTTAGAAGCAAATCCAGGTATGGATGAAAATAATTTACCAAACTGGTTCAAATCTTCAATGGAATTATCAGCAGAGGCACATGCCGATGTTCAATGTATTATCCAAAATTGGATCGACTCATCTATTTCGAAAACAGTGAATGCGCCAAAAGGTTATACAGTTGAGCAAGTGCAAAGTGTTTACGAGCGCTTATATAAAGGTGGAGCGAAAGGCGGTACAGTTTACGTGGACGGTTCACGTGACTCGCAAGTACTAACGCTAAAAGCCGAAGAAGCTAATACGGATGAGCAAATGGAATTTGAAGAATTAAAGCAAGAAGAAGTCGTAGTAAAACGCCAAGTCGTATTAGTGGATACAATTAAACCACTATCAGAAACGGACGTAACAATCGGTTCAGAAGTAGGAAACACATGTCCAGTATGCCGTCAAGGTACGGTAGAGGAAATGGGCGGCTGTAACACATGTACAAACTGTGGTGCCCAGCTAAAATGTGGTTTATAAAATAATTTTTTTGTGAGTGGAGATTTTTCGTCCCATAAACAACTATCAAAAGCGCCAAACCCTAGATTATGAAGGGTTTGGCGCTTTTTTCATATTTTCGGGCTTACTATAATGCGCCTGATTTGCTTAAATGCCACAATAAAAAGGATTGATTACTTAGAGAAACGGTTGCATTAGTATAAAAGGCAACGTTTAAGTGATATACTTCCCCTGCTCTTGATAGTAACACTATAATTATCTCCAAAATGTTATTATTAAAGGAATTATTAACAAATCTATCGAAATTTAAACATATTGATATTTATTAGCACTACAGATTAGTTCAAAAAGAAATGGGAGTTAAGGGGTGAGATTTATTGGATAAAGTTGAATTGCTCAATTTGGTACCTAAGTTCTTAGCCTTTTACCAAATGGCTAACAAGTCTGATATTGATAAAGAAAAAAGATGGACACTATGGGAAGAACATTATAACTTTGCTGCAGTTCCTCCTGGTGAGGAAGGGAAAGTAATTGCCAGGAATTTGTTAGAAGGAGCTTGGGAAAGCTACAGTGAACATTTATTAAATCTTGAACAATGGGAACCGAATCAGGAGAGAATTAATCATTACCTAGCAAAAATAAAAGCACTGTTGGGCTATGACCAACCAATTAATTTAGTTGTTGTTTATTTTGTTGGCGGATTTGAAAACAACCCTTTTGTTGCTCCTTTTGACGAAAAGCGTTTAGCACTATGCCTTCCTATTGAAAATGGAGATTCTGATATATTACTATCACACGAACTGACACATATAGTTCATTCACATACTGCAAATTTAACTGCAAAGTGGGAACGAACAATTGCCTCAACTATAATACAAGAAGGATTAGCAACTCAGGTAAGTAAATTTTTAGTTCCTGGCGATCTAGATGAGCATTATATTGAACATAAAAAGGGGTGGTTCGAGACCTGTAATGAACATAAATGGGAAATAATTAAAGGTACCCTCCCATTCTTGGAAGATTCTTCATCTGAAGCGGTAACAAGGTTTACATTTGGCAACGGAACAACTAATAACGAAAGAGAAGTTTACTTTGTTGGTTGGGAAATCGTACAATACCTATTAGGGGAAGGTGTATCTTTTAAAGAATTAGCAACTATACAAGAAGGTGATATACCTAATTATTTGCGTGAAGTCTATCCATTGTTCTTAACTAACGAAGTCGTTGATCCAAGTAGTAATTAACCCTATTTTATCTTCATGCAGAGGTATCGTTGAAGTAGGAACTTAACATTAAACTTAAAAAATATAAGACAGACAGGAGTTAGATACGATGATAAAAGGTTTTGGAGGAATATTTTGGAGAACTAAGAATATTGATATTGTAAAACAGTGGTACGGTGAAGTGTTGAAGATTGATTTAGAAAATTGGAATGGGACTGTGATTAAACCCCAATTAGGAAATGAGACTATCTTTTCTTTCTTTACCGAGAATGACAGCTATTTTCCAACAGAACAACAAGTGATGTTAAATTTCCAAGTACATGATCTAAACGAGACTATCAGGCATCTTGAACATATTGGTGTACCTCTTGAAAAGGAAAAAGAGATTAGTGAATTTGGAACGTTTATTTGGATTAAAGATCCTGAAGGTCGACTGGTCGAACTTTGGGAGAAATAGCGGGATATTAGTATGAACCGTTTACCGACAGGAGAGTACCTCACAGAAGAGAAATCACCTACAGGGGAATACACGTTAAAAGCATATGTTACCAATGGGGGAGCTACAACTGCCTATGCTGTTCGTGGGGAGTTAGTATTCAATAACAAAGGGAATAATACTAAAAATGTTTATTGGAATTACCGTGAATCGGAAGCAACGATTAAATGGACAGACAATGATACAGTAGTAATAAATGGACATTCGTTAGACGTGCCCGATGATAAGTTTGATTTTAGAAATCAGTGAGATGCTCTATTAATATTATTGAGCTAACATTGCAGGATAGTTGAAGTTTGGTAATATGTGATATAATGTATCCTTTGAAAAGGAAGTACATAGAAATAATACTTCTAACGATATTATTGAAAACGTAGGAGGATATAACGATTTATGGTAAGTGAAAAAGAGATGAGTTCCGCTAAATTAATGTGGACAATGACCCGCCCTCATACATTAACGGCGACGTTTGCCCCTGTCATATTAGGGACAGTTGCAGCACTTTATGAAACTGAGATAAATTGGTTTCTATTTATTGGCATGATACTCTCGTGTTTAGCATTGCAAATTGCAACCAATCTATTTAATGAGTATTATGATTTTAAACGTGGATTAGATACTGCTGATTCTGTTGGTATTGGTGGTGGAATCGTCCGTCATGGATTAAAGCCGAAAAATGTTTTAACTGTTGCGTTTTTATTGTATATTGTGGCAGCATTTATCGGTGTGTATATTTGTATGAATAGTACATGGTGGTTAGCGGTCATCGGTTTATGCGGGATGGCAATTGGCTATTTATACACAGGCGGTCCATTACCGATTGCGTATACGCCATTTGGCGAGTTATTTTCTGGATTATCAATGGGTACAGGCTTTGTATTAATTGCTTTCTTTATTCAAACAAATAATATAACAGTTGAGAGTCTATTAATTTCCATTCCGGTTGGGATTTTAGTAGGGGCCATCAACATGTCCAATAACATCCGTGATATTGAAGAAGATATTAAAGGTGGAAGAAAAACGTTGCCTATACTCCTTGGGAGAGAAAAAGCGGTTAAGTTTCTAGCTATTGCGTTTTCATTTTCCTTTGTTTGGATTTTAATCATCGTATTAATGGGGTATATAAGTCCCTGGTCATTGGTTTTGTTCCTAGGTGTGAAAAAGCCGATCTCTGCAATTCAAAGTTTTCGAAAGGGAGCAAAGGAACCTCAGTTTATGCGTGTAGCAATGAAATCAACAGCGCTAACAAATACGATTTTTTGCTTCCTATTATCAGTTGGATTATTAATTAGTTACTTCGTTTAAGCCACGTTATACATAGTCATCGTAATTAGAGGCATTGAAAAATTGTACTCCAACTAACGGGTAGAAGATTCGCATCCCAGAAGAAACAATCTTTATTATAATAATGAATAGCGGTAAACAAGTAAAACCTCGTATTTTGATTAAAATACGGGGTTTGTTTTTATCCGGAAATTTATTAACAATAATTAACTGTTGTAAACATGCCACCCACGCCAGGTGCTCCGTTATTTGTGACATGATGTGGCATATGGCAATGGAATGGCCAAATCCCGGGATTATTCGCTAGGAAACTGATATCCCATGTCTCTCCGGAAGCAACAAGAATCGCATGGTGGGATTGATTCACGCAAATGAGCAAAAGTATGAAATGAAGAGGGGCGCTTACAAATGAGAAAGGAAGAAAGGGTTAGGGACAGTGAGTGTACAAATGGATACGGCATCTCCATATCAAATGAGTGAAAATATAACCCCCATTCTGTTGGAACCGAATACTAACATTACAATTGTGTTTGAAGAAAACCCAAAGGTAACCCTTTACGCATGTGATTAAAATGGTAGACTTAGAGAAATTAAAATGAAAAATAACCAAGTGCATGTGCCAGCAAACAAAGGTCGTTTTATTTACGAGGCGTTCGCAAAATGGGTAAATGGAGAAGTATCCTATACATTTGTAATTGAAGTAAACTAATAGTCGTTATGCAACTGCTAGTAATATGTAATCATTTAGACACCCAATAAGTGAATAATTCAGTTTCATTTCGCAATTGCAGAAGCTCCGTTTTGTTAATGCGAAACAGTCCATTTTTAAACCAGAAACTAAGGTTTTTTATTGGAATTTCTTGCTGTACGATTGCCATTAAAACTTGATAGATTTTCATATTTTCCTCTTGCTTTGATGCAATGGAAGTTTTCTGTAAATCAATGATAATATCCAACTGTCTATACTTTTCATATGCATATAAGTCTGCATTATCGATAGGTGGTGATGGGTTATAAAGTTCGACAAAAATTTTTTTTGCCTTGTAATAAGGAGTAACAATGGCTGCCACATCACGATGACCTTCATAACGCCAGGACTCCCGTAAATAACTATCTTGAATACCTTCCTCACCTTGTTCGGTTCCAACGATAAAAATCAAATCGGGTCTTGCAGCTGGCGAAGCTTCGGCATGAAAATTTCCATCCATTATCCAAAATCTCGGTTGCTTCACGTGAAATGGCTCACCGTATTTATTTTCTAAATAATGGACAATTTCTCTTTTTGCTTGTACATTCCCCCACGGTGTCCCATAAAATAGCATATATACGAAACTAACTATAAAAAAAATCAACCCAATTCCGATAAACTTTCGCATAGTCATTCTCCTATTTTATGTAATAGTAACTCGAATGTATTATTTCCCTAAATATACCATACACAACAGTAAATAATCACCCAAATAATTCAGCCTTATTACTGATAGAAATTTTCGCACAAATGCTTTATTATTGTAAGGTAGTTTTAGACTATCAGGTATATCCTGCAAATATATGAATGATAGGTGGAAAATATGAATTATCAAGTATTATTGTATTATCATTACACAACGATTGTAGATCCAGCAGCATTTTCTGAGGCGCATTTACAAGCGTGTAAAGAAATTGGTTTAAAAGGTCGCATTTTAGTTGCGACAGAAGGTATTAATGGCACGGTATCAGGGACAAAAGAGCAAACGATGGCTTATATGGACATGATGAAAGCCGATCCATTATTCGACGGTATTGTTTTTAAAATAGACGAGGCAGAAGGACATACATTCAAGAAAATGCATGTACGCCCGCGCCCTGAATTAGTGCATTTAGGGTTAGAAGCAGATGTCAACCCACATGAATTAACAGGTCGTTATTTATCACCTGAGCAATTTTTAGAAGAAATGCAAGATGAAAATACAGTAGTTTTAGATGTGCGTAATACGTATGAATATGATGTTGGTCATTTCCGTGGAGCGATTCGTCCGGAAGTCGAAAATTTCCGCGATACACCGGAATGGGTGCGTAAAAACAAAGAGCTTTTTGAAGGTAAAAATGTGTTAACGTATTGTACAGGTGGGATTCGCTGTGAGAAATTCTCAGGCTGGATGAAGCGTGAAGGATTCGGCGATGTCGGTCAATTACATGGCGGTGTTGCAACATACGGGAAAGATCCTGTTGCAAAAGGGCAGCTATGGGATGGGCAAATGTATGTATTTGATGAGCGTTTAACGGTGCCAATTAATCAGGTGGAGCATGTCGTAGTTGGGCGTGATCACTATGATGGGGAGCCATGTGAGCGCTATATTAATTGTGCGAACCCAGAGTGTAATAAGCAAATCATTGCCTCTGAGGAAAATGAAGCTAAGCATCTTGGTGGCTGTACAATCGAGTGTACAACGCATGAGCGCAATCGTTATATCGTGCGCCATAATTTATCAGAAGAGCAAGTGCAACAAGCGCTGCAATTACTAGAAGTAAAATAATAATAATCAAACGCATTCCCTTTAAAAAATCGGGAATGCGTTTTTACGATTTGTAAGGGGTTCGCATCGTTTATGTAGTATAATAAACAGTGCATAGGATGACCGGTCAATGGAAGCAACGGCCCGAACTAGATGAAGGAATTATTTGCATTTACAACAAATGGTCATTTACAATTAAAGTTAAGGTAGTTCAATTTTAAAGAACATCTACTTTCAAAAGGAGGAAAACAATATGACTGAAAACAACCAATCAGAAGCACCAAAAAAGAAATTGAGTTTGCAGGAGCTAGTTAAACAGCAGCTTGAAAACAAAAAAAATCAATCTGCATCTACTAAAGGGAACTCAAAAGGCGACACTTCTACGAAAAAAATGAAGAGCCAGCAAACGAAAAAAACAAGTAACACTCGCAGAAAAATGGGCGTTTAACTTCTTTCCCACGCCATCCAATCAAAAAGCCCGAACGAAATCGTACAACGTATGATTCGTTCGGGCGATTTTTTTGTGTGTTGAAAATATAATTGTTGAAAAAGTGATTCCAATGGAAGCGTCGTTCGTCTTTAAGGGAGAGGGGGGAGAATGGATGCGACGTGAGCTTTTTGATGCCCATTATGAGGCAATTTACAAGTACATACGGTATTTAACGAATGATGCAGAATTAGCGCATGATTTTTTGCAGGAAACCTTTTACCGCTATTATCAAAAAAATTATACCGAGCACGAAAGAACTTATTTACTAAAAATCGCACGCAACATTGTATACGATTATTATCGCAGAAAAAAGATTTTATCGTTTTTCCAGCTGAAAACAGAGCCTGAAGCGCAGGAGAAATTACCCGAGGAAGTCGTTATTCAAACTGACGAGCTTGAAAAGTTATATGCCGCGTTGCAACGAATTAAATGGGGTTACCGTGAAGTTATTGTGCTGCGCTATATTGAGGAATATTCGGTGAAGGAAACGGCAGAAATTTTAAGTTGCAGTGAAGCGAAAGTGAAAAATAATACGGCGCGCGGCTTAAAAGCGTTGCGAATATTACTAGGAGGTGTAGATGATGAATGAGGAAAAACAATTGCAGCAATTAACGGAAATTCAAGTTGATACGGCGAAATTAGAACACGACTTTAAACAAATAGAATCGCGTATCAATCGAAAAAAATTCCATTGGCAAGTTCCATCGGCAGTTATTGGCGTTCTATGCATCATCGTCTTTCTCATCGCCTCCATGCCAAAGCAACAAATAATCACGAGTGAAAACGATGAAGAACCACGACTGGAAGCGATTTATATGCTTTACGGGGAAGGGAATCCAAACTCAAAGTGGCAAATGGGAGTCGATGAATTTACCGATCAGGAGTCACTTACACATATGGAACAATTTATGAATAAGCTAATCTTGGTAGAGAAGTCGATTCCAGATTATGCCTTTATTCAAAATACCTACAGGCTGAATTATCATGATGGCTCATCTCGAATTATTGTTGAATACAATAGCGGATCCGGTTCTTATTTTTATGATAAAACGAATGACCATTTATTTTCGGTTGGGAAAGATGTCATAATACCGAGTTTTGAGCATAGCGAAAAAGATCGTATTAAAATAATCGTAATTATCGTTACTACTACATTGTATCTGTTGTTAGATTGGCTTGTTGGTCGGAAAATGCGTGAACCAACTGATAAAAAGCGTAAAATTCCAATGTATTCGACAAATAAACAATCCATTGTAATGATTGTCTTGTCACTTTTCACGTTATTTATAGTAATTATCACTCCAAATATTCATTATTTTTATGTTGTTTTTTTGTGCATCCTATTGGCAGTAATTAACATTGTGCTGGAAACATTTCATGGTAATAATTATTGGAGGAAAATGGACATCATCATCAAAAGTTTATGGTTAATCGTTATATTTCATAACATTTTTTGGTAGGCGCATCCTTGTGGTGGTGTACAGCTGAATTTTCGGTTGTGCGCCTTTTTTGATAGGCAAACCTGCATCACACAGCGGTAACATTCCAATATATACTAATGCTAAAAGCTAGCGTGATTCCGGCAAAAAGCCACGCCATCATGTATTTCTTTAATTTGAAATTATTGATACTCAACATCAAAAAGCAAAAAATCATCACAACTTGTATCCAAACCGGTCTATCAAAGCTTTCCTTATACCAAATGAAAGAATAAAGAACAGTAATAACGAGAAACGAGAGTGCTGCTAAAGCGATTTTTCTCAACAGGATGGACGCGCGCAAACTTAAAACCTCCTTTAAATGACTATGTATGAACAGTTTTTATTTATTATATGGGAATTGTATAATTTCGTCCTTCATTAGATCGGGGAGCTGCTTATCTTTTCCAGTATTATAATGCCAATATGGATGAGGGCGCAAAATTACATTGTAATTATTGGGTAATTCCCAAAGGTTTGTTTGAGTTTAACAGTGCCGTTTTTGCGTTAAATTAAAGGTTTTTGGGGTATTTATCTAGAAATAATATACCAATATATGGAGGGTTGTGAATGACTTCAAATAAAGAAACACCTGAAAAACAAAGGGAACGTTTAACTCAGGAGGAACACAAAAAGAATCCTACTGGCAATTTCGATGATCATCTTAACCGTACACAAGCAGGTATGCCCAATACTCCTTGAATGAGCATTAAAGAAATAGGCGAATTAATTTTGATTATTTTCGTCATTTTTATTGGATATAGTGTTTATAAAATGCTTTGAAAGTATCTCGAAATAAATTGATAGGAGTGAGGAGATAAAGTATGAATATTAAACGAAATTTAACATGGATATTCATTATCGTGGGCATGTTTTTTGGTGGTATCATAACAGTCGCCTTACTAAATATTATTAAGGAGACCAGCTATTTAACAGTAATTCCTTTAGTGTTGGGCGGAATTATTAGTTGGATAATATTTAGTGTAATTTCAAAGTTTAAGAATAGTAAGAAAGTAGGGAGTTAAATGGAGAATTTTCTCTTAATAACGATGTTCCTTTTTATCGTGAGTGCAAATATTATTGGATGTATAACATTTTGGAAAAAGAAAAGTCTATATTCTGCAGCTTTTACAATATTATTACTAGCGGCTTTGTTTAGTTCAATAGGTGGATTATTGGCGATAATTATTCTTAAAGATGGTTTTGCAATATTTTATGGCTTGCAAATAGGAGGCTTTTTAATGATAAATAGTATGATTGTTTTTGTTATTGCTATTTTAGTATCTGTAGTAAGGAAAATTAGT
Organism: Solibacillus sp. R5-41; assembly: GCF_002736105.1. NCBI lineage: Bacteria > Bacillati > Bacillota > Bacilli > Caryophanales > Caryophanaceae > Solibacillus > Solibacillus sp. R5-41. The sequence goes on along the minus strand of NZ_CP024123.1, from coordinate 2,766,362 downwards.
AGCATTAACATGTGACGCTTGACTCATAATATTTTGCAACTGGTAAATCCCTGTTGATATTTGTAAACGCGCAATCATAAAATAGCCATATCTTGCGGGAAAGGGGATAGGTTTAATGACTGTTGCGTTAAACGTAAAGGGCAAGGATTCCATCATTATGGCAATTGATAGTAGGGCGTCATGGAAAAATACCCCGGTCCACAATGATCAATGTAAAAAGATATTTATTTTACCGAATAAGGTTGCGATTTCTTTTTCTGGAAGCTTAACGCGCTTTATTTTCAATAAGGACACGAATGAGGTTATTTCTAGATATATGGATATTAATGACTTAGTTTATGGATTGGAGCATTATCCCAACAGTGAAAAGATGACGATAAACGATACGATTGAATATGTCATAAGAAAATTTTGCAGTTATTTCACGGGATTTACAACTCAAATACATCTAGGGGGATCCGAGGGAGGGAAATTAGTCTTTGTATCGATGGAATTTAAAGATGGGGAACATATTAAAAATTATCCAATACCATTAAATGAATATGGTTTTAGATTTAGTGGTAGTGACCATGAGCAAATTTTTAGTAATATGATTAAGTTTAGTGGGCAAAATCCAACAATTAGTAATGATGAGTTGGCTGCCGCACTTATACAGAAAAGTAACAACGAGTTAATTGAATTTGTTTATAATGTGATTGCGGAAGTAATAAAAGAAAACGTTAATAAAAGTAAAGAACTTCAAACAGTTGGTGGAAATATTGATATTGTGCAGATTACCAAGGATGAAACGGTTTGGGTAAGGTCAGATGGACGGAATATGTAAAGGGATTTTATAGTGGGTTTATAATTTATTATAACGCCATAGATGAAAAATTGTTCTTAAAAAGAAATGAAGTTTTTTGGGGGATACTAAATCATTTAGTATTCCTTTTTTATTTTGGAGGATAGTCCTAGCAACGAGGGAGAAAATAAGTGTAAGAAAACGCAAAAAATCCACGTTAAATGTATTGAAACAAACGTGAAATCATGGTAAATTTATATAGTTAGACAATATAAAATTTTGTATTATATATTATCCCTACGTTAATTATATAATATGGTTTTTCATTAGTCAACCCCCACATATTGATTTTTTTAAGGAGTGATTGCGATGAATTTACAATTTCAGCAGGAGCAAAAACGAGTGGACGATGTAATGGAGGTCATTACAGAGCAAATTAACCATTTAGAAAAAGAAACATCTAAGCGCCGCAACGAAGTCATTCATATTCGCAAACATTTTTGGGATGAAATTAAGGTAAACGCCGATACTTTTGACGATTTTTTAGAAACGATTATCAGCTTGAGACAAGAAACGCAAGCATTGTCTGTCAGTCAAAGCACACATAAACATGCATCCAAAAAATTGGATACGCTACACCGTATGCAGAAAATTCCTTATTTCGGCCGCATTGATTTCATGGAAGAAGGGCATTCAAATCAGGAGCAAGTGTATATTGGCATTTCTTCACTAATGGACGAAAGTGGTGAAGACTTCCTTATTTATGATTGGCGAGCACCGATCTCGAGTGTTTACTATGATTACGAGCCGGGCCTTGCCCACTATGCAACTCCTGGGGGGATAGTTCAAGGACAATTGAAGAAAAAATGGCAATATCTTGTTCGAGATGGCGTCCTGCAATCGATGTTCGATACGAGTCTTACGATTGGAGATGAAATTTTACAGCAAGTTTTGGGCAATGGTACTGACAAACATATGCACAGTATCGTCTCGACCATTCAACAGGAGCAAAACCAAATTATCCGTCATGATCATGGGAGACTGCTCGTTGTTCACGGGGCTGCTGGTAGTGGTAAAACATCTGCCGCGCTCCAACGAATTGCTTATTTACTTTACAAATATCGTGCAAGTTTGACGGCGGATCAAATTATTTTATTTTCACCAAATGCTATGTTCAACAGCTATGTATCCAATGTGTTACCGGAACTTGGTGAGGAGAATATGCAGCAAGTTACGTTTCAGGAATATTTGGACCATCGACTGAGCAACGAGCTTCAAGTTGAAAATCCGTACGATCAGTTAGAATATGTTTTAACTGGTACGAATACACCTGCGCACCAGTCAAGGGTTACGGGCATCCAGTTCAAAGCATCTACTGTGTTTTTTGAAGTGATCAAAGCATATAGGCAGTCACTGGAAGTAAGGGGCATGTTATTCAAGGATATCATTTTCAGAGGACAGCCAATTGTGACAGCGCAACAACTCGCGGATAAATTTTATAGCAGTGATCCTACAATCCACTTTCAAAACAGGCTTGAAAATTTGAAGGATTGGGTTTTGAAGCTTGTAAAAGACGCGGGTAAAGTGGAACGGATGAAGCCGTGGGTACAGGAAGAAATTGAGCTGTTTAGCAATGAGGATTATTATAAAGCGCAAACTTATTTAGCAAAAAAGCGCGGTTTTGCACGTGATTCAATTGCTGATTATGAGATGGAACCTGAAGCGCTTGAAAGGTTGGTTGTTACTCAAAAATTGAGTCCGTTGCGAAAACGTATACGGGCGTTTGATTTCGTTGATATACTTGGAATCTACAAGCAGCTTTTTGCCGATCCGTTGCAAATTAATGAGTGGATTGAAGGGGAAACGCCTGCTGAATGGAACGCGATTTGTCGTGCAACGTTAGAAGTGCTAGATGAAGGTAAATTATTTTACGAAGATGCTACACCGTTTTTGCTTATGAAAGAGTTAATACAAGGTTTTCAAACGAATCGCTCAATCAAGCACATATTGATTGACGAGGCGCAGGACTATTCGCCATTTCAATTCGAATTTATTAAGCGTTTATTTCCATCTGCTAGAATGACTGTTCTCGGGGACTTTAATCAGGCGATTTTTGCACATGCCAGTGAAATGGTGGATTTCCACGTTCTTAGCAGCTTGTACGGACAGGACGAAACAGCAGTAATCAATATGACACGTAGCTATCGATCCACAAAACCGATCATTGATTTCACGCGAAAACTCGTTCCGAATGGTGAAAAAATTATTCCTTTTGAACGAGATGGCGCGTTGCCGGTATTGACACAAGTAATCGATCATGAACAGCTTCACCGTAGTATTTTATCCAAAGTCGCAGCTTTACAGAGTGCCGGTTATATTAGTATTGCTATCATATGTAAATCAGCTGAGGAAAGTAAGAATGCCTATGAAGCGTTATCTAGTATTGATGGTATAAAGCTGTTAAAGAACGGCTCACCAGAATATGAACAAGGTGTTGTCGTTATCCCGTCCTATTTGGCTAAAGGGATTGAATTCGAAGCGGTTATCATTTATGATGCATCGGAGAAAGTATACGGTGATGAAAGCTTACGCAGAATTTTCTACACCGCCTGCACGAGAGCGATGCATGAATTGCAACTATACAGTGTAGGGGAGCCGAGCCCGTTTTTACGAAATGCTTTGCAAGGTAGTTTTATTCAAGTTTGATCTAATCAATATTTCATTTCCATTACGAAAAAACCAATCCACCTTTAACCGTGGATTGGTTTTCCTTTTATTTGGATTGCTTTTATTGAACCGATAGATTAATCGTTAAAATCATCATCATTGTCATAATCGTAATCGTCGTCATCACGGTCGTCATCATCTAAATCTTCTTCAAAATGAATAATACTACCTGTTTTCGCATCGATTTCAAATTCGTATTCTGTTTTGCCGTTTTGGATTTTGATATCATAATGCAGTTGATTGTCATCCTCATCTAGCTCGACTTTAACGACTGTACCAGGTGCTTTTGCTTGTGCAATTTGAATTGCTTTTTGTTCTGAAATTAGTCCATTTGGTGTTGAGTTCGTACTGTTTTGTGTGGATGTTTGATTTTTAGTTTGAATCGTTTCGCGCTCGGTAATTTTGCTTTTTCCTGTTAACGCATTTACTGTAATTTCTATTTTTTCATTGCCCTTCACTACATCAATTTCATAATGGGGTGTGTGGTCATCGCCATCATAATCAAAGTCGACAATCTTACCCTGTACTTGTTTTAAGGCAATTTCTTTTGCTTGAGAGGCTGAGATAGAAGGATTAACATCCGCCTTAGCGAGTAGATCCGTTTGTGCTAATGCTGCACCGCCTCCAATTGCTACTAGTAACGCTGGAATAACTAATAATTTCTTTTTCATTTTGTTTCGCTCCTTTTCACTGTTCTAACGTTAGTATAAAATGCGAACATGAAAGCTTACTGAGAGAAACATTAGAATTTGATGAGAAAGGTCAGCAGGAGTTTGAACTCACACTGAATTAAGTGTGAATTTGGCATTCAATTCCAAGGAGAGGGCTACTACTAAAGTAAATTAATCCTCGTATTGAATCAATAAAATTTTACCTGTTACGGCGTGAACTTGCACGATGACTTCATCACGATCTTCATTTGTTGGTTCGACCTCAATAAAATAATAACCCCCATCCGATGTTGCATTATAATCGACGGACTCCACTTGCCCATTAATTTCTTTTAAAGCAATTGCTTTCGCCTGTGCCTCTGAAAGCAGTGGTTTGATTGTCTTTGGAGGTGTTTCCTTTTGTGTATTGTCACTAGGTTTTGCAGTATCACTAGGTTTTGTATTAGTAGTTGACTTAGTAGCGACATCTGGCTTTGTTGTATCATCAGTCTTCACATTAGTATTTGGTTTTCCGTTATCATCTTCTTTAACCGCTACATTTGGTTTATCCGCAATGAAAATCGCCTGCATATTCGACAGTTCACCATTGTACGGGTCGATTTGCACTTCGTATGTGGAACCGTTTTTTTCAAAGGATGCGAGATAATAATCATCCTTTTCAATGAACGATTGGACAGAGCCACGGTACACCTTTTCGACTTGGGCGGTCATCTGCTCTTTCGTTAAAGTTGCCGATGTTTGGAGCTGCTGCACGGCAAGCATAATAAAAATACCAATAAAAATAAATGAAATAATCGTCAAAATTTGTTTAATTTTCACTTGATGCACCTCGATTTAAAGGGAGTTGAATTTTAATCGTCGTACCTTGATCGAGCACGCTTTCGACTTCAATCGTTGCCTTTAACTGTTTCGCTATTTCCTGGGCAATAGAAAGGCCGATGCCCACACCACCCGTTTGTCGATTTCGGTCTTTCGTCACGCGATAAAATCGCTCGAAAAGATGGGGGATATCCTCTTTAGGAATGCCCTTGCCTTTATCTTGAATTTGTATTTCGATCAATTCGTTGACCCGCCCAATAATCGTAATTTCCTCATCACTATATTTTCGTGCATTATCTAAAAAGATAAATAACAGCTGCTTCAGTTTGGCTTCGTCCGTCCCAATGATGGCATCTGGAACGTCGACAATAATCGTCCGATGAAAGGCTTGTTGAAAGCTTTGTGCGATGTCTTTTATAAACGGTTGAAATGCGATAAATGACAGCTTTACTTTTGCTACTTCACTCGTTTTTGCTAATGCCAACATTTGCTCAATCATCTGCTTCATCATCGCTGTTTCATTGATGATGGCAGCAAGTGCTTCATTCGTTACCTCTGCATTTTCTGTACCGCGACGCTTTAATAAATTGGCGTAGCTTTCGATGACGGTCAGGGGTGTTTTTAATTCATGCGAGGCATTACCGATAAACTGCTGCTGTTTTTCATGATGTACTTCGAGTTGTGCCATTAAATGATTGTACGTGACGGTCATCATAGCGATTTCATCATGTGACTGCTTTTTTACAGCAATTTGCTCGTAGCTTGACTGCTGAATATTACGTTCCATCGTGGCTGTTAATTGTTGGACCGGTTTGACAATAAGTCGAATTAATAATTGACTTGCCAAATAAATAGGAATGAGTGCGATGAGCGTTATTAAAAGTAAAATTATTTTTAAACGATTTAAATTTTCCGTAATCGTCGGTACAGGCTGAATGAAGTTTGCCTCGACGACTTGCTGTGTCGGCCATATAAGTGGGAAATTCATCGCAATATGTGGAATGCCGTCGATTACTTTCATTGAGTAATACTCGTCCTTGCTCGTTGCAAATTCAATCTTTTTCGATGTCATTTGGATGTGTTTTAAATCTATACCTTTCTCATCTTTAACGATGATTGCGCCATTCGTCGGAAGATACGCCTGTAAAATGGTATTAATGTCATCCGTCGACTGTAGCGAACTGACCGTTGTCGAAAGCTCATACGCACGTTCCTGTAGCTGTTCTACTTCAGTCGCATACGCTAGCTCCTCATATAAAAAATAAATTCCTGTGAAGCTTCCAATCATAATAACAGTCGTCAACAATGTCGATAAAATATTGACCTTTGTATTAAGCTTCATTCGTAACGAGCTCCTTTAATACATAGCCGATGCCGCGAACGGTATGTAATAGGGGAGGAAGGTTTAAATTCACTTCGACTTTTTGACGTAAATAACGAACATACACATCCACAACATTCGTATCGCCATAATAGTCAAAGCCCCAAACCGAATTCAATAGCTGTTCGCGTGATTGAACGAGTTTTGGATGCTTGATAAAGTGTGTCAACAAATCAAATTCACGCGGGGTTAAGTCAATTTGATTGTTTTGACGCCAAACTTCACGCGTATTTTCATTTAATGTTAAGCCGGCAAATTGGTACGTATGAGTCGGTATTTCTGGAGCAACCGATTTAAGTGAAAACCGCAGTGCGACACGGATTCGGGCAAGTAATTCATCAAATTCAAACGGCTTCGTCATATAATCATTTGCCCCGTAATCAAGACCGGTTACTTTATCTTGAATTTCACCTTTCGCTGTAAGTAAAATGACCGGAATCGTTTCATTGTGCTTGCGGATGCGCTTCAACACCTCAAGCCCGTTTAATTCGGGCAACATAATATCTAATAAAATTAATTCAAAATTCCCTTCATGAAACGCCAATAAACCCGCTGTTCCAGTGTGTGCAATCGTTGTTTCATAGCCTTCAAAGCCAAGCTCTAATTGCAGTACGCGTGCAATTTGCTGTTCATCTTCAATAATTAAAATTTGCGTCATGTAAGCCACCTACTTATTTTGATCAATGAGAATGAATTACTCATTGACGTTTCATTTATCGTAATGGAAAGTACAGGTACATTGCAATGAAGAAGTGAAAAGTTATGGGGAATTATTGAATTAATGTGTCGCGCTGTGATACATTCGAGATACGACATAGAGGAGGGGCTTATGGATAAAGTGTTTAAAAAATATCATCCGATGACAGAAACGGCCTTTTATATTCTCTTTTCACTAACAGTGCCACGACACGGCTATGGAATAATTAAAAATATCGAAGCGCTCACGAATGGTCGGTTAAAGCTTGGATCGGGCACAATTTATGGAACGCTAATGAAGATGCAAAATGACGAGCTTATTGTCCTTTTTTCAGATGAAGAGCGTAAAACTATTTATGAAATCACAACATTAGGACAACAAATTTTACAGCAAGAAATGCGGCGAATTAAAGAAATACATGACCATATCATCCAATTTGAGGAGGGTAAGCAATGACAAGATGGCGACCATTTTGGAGTTACCGAATTGAAGAGACGGAACAGTGGCTTAGTGAAATGGCGAGCAAAGGGCAGCATTTTACACGGATAAATTATTTGAGTCAATTTGAGTTTGAACAAGGTGAAAAAAAGAAAAGTACGTATTTAATTGACTATGCTTCAGACACAGAGCGTTTAACACAGGCGAACTGGGAACTTGTTTGGCAGAGAAAGAAATGGACATTATTTACGTCCGAGCAAGCAACCATTTTTCCATCGAAAGAAAAAGCGTTTAAAAGATTTCGCACGCATTTTTTGGTTCTAGTATTCCTTTTATCATTCCTTATTCCATTTATTACATTGCCATTTTTGATGATGACTATTTTATGGGGTAGTGTTTCCTATCCTGTGATTTGGTTAGCAGTTATTGCTGTGCATGGCTTTCTATTCGGCTGTATATGGGTAGTTTATTCGTATTTCCGTAAAAAGGAGAAAAAATATCTTGGTTTGCCGATGAGCCAGCGGAGTAAAAAAGCGATACGGAAAATGCGCATTGGTTGGTTTTATCAGCCGTACTATACGAAAAAATGGCTCAATCAATTATTTGAAGAGGGCTTTGAATTAGAGCGCGCCTCGAATTTGTTTTTTTATTTTGTACCAAGGTCGTGTGAAAAAATAAGCTACGAAATATTGTATGAAAACTCGGTGAACAGCTCCTATTATCAACTTCACCAAGAGATGGGCTGGCAATTAAAGCATACATCGAATACATCGTATTGGAATAGCAGCATTTGGGCAATGCCATACAATGTGGTGGAGCCCGAACCTAAAATTACGTATGTATTTGAAGAAAGACTGCAAGGAATGAAGCGTAATTTGAAAATGTCGACAACGATTTTTGGGTTTTTATTCTTGGTAAATGGGTTTAACTTCCTCCTACAATTACAGATTAATGAATTGTTTCGACAATGGAATTTTTTGACGGTCTTAACCATTATCAATTTTGTGCTCAGTATTTATTGTGTCTACTTTTATTTCAAAGCGATTCAAGGCTACCGACTCGAGAAAAAAATGCTTTATATAGAAGTTTAGATCAATTACGCCTCGGCATAATTGCGTCCAGATTTTTTCGAGCTTGCTCGAAAAGCTCCCCTTAAAAATCAGTGTGCTTTTGGAAATTTAGCTTTGATTACAGTTTCCGGGAATTCTAAGTTTTCTAATTTACCACCAAGTGGAAAAATTAATTCGTATCCAAGTGTGATACAGCAAAGTCTTAAAATAAAAATCATGGAGAAGATGATGTTTTTACATGGTGGCAAATGGGATCAGAAGATTTCAGAAACACATAAGGATGAAATGTTTCGGGTCTTAGGTAACTAACTATCGTTTGATTATTCAAAGGATATATATTTATTAATAGGTGACTCTACTACATCTTAATTTTAATAGTTTTGTCCACCCTCAGCACTCAACACATTGCAAGGCTGTCGCGTGGTTGGAGTTAGTTTAATGTAATGAAAAATAGCTGTGCCGAAAATCCGATTTTCATTGGGAATTTCGTCACAGCTTTTTGAATTGTAGTTAATTGTCAGAATTGTTTTCGCGCCCGGTGCAAGTAATGCTAAAAATCGTAAATGCGAATAGTACATTTACGATTTTTGAATAGGTTTATTTTTAGTTTTCGGATAACCGATGAGGATGGCAATGACTCCGCAGACACCCACTAAAATGGAGTAATACGAATATTGCATGATTAAAATAGGGGAAATGCCGGCGACACTGGCAGCTGCTAAAAATTGTGCACCGTACGGAATAATACCTTGAACGACACATGAAAAAATGTCGATGATGCTTGCGGATTTACGTGGCTCAATATCGTATTGATCGGCAATTTTTTTTGCTAATGGCCCAGTAATCATAATTGCAATCGTATTATTGGCGGTTGAAAGGTCGGTTAAACCAACTAAACCTGCCATTGCAAATTGGGCATCCTTTTGCGACTTAATTTTACGCGTTGCGATATGTACGATAAAATCAATGCCGCCATTATGCTTTATGACCTCGACCATACCGGCAATTAACATTGCTAAAAACGCCATTTCAAACATATTGCTCATACCGTCACCAATTGCGCCGATAAATGTCATCACCTCATAACTACCATCAATTAAGCCAATAGTTCCAGCGAGGATGATCCCACTTGTTAATACTGTAAAGACATTTACTCCGATCAAAGCAAAAATAATGACGAATAAATAAGGAATCAATTTGTACCAATCAAAGCTAGCATGTGTCACTTGGGCTGTGGAATTCGGCGTTAAAAAGGCTAAAATAACACATGTGACAATTGCTGCTGGTAACACGATGAAAAAGTTAACTTTAAATTTGTCTTTCATTTCTGCCCCTTGTGAGCGTACCGATGCTATGGTTGTATCCGAAATAAATGATAAATTATCGCCAAACATAGCCCCACTAATAACAGTAGCCATTAATAGTGGTATTGAAAGTCCAGTTTGCTCACCAATCGCTAAACCTATTGGGGCGAGGGCAACGATCGTTCCAACTGAAGTGCCCATTGCTAAAGATATAAAACAGGCAATTATGAATAAGCCAATAACTAATAAGTTTTGTGGCAATATAGAGAGTGCAAAGTTTACCGTTGCTTCAATAGCGCCCATTCCTTTTGCGGTTTCCGAAAATGCGCCGGCAAGTAAGAAAATAATCACCATTAACATGACGTTCGAATCCCCGGCACCGGTCGTAAAGGTTTCAATTTTTTTTGTGATCGTTTCTTTGCGGTTCATGAAAAGGGCAACAGCGCTTGCAATCGAAATGGCAACCAATACAGGAAATGCATAAAAATCATTTAATACAATTCCTGAGCCAATAAACAAAATTAAAAATACAACAAATGGAATTAATGCCCACGGATTTCCTTTTTGCATTTCTTCCTCCTTTAAGTAGTGTGCATCAGTTAACATACAAATAAGAGCCTCTTCTAAAATTAAAAAGAAGAGGCACCACATATGCTAGAGTGCATTTTATTTATCGAGAAAATTTTTGTAGGGCTGAGCATGACCACTACTACTTCATTGCGAAGCGTTCATTATGCCCATCCCGCAATAATCGTGATAACAACAAATTCATCTTATGAAATAAATCTTAGAATATAAGAAAATTCGCGTTAAGTCAATTTGTTTGTTATTTCCGAATAATATAAAAATACAGTTCCTTTGGGGCTGAAAAAGAATTTGATAATTGTATGAGTTAAATTCACAATTTTAATCTCTTTTTGTATCAAGGACTTTCAAATAAAAAGCGTCCCCCGATATGGGAGGGGGCTTAAACACTGCGTTTCAAAATATGAAAGAACGGAGATTAGAGTCCCTCGAATTATTGAAGAAAACAATGGTGTAAATATTACACTTCCTCAAACATCTCAAGCTACCCCTGAAGAGACTATTTTAGAGTTTCTAAAAACCCATGATATGATAGGGAATTCGCAAGCGCGTGATCTAACTGGAGTCAGATCTGAATAGTAAACCCAGCAGCACCATTGTGTTGCCAAATACACTCTGCACATTGCGAAGCTGTCGCGTGGTTGGAATTCGTATTAAGAAAAAGAACGAATTTCCGATGGTGGAATTCGTTGTCCTTTGTTTTTCGGTGACTTGCAAATATTAACAAGTGACTTGCGATAAAACAGCCAATCACTTGCGGTGGGGATAGAAGCTACCATGGAAAAGTCATTCTGATTTCTTTCAGAAGTTCATGAAGCATAAGGTGGACTTTAATAAATACGAATATAGATTTTGGGTTTATTACCTAATTTTTACATAACATTTGTGTTGCGATATAATTAAGTATGTAAAAGTTAGGGGGGACGGGAGCATGCAATCTAAAATATTGCTTGTGGAAGATGATGTATCGATTCAAGAAATGGTAGAAACCTATTTAACAAAAGAGGGTTTTACTGTAGAGACAGCTGCTGATGGAGAGGCTGGTCTGAATAAATTTTGGCAAGGGTCGTTTGATTTAATCATTTTGGATATTATGATGCCGAAAATTGACGGCTTAGAAGTTGTGAAGTTGATTCGTGAAAAAAGTGCTATTCCTATTTTAATGATGTCTGCGAAAGATACAGATGTGGACAAGGCGATTGGATTAGGACTTGGAGCGGATGATTATATTTGCAAACCATTTTCGATGATTGAATTATCTGCGCGGGTGAAGGCAGGCATACGTCGTTCAACAAAATATTCAGCGCCATTAAAGAAACAGGACGACGTTATTCTAGTGGGAGATTTGAAAATCGATACAATCAATTATACGGCTTGGAAAAAAGACGAGGTCATTAAACTCACTTCCAAAGAGTTCGAGTTGTTAAAGCTGTTTTCGAAGAATTGCAACCGCGTATTTACGAAAGCTCAAATCTATCATTACATTTGGAATGAAGAATATTATGGAGATGAAAATGTCATTAATGTTCATATGAGAAGACTGAGAGAAAAAGTTGAGGATGATCCCTCAAACCCTAAGTATATTAAAACCTTATGGGGAATCGGATATAAGATGGAAGTGATATAGTATGGTTCCTTTTTTAATGACGCTCATTATCATCTTGGTAGGTGTAATTTTTTTTCAATATCGCGTGCAGAAAAGTAAAAGTGAGAATTTATATTATACATATGAAAAGCTGCAGGATATTGTAGAAAAGCAAACTGGCGAAAAATTATTAGTGTTTACGGATGATGCACAACTACAAAAGCTGTTAGTGGCCATTAATCTTTTATTAGAAGCTAAGCAAAGAACGCAGGCTGATTATTTAAAAGTAGAGATTTCAATGCGCAAGATGCTTGCAAATGTATCGCATGATTTAAAAACGCCGCTGACAGTTGTCCTTGGATATATGGAAATTTTGCATACAGATCACACACTGAGTGAGGAAGAAAGGCGAGCATTGCTAACAAAGGTGCAAACGAAAACAAATGAAGTCATAGAACTCATTCATAAGTTTTTTGACTTGGCAAAATTAGAATCTGGGGACAAAGAAATTGAGTTAACGAGAATCAATATGAATGAAATGTGTATGCAAAATATTTTAGCATTCTATGATTTACTTATAGCAAAAGGATTTTCGGTCCATATTGAAATACCAGAAAACCAATACTATGCACTAGGAAATGTAGAAGTGTTGAGTAGGGTGTTAAATAATTTAATCTCGAATGCCATTACATATGGGGATGATGGAAAAACACTTGGCATAACTTTAAGAAGTGATGAAAAGTATATCTATATTGATATATGGGATAAGGGAAAAGGCATTTCTGAGTCACATATCGACAAAGTATTTGAACGGATGTATACATTAGAAGATTCAAGAAATCGCTTATACCAAGGTAGTGGACTTGGATTGACAATTACGAAGCGGCTAGTTGAAGCACTAGATGGAGAAATCCATCTTTTTAGTAGACCCTATGAAAAAACAATTTTTACGATCATGTTAAAGAGGATACAGTTTTAGCTTGAAAAAGTATTATTCTACACTCAGTAGTATGGTTATACATTGAATATTATACAATATATGTTACTATTGTGTAACCATCTACTATATTTTATAGATTGGTACTGTTTAATGTTTGGTAGCATATATTGAATTATACATAACGATAGAGAATTGGGGTGAGTCTTCGTTGAATGTGCAATTTAAAAAAGGCGTTCTAGAACTATGCGTGCTTGTACTGCTTGATAAGAAGGATCGATATGGATATGAACTCGTCCAGAGGATTTCTGCTCAAATTGAAATATCAGAAGGTTCTGTCTATCCGTTATTAAGAAGATTAACAAGGGAAGAGTATTTTACAACATATTTAAAAGAATCCAATGAGGGTCCTCCAAGGAAATATTATAGGCTTACTGATAAAGGTCGTGCATACTTATATCATTTAGTAGACGAGTGGAAGGAATTCTCTGATGGAGTAAATCAATTAATTAAGGAGGCAGATTTCACATGAGTAAAAAACAATTTTTATTAATTTTAAAAAAGAATTTACGGAAGCTACCCAAAAATGAAAAAGAAGAAATCTTACAAGATTATGAGGAATATTTTATGATTGGTGTAGGGGAAGGGAAAATAGAAAGTCAGATTGTAGAATCCCTTGGTTCACCTAAACAAATAGCTAAAGAATTAAATGCTGTTTATGCTATTAAAAAGGTTGAAGAGAGAAAAAGCATTAAAAATATCTTTACGGCATTGTTTTCGATTATGGGATTAAGTGTAATTAATTGTATAATTATTACAGTGACTTTAATTATGCTGCTAATACTTATACCATTTACATTAGCTTATATCATTGGGGTCCCTATCATGATTCTATCTCCACTAATCTTAATAGTAATGGGATTTGTTAATGGATTTAGTACAATTGGAAGTGGAGAAATCTTCGAGTCCATTAAAGGGCTTAGTATAGGTTTTCTATTAGCATTCCTAGGGTATTATCTAGCAAAATTCTCTTCTATACTATTTATAAAATATTTGAGATGGAACATGTCAATTGTAAGGGGAGAGAAATTATTATGAGAAAATTGTTTTTTAGTTTTTTATTTCTGTTTATATTAAGCGCATGTTCACAGGGAGAAAATATTGACGCTATTGAGGATAAGGAAGAGGATGAAGTTCTTTCTTTACAGGATGTTAAGATTCCTGATGTTATTTTTACCTCTGAAAAACGAAATAGTGTAATTGCCGAAGAAGAAATAAAATTTAGCATAAAAACATATCTAGATAGTTCTGAAGTATTATCTAATGCTAGTGAACCATTTCAAGATTATATATATGAAGAAGAGGAATTAACTACAGAAGAACTAGTGAAATTAGACAAAATTATCAAACTTACAAAAGAAAATGATGAGAACTTTTCTAACTATATTTTAAATAATACATTTCCAGAAGGTTATCAAGAAGAGTCTGAAAGAATTAGCCAGTACATTACAACTTACAATGAAATTATTTCTGAACTAGATGATAACATAAGTAATTTTACAGATGACATAGCTAATGGGGTTTTTCCAAAAGTAAACATTGGATCAATGGTGGATAAATCTGAAGTGGTGAATGGAAGAGAACAGAAAAAAATAGAAGAATTTCTTGATAAGAAAAATATTAAGACAAAAGCATTTGGACGGGACGATTAAAAATAAAGAGTGTAATTTATTTGATCTTAAAAAAAGATGAAACATCGTTAGATTTAAATGTTTGAATGGAAATTATCAGTAGAAAAATGACAAAGCTTTTTGAATAATTAGATCCCCTAGTTATTCTATTATCGGACGCGATTATTGTAGATTAAAAGCCTAATTCCTCGCTAAAAAAGAGAGAGGAATTAGGCTTTATATTTTCATTATTTTAACATTACCCCATTTAACTTAAATGAGTTTAATACATGTGCTTAAAGTAAGGGTATTGATGTTAATGGATTTTTAATAATTTACTCTGGATACGTACCAACTTCTATAGCTTCTGAGAAGAATGTAGTTTTAGTCTTTTTTGTAAGAAAGCAAAGCGTAATTGATATGCTTAAGAAATTCGTAAGGAATGGGTAAGAAAAAAGAGAAAATCGTTTCGTACAATAAAAATACAGAGCGAAAGGGGAATGAAAAATGACCTATCTAATAAAAACAAATCAGCTTACGAAAGTGTTTGAAGGAAAAGAGGTTGTTTCTGGTGTCAATATGCATGTGAAGAAGGGGGAAATCTACGGATTTTTAGGGCCAAATGGTGCTGGTAAAACGACAATTATGAAAATGCTAACGAATTTAGTAAAACCGACGAGCGGTGAGATTGAAATTTTTGGGGAGCGATTAACGAAGTCATCATATGAAGTGCTCAAAAGAATGGGCATGATTATCGAATATCCTATTTTTTATGAAAAACTGACAGCGAAGGAAAACTTGGAGCTCCATTGTGAGTACATGGGCTATTATGACAAGGCGGGCATTGATCGTGCACTAGATCTTGTTAAATTGCACAATATCGATAACAAAAAAGTAAAAGACTTTTCACTTGGAATGAAACAACGCTTAGGTATTGCCAGAGCCATTACGACAAAACCAGAACTGTTAATTTTAGACGAACCCATCAATGGTTTAGATCCAATTGGTATTAAAGAATTACGAGAACTCTTTAAAATACTATGCAAAGAGTACGGTATTACTTTATTAGTTTCAAGCCATATTCTAGCTGAGATGGAACAAATGGCTGATACGATTGGTGTTATTCAAGATGGCAAGCTAATTAAAGAAGTTTCTATGAAAGATATCAATGGCAAACAGACCGAGTACATAGAGCTTAAGGTGCTAGATATCAAAAAAGCGACTTACATTTTAGACCATAAACTTGGTATTAAAAATTATAAAATCATGAATGAACACATGATTCGTATTTATGAACTGACAATTTCACAGCAAGAAATTTCGAAGGCGCTCATTATGAATGATATTGAGATTGAAAGCATCAATAAAAAGCATAACTCATTGGAGGAATTTTTCTTAAATTTAATGAACGGAGAGGGAATCCATGCTTAAACTGATGAGACTAGAATGGAAAAAACATCAATTATCTAGTTATTTTAAAGGAGTAGCCATCTGTATTGTATCCATTTTTGCAGCTATGTGTTTTATGACGTGGGTTTCTAAAGTAGAAGATGATTTGATATTTACAGATTATGCAGGATACATGGCTTTAACGGATATTTTTATAAGAATAACATTCACCATATTCTCAGCTGTCATTTTATCACGAGTAGTCATTGAAGAATATAAAAATAAAACGATTCAATTATTGTTTACATATCCGTTGCAACGAAAAAAATTAATGCAAGCTAAGCTTTTAATTGTCTTTTTGTTTTGTTTCTTCAGCATGATCATTACTACTTTTATCATCAGTATGTTCGTTTTCATCTTAAATCCAATGATAGGTTTCTTTGAAGTGCCTGTTAGTATGCCGGATATCATTGCTATAGTTCCTACTACTTTTATCAACTCATTTATGATCGCTGGCGTAAGTCTGATTCCTTTATATTTTGGTATGAGAAAAAAATCAACGCCTGCAACAATTACTTCAGCAATATTAATAGGATCCGTACTTAGCTCATCTTTTAATGATGGCAGTGTTCAGGTTAGTTTGTTCGACTTCATTGGTGTGCCAATTGCACTTTGTATGTTAGGCCTTGTAATTGCCTATCTTTCTTACCGTAAAATTGAGCAAATCGATGTGACATAATTATTTTGGGTTTGCTTAAAGCATATCGCTGAAAAGGGCGGAGGAAATTCTATGTTACAGCTAATAAAACTGGAAATGAAGAAATTTAATTTAGGTTGGTATGTAAAAGGCGCGCTTATCGCAACTATCATTTTGACAGCTCTTCTTTGTTTCGGTGTTTCTATTGCACTAAAAGAAAATGATTTACCCATGTTAGCTTACCAAGATGTATATGTATTGATTGGTGCCAACGTTAGGGCGATTTTTATTGTGTTTGCGTCTGTATTGATTGCGAAAATCGTTATTGAAGAATATAAAAACAAAACTATTTTGGTTTTATTCTCTTACCCTGTTAGTCGAAAGAAACTAATTGCTAGTAAATTGATGCTGATAACTTTGTTAACGTTCATCACCATGATGTTATCGAATACCATTGTTGCTGGTCTATTTTCTATTATTAATGCTTATTTTCCAATCGTGCCATTTGAAATCACAGGAAATCAATTTATAGGAGAGATCACAAACATAGTTCTATTTGCTATCGCTTCTGCCGGAATGAGCTTAATACCATTGTATTTTGGCATGCGCAATTATTCTGTTCCTGCGACAATTGGTTCATCACTCATCGTGGTGGCAATAGCCTGTTCCTATAACCCACCATTCTCATTGGTGACTTTCATTCCATTTCAGTTAGGGCTCGCAGCTGTAGGGGGAGCAATAGCGTACTTTACCATTCGAAATATTGAGAATGAGGATGCGATTTAATAAGAAGTATAGTTAATAAAAAAGCAGGTGTGAAACCATCTTTCGAACAAACTGCTAGAGAAAAATCGCTAATAATTTAGAAGTTTAATTGGAAATAT
This sequence comes from Solibacillus sp. R5-41, assembly GCF_002736105.1. Lineage (NCBI taxonomy): Bacteria > Bacillati > Bacillota > Bacilli > Caryophanales > Caryophanaceae > Solibacillus > Solibacillus sp. R5-41. Next base: position 2,748,727 of record NZ_CP024123.1, on the reverse strand, counting down.
GAGTTATAAGGAGAAAAATTGATATGCAAATAGAAAGTGTTTTTCAGATCCCTTCAATTAGTGCACAACTGTTTATAATTCTGTCAATAGTATCTATTACGATTGGAATATGCCTAACCGTATTTGGTTTTATAAGACAAAAACGATATAAAAAAAGTATGTTAGCGACAATCTGTATTGTATTCGGCCCTTTAGTTATTGTTTGCCATAGCATCCAAATTATTATAAGAATGCTTTAGAAGAGGAGATATTAAAATGCAACCATTTGTTGGTAAATTAAATGACACATTTGACAAAGTAAATAAGTTTTTTTGTGTAACTATTCAGCGACCCGAACCTAGTCAGAAGACAATACGAATGGGTTCATTAATTGGTATAGTGTTAGGATTGTTTATGTTAATTTTTGGCATTATTGGAGGGTTTAAGTGGGGTGCTATTGGTGGCTCATTAATGGCTTCATCTAATTTAGTGAATTTACTGTCAAAGAAGAAATCCTAAATAATACTTTTTTCAAAGCCGTAAGACTGATTTTCCGCATTTTTCCATGCTCGAAAAAATGGGAGTGGGTAAGTTGCAAGTATCTATTTTGGTGTAGAGCTAAAATAGGAAAAGATTTTTTTTATTCGGCACAAATGAAGTATAAAAGGGGAAGGGGATTTTTTTATGTCTTTGTTTACTAAGTGGTCCTTTAAGAATAAAGCGGCTATTACTTTAGTGACAGTTCTAGTTTTAGTATTAGGGGTTGTAAGTTATTTAAAATTACCAATGGAGTTTATGCCAACTGCCGATCAACCACAAGTAACGATTGTTGCAGTGGGGCAAGGGGTCGATTCTAATTCGATGGAGCAACAAGTCACAACACCAATTGAAATGGCAGTGGGTTCTGTAAAAGGAAAGTCAACTATTTTCTCTACAACAGGAGATGGGTTTTCAAAGATAGATATTTTCTTTGAATCAAAAACGAATATGAAAGAGGCCAAGCAGGAAGTGCAAGAAGCTCTTGCAACCGTGACACTCCCGAATAATGTTCAAAAGCCTTCGATTATTCAATTAAATACATCTATGATTCCAATCGCACAGGTTTCCATTACCTTCAAAGAAGAATTAACACGAAGCAACAGCGAATTTGCGAAGAAAAAGATTATTCCAATGTACAAAGATATTAAAGGTGTCGCGAACGTGCAAACCTTTGGTACAGAGAGTTCATATGTTTCTTTAGAGTTAGATACTAAGCTTCTTGCCGAAAAACAATTATCACTTGAAAACATAATGACAGCACTACAGGGGCAAAACCTTTCTGCAGCAGTCGGTGAAAAAACGATTGACGGGAAAGCAAGTAACATCAAAGTCGTTGGAAAGTTAAATTCGGTGAAAGACATTGAACAACTATCCATTGCTCCAGCTGTTAAACTGGCGGATGTTGCAAAAGTAAGCATTAAAAAGCCAAATACGACACTTACTCGTGTAAACGGTAAGGATGCCTTAATCCTTATTATGACAAAAGAAAGTAGTGCGAACGCAGTAAATGTAGGAAAAGAAATTGCAGAAGTAACAAAGAAAATAAATAAAAAATATAGTAACGCCCAAAGTGATTTGATAATGTCTACTGCAGATATGATTGAAAGTTCAGTGAATACGATGTTGAAGGAAGTATTATTGGGTGCACTATTTGCAACCATCGTCATTGTGCTATTTTTAAGGAACCTTCGTTCAACATTTATTACGATTGTCTCAATCCCCCTTTCTCTAGCCTTTACACTGTTTCTACTATGGATGTCAGGCATCACGTTAAACATTCTGACATTAGGTGGAGTAGCGGTAGCAGTTGGAAGGCTTGTTGATGATAGTATTGTCGTCATTGAGAATATTTTCCGCAAAATGCAAAAGGAGAAATTCTCAGTAAGTCTTGTTACTGAAGCGACGAAAGAAGTAGGAACAGCAATTTTAGCTTCTACATTAACAACTGTCGCCGTTTTCTTACCAATCGGATTAGTTAGTGGCGGTTTACAAGATTTCTTAATGCCATTCGCCTTAACCATCACGTATTCTTTACTTGCATCATTAATTGTGGCAGTTACCGTTGTGCCGCTGATGAGTTCAGCACTATTGAAAAATAGTAAACTCGCTGTGCATAAACCAGCATTACGTTTCTCACGTTTATTAACATGGACATTAAATCATAAGTGGGTTGTATACCTCCTTGCTATATTAATGTTTGTAGGTTCAATTGGCACGTATGTTGCTATGCCGAAAGGAGCAGTTGACAAATCAACAGCTGATTTCGTGAACGTTTCTCTAGAGTACCCAAATGATACACCTATTGAAAAAGTAATAGAAAATACTCTTCGCCTCGAAGAATTCATTCATTCACGAGATGAAGTGGAATTTGAATACACACAGCTTGGTAATACGGAAGGTGGAGCGAGTTTTGGAAGTGTTGCTTCTCCTACGCTAGCGACATTTGTGGTGATGTTAAAGGATAAGAAAGACACTGAACATATCATTGAACTACTTGAAAAGCAAAAGAAAGAATATGAGGGTGCAGTACTAACTGTAAACACTGCTTCCTTTATGTCAGGTTCGTCTACCGATATTACAATCGATGTCATGGGTGACGATTTAACAAAGATTGAAAAAACAGCAGTAAACGTAAAGGGAAAAATCGAGGGAATAAAAGGTGTTGAAAAGGTAACGACCAATCAGGATGCCAAAAAAATGGTTTACTCATTTGAAGTGAATGCTGCTGAAGGAAGTGCAATGCAAATTTCTCAGCAATTAGGTATTTATCTAAATCGAACTCCTATGGGTATGGCAACTATTGATTCACAGCCTATATCAATCATGCTAGAGCCTCTTGTGAACCCAGAAACGAAAAAGGACTTAAATAATATGTTAGTGGCTACACCTACAGGGATGGAGCCGATCTCCAAGGTAGCTACATTAAAAGAGGAAGAGAAACCATCAAATGTATTCCATAAAGATGGCGATTCATATGTACGTATTACGGTTACAGTTGACCCAGAAAAACTATCTAAGGTCAATGCAGAAATCACAAAAGCAATTTTTGGTGAGAAAGATACAAAGGGAATGAAAATTTCAGATGGGGTGAATGTGTATATTGGTGGTGCAAGTGCTCAACAAGCAGACGATTTTTCTGATTTATTTATCACCATGCTTGTGTCGATTGGCATTGTATTCTTAATTATGGTTGTTACCTTTAAGACATTCCGTGCCCCAATTGCAATATTATGTTCACTGCCATTAGCAGCAATTGGCGCCATTCTTGGTCTATTAATAAGTGGTATTACTGTAGATGTAACGGCATTACTTGGTGCCTTAATGTTAATCGGTATTGTCGTGACAAATGCGATTGTATTGTTAGACCGTGTCAAACAAAATGAACAAACAATGATCATACGCGATGCGCTTGTAGAAGCGGCAGCAACAAGAATGCGTCCAATCTTGATGACAGCTATGGCAACTGTTAGCGCGATGATTCCGTTATTATTTAAAAAGGCAGAGTCTACGAGTTTAGTATCAAGTAGTCTTGCAGTTGTGGTAATAGGCGGATTAACAATGGCGACATTATTGACACTTGTGGTTATTCCAGTCGTATACGAATCTCTTCATTTCCGAAAAGCAAAGAAACAGCTAAGAGAAAAAGTGTAGTTTTTTATTTGCATATTATTAGTGAGTGTAGGTACTTAGAATTGTTAATAAGAGAGGTAACACTAATGACAAAAATAATAATGGACGATCGCAAAGTGAATAACATACCGATTTTAAGTATTTATCAAAGTGAATTAAAGAATTGCCCACTAATCTTTTATCTTCATGGATACGGGGGAGACCGTGAGCAAGCATTAGATTTTGGATATATGCTTGCCAAAAAAGGGTTTTATTACGTTAGTATCGACTGCAAAGACCATGGTATGAGGAAAACGAACACCGAAACTAACAAATTTTCTAAAGTATTTCCACCAGATACTGGACTTGATTCTTATGTTCATATGCATGAAGTAATAGAACAGTCTGCATTTGATATACAAAGTCTCATTGAATATTTTAAACGTAGAGATGAGATAGATGAGAATAAAATAGGAATATCAGGTTTTTCTATGGGAGGATATGCAACATTTTATATCGCAGCTAATAACCCTAATATAAAAGTTGCGGTTCCAATAGCTGGAAAGCCATCTTTTTCAAAAGCATGGAAAGATAGTATCCTATCAACTGGTACTTATGAACAATGGAGAGAACCGATTCAGAATGCAGAGAAAGAAATAGCAAAAAGAACAGAGTATTTCCAAATGATTGATCCATATGAAAAGTTGAATAATTTTTCTCCAAAACCATTACTAATTATCAATGGTGATCAAGATACAGATTCACTATTTACTTATTCATTAGAACTCTATGAAAAGTTGTTACCATTGTACGCTGAGCAGCAAGGAAATCTTCGACTCAGCATGCCCTTTGTCGATCACCAATTTAATTATTTTATGAAGCTTAAAGCTTGCAATTGGTTTGAAAAGCATCTTGGTATTCATTAATAGGATACTATTTTTGACAAACCTTATTGTGCTAACGGGTACGTTAAAGAAAAAAACTATTTGAAGACAACTATAAAGGCTAGGTTCTACAATAATAGGACCTAGCCATTTACTTAAACCCACCAACATCCCTTTGTATTGCACATACACTCTACGCACTGTGAAGCGATGGCGAGGGTTAGTTTGATTTATTAATTAATAAAAATAGCTGTGTTGGAAAATCCAATTTTTATTGGGAATTTCGGCACAGCTTTTTCTTTTAGATTATAAGAATACGCCGCCTGCCACGGTAGCGGCGCACAAAATGCAAAAGCTACAAAAGTCTAAACTTTCACAGAGGCTGGCCTTGCACAAAGCACAAAGGTGAGTCGTACAAATTTGTGACTTCAAAGCTGTGCAGCTCATGTGCTTAGCCAGCCTAAAATGTACATATTTTATTAGAATCCATAATAGAAAATTTACATCTTCACAAGAATTTCATTTTGTCGAGCGCATATTTTGGTGGGAATCTGGAATATTATTGCCATTTTTTGATACAATGAAGTAGGGGTGAGAAAAATTGGAATTACTTCAGTTGAAACAATTCAAAATTCGATGGTTCATTTTATATGCAATAGGCATATTTATTGGTATTGCAATTCTTTCTACGCTTTTCCCATATTCACCAAGTAAGCAAGAATGGATTACACTTTTCATTTCGATTTGTTTAATGCTCTATGTGCTATATCAATCAAATAAGCATCGGTTTACGTATAGTGAAGCTCGAGTTGGTGAAGTGATGACGGGGGCTCGTTGGACGAAGTATTTATCGCTTACTGCCTGCCTTCAATTAGCTGCTTATGCGAGCGGTATCGCGGTTTTGATGTTTGTTTTTTTACGACTTGAAAATAAAATTCGAGATTTTTTCTACAATTTTTTAAGTTCAGAAGAAATTGCGTATGTGCCACTCATTGTGTATATTTTATTTTTTGTGAATATTTGTATATTAGCGCCAATATGGGAGGAACTATTTTTTAGAGGGATCTTATTAAGACGTTTGACACTCAAATGGAGCCCGCAAAAAAGTATCATCGTTTCATCGCTTCTTTTTGGTTTAATTCATGTTAATCCAATAACGGTTCTTTTTGCCTTTTTCTTTGGCTGTGTGTTAGGGTACGCTTATTTGAAAACGAAATCGATTATCGTTCCAATCGTCGTACATAGTTTTAGCAACATCCTCGGATTTCTTCAATTTTGCTGGGCCAATAAAAGTTCTAGCGAGTTACTCCCTACGACAGAAGGGGCGCAAATGATTCTGCGTATTAGTGGGATTACGTTTGTAGTCGTTTGTCTGATTGCGCTTGTAATCGCACTAAAATATTTTAAAAATTTCCGAAAATTAACGTTTCAATCTAAATACGCCGACGTTCCATTTGAATAAATGGGCATCGGCGTTTTTCCTTATACGTTTAGCATTTGTCCAAATACACCTTGTTGCTCTAATAGTTTTTGGCGCGGACCTTGCTCAATAATTTTGCCTTCGTTTAACACGATGACGAAATCTACTTTTCGAATCGTATTTAAACGGTGGGCGATGATGAAACTTGTGCGGTTTTCCATTAACTTCTCAAGTGCTGCCTGAATATGAAGCTCGGTAATCGTATCAATACTGCTCGTCGCTTCATCTAAAAGCAGAATTTTAGGGTCTGCAACAAATGCGCGTGCAATGGACAAAAGCTGCTTTTGCCCTTGTGAAATTTGACTGCCATCCGAAGATAAAACTGTGTCGTATTGATCAGGTAATTTCTCGATAAACGTATGGGCATTGGCTTTTTTCGCAGCTTCCATGACATCTTCATCTGTTGCATCTAATCGCCCATAGCGAATATTTTCTTTAATGGACATTTCAAATAAAAATGGATCTTGCAACACGAAAGCCATTTGCTCGCGTAATGAAGCTTTCGAAATAGACTCAATTGGCACGTTGTCAAATAAAATGGTGCCACCTGTTTTTTCATAAAGCCCGGTTAATAGCTGCATAATCGTCGTTTTCCCTGCACCTGTTTGACCGATGAGCGCAACGGATTGCCCAGCTTCGATATGAAAGGAAACATTGGATAACGTCGGTGTTTTCGCGCCGGCTTCGTATTGGAAGGAGACGTTGTCAAACTTAACATCCCCACTTAAAGACACATGTTCTCCTGCAATATTGTCTTCTTTTTCATCTAAAATTAAAAAGACACGTTCCGCACCTGCTAATGCAGAAAGCACGGTATTAAATTGGTTCGCTAAATCATTTAAAGGTCGAGTAAATTGGCGGGCATATTCGGTGAAAATCACAATCGTTCCAATCGAAATATGTCCGTAATAAGCGAATAATCCCCCAACGAACGCGACAATGGCGAAGCTTAATCCATTCAATGTATTCATCAGTTTTGGTATGAAGCCTGAATACGTTAGCGACCAAAAACCTACTGCGCGAAGGCGTTTATTTTTTTCTTCAAATTGACGTAGCATTTCTGATTCTTGTGAAAATGCTTTGACGACGTGCTGTCCCGTAATTGATTCCTCAATGAGCCCATTTAACTCACCAATTGCCGCTTGCTGGTGCTTAAATAATAGGCTTGTACGCTTTGTGATCCAGCGCATGCCGTAAAACATAATCGGCACGATGATCAGTGTAATAAGTGTCAGGGCAGGGCTTAAAAAAAGCATGACGCCAATCGTTCCCGTTAACGTTAAAATACTCGAAAAGACTTGGATGAAAGCGCTATTTAATGTCGAGCTAATCGTTTCCATATCATTCGTTGCACGACTCATTAATTCCCCGTGCTTGCGTTTGTCGAAAAAACGTAACGGTAGTTTAAAAAAGTGCGTATACAAGCTTGTTCGAATGCGAAAAACGGTTTGTTGGGCGACACCTACCATCAAATAGTTTTGGAAATAGCTCGCAGCCCCGTATAAAAAGTAAACGAACACGAGCCCGTAAAGCCAATAATCGAGCGTACTAAAGACGCCTTCTGCAACGAAACGATCGAGCAGTCGGCCAATAATAAATGGTCCGACGAGCGCCAGTACAGAACTAATCATCACGAGAAATAGCACAAGGAAGAGGCGACTTTTTTGCTCAGCAATAAAGTCGAAAATGCGCTTTAACGTGTACGTCCAGTTTTCTGCACGTGCGCCTTTTTTCTTTTTGCCACTTGCTGATTTTAGTTGTTCTTTCGTAATGAGTGGTTCATAGTTAAAAATTTTCATTCGGCGAGCACCTCCTGTTGGGACGCGACAATTTGCTTGTACAAGCTGTTCGTAGCAAGCAATTCATCATGTGACCCGAAAGCATTAATTTGTCCTTCGTGAAGTAATAAAATGCGATCTGCTGTTTGTGCAGTTTGAATTTTTTGCGTAACTACGAGCATCGTCATTTGCTCCGTATCCAGTGCTTCCCAAAGTCGTTTTTCCGTGGCGACATCTAGCGCGGAGGTACTATCATCTAAAATGAGTAATGGTGCTTCTTTTAACAGTGCCCGAGAAATGGCAAAACGCTGCTTTTGCCCACCTGATAAATTCACACCTCTTTGTCCAATGACCGTTTCGTAGCCGAGCTCAAAACGTTCGATAGCTTCATGAATTTGTGCTTTTTTCGTCGCTTCTTTGAGCTGTTTTTCCGTTGCGTCGCGTTGTCCCCAACGTAAATTTTCTAAAATTGTTCCTGAAAAGAGTAGGGATTGCTGCGGTACATAGGCAATGGAACTGCGTAATTGCTGCAATGGAATGTCCTTTATGTTGTGCTCATTAATATAAATTTCACCCTCAGTAGTTTCATAAAATTTTTCAATTAGCTGCAAAATAGTTGATTTTCCCGACCCTGTTGCCCCCATAATGGCCACTTTTTCACCGGCTGCAACGGAGAATTTTAAGTCTTGCAATGTGTTCTCTGTAGCAGAAGGATAGGCAAAAGATACATGCTCGAAACGAATCGCAACTTGCGGTAACATTGGCAGTGTATTTTCCGTTACTTCCTCCGTACCTTCCTCCAAGTTTAAAATCGACTCAATGCGCTCAGCAGATGCTTTTGCACGTGCGTAAGCGATGATGATGAATGAGAAAATTGAAAACGCAGCAGTCATGCGGAATGCATAGTTAACAACAGCTACTAAATCCCCAACAAGAATGCTGTTCGTATCAATGAGCTGTGCACCAACCCAAATGACAATAAGTAGGCTGACATTCAAGACGAATTGTAAAATCGGGAGGGCGATTTCCATTAAGCGGGTTGCCTTCATCGTATCGAACTTTAAATTTTCAGCGACCGCTTGAAAACGGCTTTCCTCATACTGTCCTCGCATATACGCCTTAATTAAACGTACAGCCTGTAAGCCTTCCTGTAATTGTTTATTCACCGCATCTAAGCGAGACTGAACGCGTGCAAAAAGTTTGATGCCTCGTGAAATCATCCAAACGAGAAAAATAACTAAAAACGGCGTACTGACACAAAGAATAAGCGCCATCTGTGCGTTGACGTAAAAGGCCAATACAAGCGATCCAATTGCCATTAACGGAGCTCTCATTGCAATGCGCAATAGCATGAATACGATCGATGTAACCTGATTCGAATCGCTCGTTAAGCGTGTAATCAAACCGGACGTTGGAAACGTTAAATACGTCGCCATCGTGAAGGATTGAATTTTTGAATAAAGTGCTTTCCGTAAATCATAGGCAAAGCTTTGTGCGACGTGAGAGGAGAAGAAGGAATTGGACACCCCACTTATAAACGATAGTATCGTCAGGACGAACAACCAGCCACCCCAAAAGACCACATTATGTAAGTTATTTTGAAGCAATCCTTCATTAATCAGTATGGCCATGAATAATGGCTGGACGAGTTCAAAAGCGAGCTCTAACAACATAAAAATAAGTGCAAAAACGGCTGAAATTTTATATCGCTTTACAAATTGGAAAACTATTTTCATGCGACACCCCCTAGCTTGTCTTTTCATTTAATGTATATTATGCCATTTCAAAGAGGTGAACTCAACGATTATATTTCGGGAGGCTAAATATTATAATTGAAAAGTAATTTTCTGTAGATGTAAATTTCTGATTCCAATTATTCTTATTTATGTTAAATAATTGTTAAGTGAATCAATTTCATAAATCATCTTTTTTTAGAGCTTAGACTTCTCCTGTGTAAAACTTACGTTTTAAAAAAATTATGCAGCTTCCTGTTGCTCTTGTAATTGTGCATTAATGCGATCGATTGCTAATTTGCAGGCATTATAAACAAACGTCACCAGGTTGAAATGTAACTTTGCTTTTCTACCTGTTCTGTGACGGACATTTTTTAATTGAAAGAATTGCTTTAAATAGGCATTTACTCTTTCAACGGCAGTGCGTTCTTTATAGAGATTTTTCCAGTATTCTGAACCTCTTGCTGGATACGTGTACTTGCGAATATCCGTTTCGCACTTGATTTTGTATACCTTTTGACAGAGCGTATCTTTTCTTAATGGACATGTTTCACATTCCTTTGGACGTGTGAATTTGAGTGTACGATATTTTTCGTCAAAGCTATCGTAACAGTAGCTATGTTCACGCACACATGTTGGTCGGAAATGCTGGTCAAAACCGATCACTTCGCCTTCTCGACGGACATTATAAGGAATGATGACACGCATGGTTTGATCAAGTGCTTGGCGATAAATAGGTTCGTAATCATAACCTGCATCAAAAATCGCGGTTGTAAAATGGTTCGGTACTAATTGCGCTACCTTTTTGAGTAACGGAATCGCCGCTTTACTATCACTTAAGTTGCCTGAAGACATCAGGCGAGCTACGATATATTGGCTTTTTGTGGACACAACTAGATGACCCTTAAATCCATACCAGAACGTGTTTTTACCCTCACTATTTTTCTTGATGCCCCAGTTTGGCTTTATGGGAATGTCTTGCCAAAGCGTATTGAGTGGGATGGTTAATTGCGCCTCTAGCTTCTTTTCATAAGTCTTTTGTTTCGCTTCGATTTCTACTTGTTCGGCGAGCCAGGCAGCGTGTTCTTCTTTTGATTTACGTCCAAGCTTTTTGGGTGGCATGACTTCCTTTTTTTCAGAAGGCTTAGAGGCATCACGAGATTCAAAATGTGTTGCGTCAAAACCTAGGTGCTCATCATCAAGAAAACCTTCAGTAAAGGCTGTTTGAATGAGTTCATCCTGCATGTAATCCATCACATATGATTCACTAATCACGCGAATCATACGTGAATAAGATGCCTCAGATGGAACGGCATCTGAGAATAGAAAACCGCAATTCAAATGGAATAAAGGATCATTGACTAAACGTTTAATTAAATCCTTTATTGTAGGAATACGTTCTACAATGCGAATAATGAGGGATTGAATCATGGCACCGTAGTTACATTCACGTGGAGCCCCACGCAACGACTTTTTCGAAAAGAGTTGAAAGATTGGTTGTACGTCGAAAGTGGCGAAAATCGCATCAAATCGGAGCGAACTTTCCATTTCGTATAATTCTTGGATGCCAAAAAGGCTAATTTGTTTTACAACATCATGAGGCATTCGCTCCGTTCGTATAAGGTTGTTTAGTCGCTACCATTATACCGAACTTGGGGAGGTGCCTCATTTTTATTTGTTTGAAACCCTTGATACCGAAGGGATGAGAATTATGAAATTAACTCGTATAGAAATGGTATAATATTACTCGATTTACTAAATTTTTTTACGTAATCTTAAATTAAAACAATGGACTACAAGAGGAGAGATGGGTTTGAAGTATTTCACAATATTTGCTTCTAAAAACGATATTGAAGATATTGAATATGGGATTTTAGATGTTTTTGCAAAAGGTTTTCGAATTAAGAGTAATGAAAATGAATATTATATCCAGTCCAAAAGGCTTTTTAACAAAGATAAGATGACGATAAGGGTCAGTTCGGAAGATACAGAACCAGATTATTTCGAGAAAAATATACCTGGGATGATGGGGTTCTATGATGAAATTCCTTTTGAAGATGAGCAACTTAAAGGGCTAGTTTTAACACAAATATCTGTGTTAAATACGATGATTGCCATCGAATTGGAGAAGGATATGAATGAAGAACTGCAGCAGTTATTTACGAACCTGCTCGCACAAATAGGCGGGATTGGCTTTTTGCCAAACGGTACTTTGCTCGATCAAGAAGGGCTTGTTATAGTTTACCCTGATGGGAAATCGGGACCTGCTCATTTCAGACCTCAAAGTTGTACAAGAAAAATAATGGGACCTGAAGTTACATCAGAAGAAGGGGAACAAAGAAAAAACAAAACCATTGTGTATTTAAATGAACATGAGATTCCATTTATTAAATCACTCCCACAGCTCCTACCATTAGCGCAATATCCGTTTAGAACACAGGAAGATATCGCAAAAAGAGCTGTCGCATTGTTAATTGTTATTCAATACGCTTGCGATGTCGTGCATGAGGGAGATATACATAAATCGAAAGACTTCTTCATGACGATGCTGCAGAAATATGGTGTGGAAGATTTCCTAACTGATAATGAACGGAACTTTTTACAAGCTAAAGAACCAAATGAGCAAGAAGCGGGCGATATTACCTGGCAATATGAAGCATACTGGGTACTTATTTGGGCGTTGGGGATTGTTGATACACTCGATTTTCCTGAAGATATTTGCAATTGCCAATATGCAATTCAAGTTGTTTCAAGCTGTGAGTCGTTCGAGCAATTTTATGGTACAACGGCAATGCGGAACAAGGAAGAGATTGTGGATGAAGCGGACAAAATCTATAGATTGCACTGGGCTTGTGTAAATAGTCGAATACAAGGACAAGAAGCTCCAGCAAATATAGATGAAAGAATTGTCACGGAAAGACGCAGGGGATTGTTCTGGATGTTAGGACATCGGGATGAAGAATGGGATTATATTTCAATGGATACGTGATTGAAGATAGGAAAGAGGGCACTTGATGAACTGCACCGGGTGCAAAAACAATTACCTACAATTCAAGACCGGTATTTAATTTAAGTTAGTAATCAAATAGTGGTAAGCGTCAAATGCAGTATACCTTCTACCAAATGGCACCGTAGTTACATTCACGTGGAGCCCCACGCAACGACTTTTTCGAAAAGAGTTGAAAGATTGGTTGTACGTCGAAAGTGGCGAAAATCGCATCAAATCGGTGCGAACTTTCCATTTCGTATAATTCTTGGATGCCAAAAAGGCTAATTTGTTTTACAATAGTCATGAGGCATTCGCTCCGTTCGTATAAGGTTGTTTAGTCGCTACCATTATACCGAACTTGGGGAGGTGCCTCATTTTTATTTGTTTGAAACCCTTGATACCGAAGGGATGAGAATTATGAAATTAACTCAAGTAAAAATAAAGTTATTTAAATTTTTACAATTACTAAATAAGAACCTATGAATGTAACAATAAAGTCGTTTAAAACGGTTTGGAGACATTTATAAATATTGAAACATGATAAAATTGTAAAATACTATATATCAATTAGGAAATTGAACTCGCCATTCATCCATAGCACGCACAAAATGCTTCGAGCGTATATTAACCGCTTCACGCCCACAACACACTTCATAAAAACAGCCTAATCCTTTGATACACAAATCAAATGATTAGGCTGTTTTTATGAATCTAACATATTTTAACTTAAGTTCATTTAATTAGAGTTAAAGCAATATCTCGACACAACATCTTACTTTTTTGGAAAAGTTAAAATCAAATGCAAGGTATATCTAACTTCATAAGGTCTTTTTGGTTGAAAGTTAAACCAGGAAGAGTGAAAGTCCCTGCATCTATTGCAAAAGTATTGGCAATAACATTCGGACTTCCAGGATGGAAGATCCTAACTTCATAATGGAATGCAGCAACGTTTTGACTGAAGGTAGCATGTCGATTCGGTAAAAGAGTTACGACTTGATTTAACAGAACTACTGGAGTACCACTATTCCAGTTAATAACTTGTATCCTTACTTGAAAGGTTTCAACTGGATCAAGGTTAGCTACTTCAATATGAGCTGCTGTTTGATTAACAACAGTATTTAATACACCTGTTGTTAATACCATAGGCTTTAATTCATGTTTGTGTTTACAATCTTCTTTACATTTGTGATCTTCTTTACATTTGTAATCTTCTCTGCATTTGTAATCTTCATTATATTCATAATCTTTATTATTTCTATAAGCACGCATATTCTCACCTCCTTATATATTATATTGATATTATATTAACAATCTTGGAAAGTGTTACAAGTTTCCCTGTTTTTAAATTATAATTTTCTTCATTTTGTATTAATAATCTTCTTCACATTACAATAGTACAAATAGCAACTGACGTTATTAAACAAAATGATTTTGATTCTGAAATTTTTCAATATAATTTAACAAGTTACTATAAATTTTAATAATAGTGATACTACTTAACTAAGATTTTAGGAAGTATAATTGAACTCAAGAAATTTAAACAGACACAAGAGATGACTAGAACTCGGAGTGATGAAGTGGGAAAAAATAGTTTTCTTTTTCATAACGACTTCTTCATTTTGTTGGAAAAGTAAAGAAGAAGTACGAATATTGGTTAAGCGACATGGAATTTCTATTAACTAGAATCGATAAAAAAGCTATGCAAACGAAAATTTGCATAGCTTTTATTAATTCATTCAATTAATCATGTGCTAATGTAGCGGCAACTTCTGGATTTTTTTCGATTTCGTGCAGCTTTTTAAATGAAGCAATCGCCACTTCAACCATATCATCTTTGGGCTCTTTTGTTGTTAATAATTGCAGCCATAAGCCAGGATAGCCTAAATAACGTAGCACGGGAACATTACGTACCGCATTCGTTGCTTGTAATACTTCAAAAGAAATACCAAGGACAACTGGAATTAATAAAATACGGCTAACTAAACGCACCCATAAAGGATCGACTGGCACTAGGAAATATGTAAACATGCCAACAAAAACGGTAAATAAAATAAAACTAGAGCCACAGCGGTAATGTAAACGAGACTGTTTTTGAACGTTTTCTACTGTTAATTCCATCCCTGCTTCGTGACAATTAATGACTTTATGCTCGGCACCGTGATACTGGAATACACGTTTAATTAAAGGCGTCATCGCAATAATTTGTAAATAGCCGAGTAATAAAATGAGTTTAAAGCCGGATTCAATTAAGATTTGGACTGTTTTACCTGGGAACCATGGCTTAAAAAATTCTGCCATAAACATTGGCACTAAGGTAAAAACAAATTTACTAAATAAAAATGTCAAAACTCCAATGAATGCAACGCCTAAAAACAGCATTAACTTAGAAGGTTCTTCGCTTTCTTCTAAATGTTCCTCGCCTGGGTCGATATCATAGCGATCCGATGCAAATTGGAGGTGACGTGAACCGAAGCTAGCGGATTCGATTAAGGCAACGACACCACGGACAAAAGGAATTTTTTTCAGCTTTTGAAAAATCGGTTTTTTCTCTTTTTTAATATGGAAATAATCAATGGAGTTGTCATTACGACGAACCGCTGTCACCATATGATCTTGCCCAGCGAACATGACACCTTCAAGAAGTGCTTGTCCACCGTATACCGGCGCATTATTACTCACTTGCAGTACACCACTCTCTGTAAATAGATTCTAAATATTGATTTTATTATTGTACTAGATTTTATGAAAAAGCACTACGTAAAGGTATAGGAAATTTTTCGTTTGGTGAAACTTAAACAAAAAAGAGGTGCTTATGATATGTCGATTATTTATACATCACTCGCTGTGACCATTTATTTTGTAGGTAGTTTAAAGCTGCTTCATTTGTTTAACATGATTAAGTGGAGCCCCGTTAGCTTTATGAAAAAATGGGAGGCCATTCAACCAAATGCGTTTGAAAGGTGGCTCATTTTTTTTGTTGGTGTGTTTGCTCTTGTCTGTTTAGTTTATTTTTTAGCACGATCAATTCTCGGGAAATCACCGTTTGCCTTTTCGCTTATTGCGGGGATGCTATTCGCGATTTTATTGGAGTTCCGAATTTTACATTTGCCGATGGAACTTGATTCAATTAAAAAATTATCGATTCCTTTTATCGTCATCGTAATCATCGGGCTGCGCGTCCTTACAGAAACCGCCCAATATTATCGCTATCAACTGTCGAAGTAATCGAAAGTGTTGATGTCTGAAAAGTCTGTGATAAAATAGGGGGAGTAACGAAAAAGGAGAATTCATTATGAAGTTGGTAATATTGAATGGTCCAAACTTAAACCGATTAGGCAAGCGTGAACCAGAAATTTATGGCTCAGAAACATTAGCAGATGTGAAAGTAAAATGTGAAGCATTGGCAGCAAATTTTGATGCAACAATTGATTTTCACCAATCAAATCATGAAGGTGTGTTAATAGATTGGCTTCACGAGGCAGCTGATCGAGGTTGTGATGGCATTATTTTTAACCCAGGAGCATTTACACATACATCTATTGCGCTGCGAGATGCAATTGCCGCAATAGATGTACCTGTAATTGAAGTACATATTTCCAATATTCATGCACGCGAAGCATTTCGTCATGAATCTAAATTAGCGGCAGAATGCATAGGCCAAATTTGTGGTCTTGGCACATTTGGTTATGAACTAGCAATGCGCAAATTTTTACAAAGATAAAAGTAGGGGGAACGAATATGAAACTAGCAAAATTACGTCAAGCATTAATAGACAATGGTGTAGAAGCATTATTAATTACAAATGATTATAACCGTCGTTACATGACAGGCTTTACAGGTACGGCTGGTGTTGCGATTGTTTCGCAAAATGACGCGGTATTTATTACAGATTTCCGTTATACAGAGCAAGCAGCAGCACAAATTACAGATTTCCGTATTGTTCAGCATAAAGGAACGATTTTTGAAGAAGTAGGCAATCAAGTTGCATTAATGGGTATCAAAACGCTAGGATTTGAGAAAGATGCACTACTTTATGGGATGTATGAAGTATACAGAATGGCTGTAAAAGTAGATTTTGTACCACTTTCAGGGTTAATTGAAAAAATTCGCTTGATTAAGACAACTGAAGAGATTAATATTATTAAGGTTGCGTGTGAAATTGCAGACAATGCATTTACACATATATTAGACTTTATTAAACCTGGTCAAACAGAGCTTGACGTTTCGAATGAATTAGAATTTTTCATGCGTAAACAAGGTGCTACAAGTTCATCTTTTGATATTATCGTTGCAAGTGGTTTACGTTCAGCGTTACCACATGGCGTAGCAACAGATAAAATTATTGAGCAAGGTGATTTTGTAACGCTTGATTTTGGTGCATACTATAACGGATACATTTCAGATATTACGCGCACAATTGCAGTAGGGCAACCTTCAGATAAATTAGTGGAGATGTACAATGTTGTATTAGCCTCTCAGTTATTAGCACTTGAAAAAGTAGGTCCAGGCATGACAGGTATTGAGGCAGACGCGATTGCTCGTGACTATTTAACAGCACAAGGTTTCGGCGAAGCATTTGGGCACTCAACTGGTCACGGAATTGGCTTAGAAGTGCATGAAGGACCTGGATTATCATTCCGCTCAGAAACGGTTTTAGAGCCGAATATGGCGGTAACAATTGAGCCTGGTGTCTATTTACCTGGAATTGGTGGCGTTCGAATTGAGGACGATATTTTAATCACTAAAACGGGTAATGAAGTACTAACGCATTCGACAAAACAATTAATCATTTTATAATTTGGAGGAAAAAACTCATGATCTCAGTAAACGATTTCCGTACGGGTTTAACGATTATCGTTGACGGTAACTTATTCCGCGTACTAGAATTCCAACACGTAAAACCAGGTAAAGGTGCTGCTTTCGTACGCTCAAAATTACGTAACCTACGTAACGGTAACGTACAAGAAAAAACGTTCCGCGCGGGTGAAAAAGTAGAAAAAGCAATGATCGAAAACCGTAAAATGCAATATTTATATGCACAAGGTGACGAGCATGTATTCATGGACATGGAGTCTTATGATCAAACAACTTTAGCTGAAGCACAAATTAAAGATGAGTTATTATACTTATTAGAAAACATGGAAATTCATATCCAATCTTTCCAAGGTGAAATGTTAGGTCTTGAATTACCAAACACAGTTGTTCTTGAAGTAGCAGAAACTGAGCCAGGTATTAAAGGCGATACAGCTTCAGGCGGTTCAAAACCTGCAAAAATGCAAACAGGTTTAATGGTAAACGTACCATTCTTCGTAAACCAAGGCGACAAATTAATCATAAACACAACAGAAGGTTCATACGTTTCACGTGCTTAATAGAAAGAAGGCAGACAATTACTACGATTGTCTGTCTTTTTTTGTATCAATTATGCCTCGACGTTCTTAGCCTGAGATTCCCTGTTCAGCAGGCGTTTGAACCTTCATTGAATTGAGGGCATACTTGGCATTCATTCCCCACGGAAGTAAATGAAGGACTCCTGCTGAAGCAAGTTAAATTAGAAACAAAATTTAATCTAACATTATGAAGATGCACTAAGGGAAGAAAACATTCCTACATTATATCCAAATATGTAAAAAATAAAGTATAATTACATAAAGGAGTGAGTTTGATGATGCAAAATTTCGCCTTAAGAAAACCAATGATTCAAGCACCGATGGCAGGTGTCACATCACCAAAATTTGTAGCGGCATGTTGTGAAGCGGGTATATTAGGATCGATCGGAGCAGGCTATTTAAATGGTGCTGAAACAAAGGAATTCATACAGCAAGTAAAAGCGCTCACGGATAAAAGATTTTGTGTAAACTTATTTGTCCAAGATGAGCCGAAAATTGACATTTCGGTATTACAAGATGCGCGTGTCGCATTGCAACCTTTTTATGAGGAACTCGGTGTATCCAATACACAGCGCGTTGTTTCCACAGAAGTTTTTAATGGACAAGTACAAGCGATCATCGATGAAGATGTTAAAATTTGCTCGTTTACATTCGGTCTTCCAAATGATGAAATAATTACTCGTCTGAAAGCACATGGCATTTATTTAATCGGAACTGCAACTACTGTGGAAGAAGCGATTGCAGTTGAAACTGCGGGCTTAGATGCGGTAGTTGTACAAGGATGTGAAGCGGGTGGACATCGCGGCTCATTTACAGATCCGATTGAATTGATTCCGACAAAACAATTGCTACGAGATGTGCTTAAAAATGTGTCGATTAATTGCATCGCAGCAGGTGGCATTATGACGGCTGAGCATGTGAAAGAAATGCAGGAAATGGGCGCAACAGCGGTCCAAATTGGAACAGCTTTATTAACGGCACATGAGTGTGAGGTAAGCAATGTGCATAAAAGTGCGGTGTTAGAGTCGGAGCAAAAGGCAACCACTTTGACAAAAGCTTTTACAGGCAAATATGCGCGGGGCTTAAAAAATGAATTTACAGAAAAGCTAAAGGATGCGGTTGTCGCACCTTATCCCGTCCAGCACTATTTAACGCTCGCGATTCGCAAAGAAAGTGCTAAGCAAAATAGACCAGAATATTTATCTCTTTGGATGGGGGAAAATAGTTATTTAGCTAAAGAAGCTTCCGTTCAAGAGATTGTTGATGAGTTAACTTCAGTTAGTTGAATATTATCGAAAAAACGCAGAAATGGATATCTCATTTCTGCGTTTTTACTTGCGCATTTCAATCAATTACGCTTTGGATAACTCTTGTCCAGATTCTTTTCGAGTCCGCTTCCGCTCGGAAAACTCCCCTTAATAATCTGTAACATTCGCTGGGGTTTTGGACCAATACTATGTTGGTCACTCAGGCGTTGCTGCAGGACGCAGCGTTCTTAGCCAGAGTTTAATCAACACTGAATTCAGTGCAAATTTGGCATTCCTCGCCCCACTTTAGAAGTGAGGAATTTTTGCTGAAGCAAGTTAAATCAAAAGTGCTTAAATTCATTTAGGACGCATATAGTTTCGGTAAGGGGGGAGGGCTTTTTTGGAATTGCAAGATGTGCTTCGAGTAGCAGGAGTAGGTTTAGTAATAGCACTTCTTCATATATTCTTTGAACAGCTAGGGAAAAAGGAGTTTTCATTTTTTTTATTCTTTGTAGCGTATCTTTATATAACAGTAGAATTAATACGATTTTTACGGTTATTTTTTAACGAAATCGTCGTATTCTTTCAATGGTTATCTGTCATTAGTTAGATGAGTATATTATTTGCGAGTGTCGTCTTTATATTGCTCCTTCAATTGATTAAACAATCTATGGACAGGCTCCATTCGATTATTCTCATCGTCTTTTTTTTTATATTTGTTCAATTCGTTGTTCGAGGACAGTTAATTCCGTTTTGGCAAGTGCTTGAAGAAACGTTCAACAAAGCGCCATATGCAAAAGGGCTTTTATTTACCGCATTTTTATTGATTTTAAGTGAATTGTTTTGTGAACTATTAGATCAAATGGAATATGAAGCATTTTCTACAGTTGTGAAACTTTCCATTCGATTAACGTTAGTTGGGTATTGGTTCAATGAATTGCAACCAGCATTTAAATCTGTGATGGAATTGCTAGAAAGGTTACAATAATGGATTATTTCCTGTCAATGTTTTCACAGCCGATTCAGTCGATTCTTACATCAATCGCGTTCACAGCTCTCTACATTTTCCTTTATTTACTATTAATTGCTGTCATACCACAGCAAACGGCGATTATTGAACAATTATTTATACTCCTCTTTATCGCGATGTTCGCACAAAAAATTATGGATGCATTCCTCGTATTAAGTGAGCTGATTACGGTACTTCAAAGCTTTTTTATCCTAATGATTCCGATTATTTCGACCATGCTCATTGCTGTTTCAACGATTTTTACCTTTATTGCTTGGAATCCAGTCATCATAATGGTTATTCATTTTTTACTATTTATTTGCACAAAACTTTTAATTCCTTCCCTTTTGATTGCGTTATTTTTGGATGTTTGTACGAAAATTTATCCCGCTATTTCATTTTCAAAAGCGGCAGATCTCATTCGGTCCTCTGCTTTAAGTATTATTGTTGCTTCCGTATTAGCACTAACGTCAATATTATCTTTTTCAGGAGTGGCATTTTTTCAGTTAAATGATGCGGTGAAATCACCAATAAAAAAATTAGTGGAACAAAATATTCCGCTCATTGGGAATTTAATCGTAGAAGGGCTGTCTTTATTTCAAAAGACACAATCAACTATTTCTACCATTTTCGGGATTAGCTTTTTGGCGATTGTTTGGAGTGCAGCATTTTATCCTGCAATGACTCTATTATTGCATGCACTCATGTTTAAGTTTATTGGGGCGCTAGTGGAACCTTTTTCGAATACGCGGATAAGTAGTCTATTTGACGATGTAGGAAAAACCTTGATGGTGCTGTGTGCCGTCGCATTATTGCTTGGTTTTTCAATTATTTTTATTGTGATGTTATGTATCGTTTTAATGCAGCTTTCGATAGGAGGTAACACATGATCGATATACTTCTCATTGTTTTGCTCGGTAGTAGTCTATTGTTTTTTGTAGAAGAAAAGGAGTGGCAAGTGTATGTAAAACTAGCACTTTATATTTCAGTCTCTCATTTATTCTTGTCCCTATTTGCATAAAGTATCAAAACTACTCATACATTGAGATGAAAAAATGAAAAGGGGGGCGCATTACGCAAACATGTGGATAAAAAACAAGCGAATCGTCCTCTTTTACTAATTGGGAGCGTCGTCGTAATCATAGTAGTATTTATATTCACATTCAATTCAACAAATAAAGGACAAGAGCGATTGACGGATGAACAGCAGCTGGCACAAATTTTAAGTGGTATTCAGTCTGTAGGACAAGTTCAAGTGTATTTTCATTACGAGCAAGAAACAGAAAGCGGCAATTTCTTAACGCTCTCCAAAGAGCAAAAAATGACAGGGGTCATAATCGTTGCAGAAGGTGCGCATCAATCGACTGTGAAAAATTTATTGAAAACTACGGTCAGCACAGCATTGCAAATTCCGTCGCATCGCATTCAAATTGTCCCTATGCAAATGAAGGAGGAAGAAAAGTGAAGGTAAAAAAACGTACAGTGTGGTTTTTAACATTATTTAGTCTAGTGGCAGTAATCGGGGTATATTATGCCTTTGGTAGCAATAATACAGGAAATCTGCTCACGATTTTTACAGATGATACATTGAATGAAACGGATATTTTAGGTGTCAATCAAGAAATCACGAAAACAGTAAGCTCAGAAAGTGATCTTTTCCAAGAAATGCGTTTAGAATTAAGCAATAAAAGAAGTCAATTACGCGAACAGTTAGAGCAAAAAATGGCATCTGCTGAATATACGCCAGAAGAAAAAAATGCAGCATTCAATGAAATGGAGCAGCTCATTAATCGGGAATCGTCTGAAGCGATGTTAGAAATGCTTGTTAAATCTTTTGGCTATGACGACGCATTAGTTCGTATTGATGAACAAAAAGTAGCCGTAACGGTTATGTCAGATGAAACTTCTACAAAACAGGCGAATGAAATCGTTCACCTAATTAAAACGGAATTGGATAATAATGTAGTTGTAACAGTTGATATAAAACCATTTTATTGAAAATATGTTAATAATAATACATTGATGGATGACTGTGTTATATAGCAGAGAACTTGAAGTTTTTTGTTTTAACACAGTTATCCTCTATTTTATGATATTTTTTATTAAAATTTCAAGAATGTATTTCAAAATTATTGGAAAAATTATAAAATAGAAATTGTGTTATTATTAATTTTGTTTAAAGGGAGAGTTCAGAATGTTCAAAGTTCAAGAAATTAGAGAAATTATTAAATTAGTAGATGCATCATCTATTGATGAATTTGTTTATGAAGCAGATGGGGCAAAAGTAAAGCTAAAGAAAAACGGTGGGGTAACAGAAGTAGTAGCACCTAAAAAAGAAGTAGCAGCAGCACCGGCTCCAGTAGCGGTAGCAGCAGCACCAGCACCAGCTCCAAAAGTGGAAGCACCAGTAGAAGTAGCAGCAGCACCAGTAGCTGACACAACAGACTTACACAAAATCACTTCTCCAATGGTTGGTACATTCTATCAATCTCCAAATCCAGAATCACCTGCATATGTGCAAGTGGGCGATAAAGTAGGCGACGAGTCAATCGTATGTATCGTTGAAGCAATGAAATTATTCAACGAGATCGAAGCTGAAATTAAAGGTGAAATTGTTGAAGTTTTAGTTAAAGATGGCCAATTAGTAGAATATGGTCAACCTCTATTCTTAGTAAAAGCTGAATAAGGAGTGCGTATACCGATGAAAAAAGTATTAATTGCAAACCGTGGTGAAATTGCAGTACGTATTATTCGTGCCTGTAAGGAACTAGGAATTCAAACTGTTGCAGTATATTCTGAAGCAGATGCAGATGCATTACACGTAAAATTAGCGGACGAGGCTTATTGCATTGGACCTAAATTGTCTAAAGATTCATATTTAAGTTTCCCAGCCGTATTAGGCGTTGCACAAAAAACAGGCGTTGACGGAATTCACCCTGGCTATGGTTTCTTAGCTGAGAATGCTGCATTTGCAGAAGCATGTGAAAATGCAGGCATTAAATTTATCGGTCCATCTTCTGATGCGATTAAAATCATGGGAATTAAAGACGTGGCACGTGACACTATGGAAGCGGCTAACGTTCCTTTAGTGCCAGGTACAGGGATTGTTCCTAATATCGAAACAGGTAAAGAATGGGCTGCCAAAATCGGTTACCCAGTCATCATTAAAGCAACTGCTGGTGGTGGCGGTAAAGGGATTCGCGTAGCACGTACTGAAGAAGACCTTGTAAAAGGTATCGACATTACACAAAAAGAAGCGGCTGCGGCATTCGGTAACCCAGGCGTATACTTAGAGAAATTTATCGAGTACTTCCGTCACTGTGAAATCCAAGTGCTTGCAGATGGACACGGCAATGTTGTTCATCTTGGAGAGCGTGACTGTACGGTTCAACGTCGTATGCAAAAACTTGTAGAAGAAGCACCATCTCCAGCTTTATCTGAAGAGCGTCGTGCTCAAATGGGTGAAGCTGCGGTAAAAGCGGCACTAGCTTGTAACTATGAAGGTGCAGGTACAATCGAGTTCATCTATGATTATCAAGAAGATCGTTTCTACTTCATGGAAATGAACACGCGTATCCAAGTTGAGCATCCGGTAACTGAAATGATTACAGGTGTTGACTTAGTTCAACAACAATTAAAAATTGCTTCAGGCGCAGAACTTCCATTCAAGCAAGAGGATATTAAAATGAATGGTTGGGCAATCGAATGCCGTATCAATGCTGAAAATGCATATAAAAACTTTATGCCTTCTGCTGGTACAGTAGATACTTACGTAGTACCAGGTGGTTATGGTGTACGTGTTGATTCAGCTGTTTATGCGGGTTATACAATTCCGCCTTACTATGATTCAATGGTTGCGAAACTAATTGTTCATGCGGATACTCGTGAAGAAGCAATCGCTAAAATGAACCGTGCGTTATCAGAATTTGAAGTAGCTGGACCTGGAATTAACACAACAATTCCTTTCCACCAAGCTTTAATGAACAATGACGTATTCAAATCTGCGAAATTCAATACGAAATTCCTTGAAGAGAATGATATTCTAAACACATCTGTAAAAGCGTAATTCGTTATTACGGCAATGGATTTAGCAATAAACATTTAAAGAAATCTCAATAGAAGCCCTTCTAACTTTTACGAGTTAGAAGGCTTTTTTATATCCAAAAATAAAGGGATGTTTGAATTGTGGGAAGGAAAGGGAGAAGTGATTTAATAAAAAAAACCGGCAAAAAAAAGCTTGCCGGTTTAGGATGAATCAACTTAATTTATTTAGTTTTTGTTAGTATTATTTCCGAATCGACCAGAAGCTTGATTTTTTTTAGCTTCTGCTTGTTGGAGTTGTTGTTTTACTTGGTTAACGTCAGTCTCAATCCCGAATTCTTCGTTCATGGAGTTCATTGTATTCGGAGTTGTAAATTGACCAGAAGCCTGATTCTTTTTAGCTTCTGCTTGTTGGAGTTGTTGTCTTACTTGGTTAACGTCAGTCTCAATCCCGAATTCTTCGTTCATGGAGTTCATTGTATTCGGAGTTGCAAATCGACCAGAAGCTTGGTTTTTTTTAGCTTCTGCTTGTTGGATTTTTTGTCTGATTTGGTTAACGTATTGGTTGTTATTATTATTTGGCATGAATTTCACCTCCCAAATATAGTTTGTTCAGAAGATTTTTTATTATCCTTAGATTTTTTTTATTTGAAAAATTGATGAAGTATCCTCAAGTACTCAAACCAATCGAAACGCTTAAAATGGATTTGGGTAATATTGTGAATTAGAATTCTGATGATATGAGGAAAGACGGGTATACGTTGCATTTGAAATAAAATATGCAGGGGAGTGAAAGAAATGGAAGTTAATTTAGAAAACACATTTGTTATCAGAACAGATGATAAGGGATTCAAGCAAACTTTAATTGAGTTCCTTTCTAATTAATGTGACAACAAAAAAGTTAATGCTGCTTATTTTAATTTAAACAAGGTTGGAGCCGGAAAAGTAATGGCTATCGTGCAAGAAAAGTAACCATCGAAGAAAAAAACGAACACCGTTAGATGTTCGTTAAAGAGTTATTATTTTTCAATTGCTGTATTTCCCATTGCGATAGAAATTCTATTCCAACTGTTGATTTGATTGATGATTAGAACAAGGTCAACATACTGTTTCTCGTCATAGTAATCACATACTCGTTTATATAGGTCATCCGGAACTCTTTTAGTAGGAATTAAAGTTATATGCTCACATAGTTCTAGAGCAACTTTCTCTTCAATTGTATAAAAAGTACATTCATTCCAAGCATTTAAACAATAAATACGCTGTTCAGTTTCACCCATCTTACGAGCATCAGATGTATGCATGTCTATGCAGAAAGCACACCCATTAATTTGAGAGACTCTAATTTTTATAAGTTCCCTAGTTGCTCGATTAATTGTAGACTTCTTAGTATATTTCTCCATATCCATCATAATTTTCATACCGTCAGGTGCAACATCGTAGTAAGCAACTCTTTGACTCATAAGGCAAGACTCCTTTTGTTTTTAAGATAAAACAATTATAACTATATACGAACATTTGTGCCAGTTTTTAGTAGCATAACATTTGAATTAAATGGAATTCAAGAAAGGAAAGTTGCAGTAGGAAATGGGGAAAACATTAGTGAAAGAGAAGAGTTTTTAGATTGCAATATTAAGTTATCAGAGCAGATACTTGATGTGAAATTTACGGGCCAAACTTTAGAGGATAAAAAAAGAGTAACATGAGATGTATTGAAATATGTTGTAACTTCACTTGTGACAAAATCTGAAACTATATGGTCATAAAAAAATAAAAGCCTATATCTCAATAAAGATATAGGCCGGGGAATTCTAAATCAATCCGTTTTTAAAAGCGAATACATTTTGATGTCAATAAAGTTTCCTTTAGATTTTTCGTACTGTCTAAGAGTTCCTTCAAATGTGAAATTAAGCTTTTCTAAAACCTTGATAGAATTCACATTCGCAGGTTCTACCTTTGCTTCGATTCTATTTAGTTTCAAAGTTTCGAAAGCATAATTAAGTAATGCACTGATACCTTCTGGAGCATACCCCATGCCCCAATAGGCTTTAGCGAGATCATAACCAATTTCTGTCTTAGCATTTTCAAAGTCTATAGAATTGAATCCACACGTACCTATTAATTCGTTGGAATTTCGTTCGATCATGCTGAACCGAATTGCTTCATTAGCCTGAGCCAAATCATCAAAGAGTTCAATTATTTCTTTTGCTTGAGCTTCATGTGTAAAGCTAGAGATGTTCATGAATTTAGTTACATCTGGATCAGACCAAATTTTAAACAAGCTATATGAGTCTGAAACTTCCATTCTTCTTAAATGCAATCTTTGGGTGTTTAGTTCTATTATCAATACTTTTACCTCCAATATTTTTAATCAGTTAGATAAAAAATATTGCCATCTACGCATAGTTCAGTCCCTTCAAGTTTTCATGGTCTAATGGTACCAAGATTAACAAAATAAAGGAACATTAGCAAATACCTTAGGCACCTTATCATTAGATGAAATACCTAAAGTGATTTGTTTGGCATTTCTATAACTTTAGACAAAATTACTGAACACTTAGTGAAAAATGTGAAGTAACTGCCGTTTAAGTAGAAAATCAAAAATGTATCAAGGCAAATTATTATTTGATTAACATTTGCTAATATTGGTTCATTTTTTAAGTCATGTTGATGTAATGACAAGTAAATATAAAAAAGAGGGCATTACATACAAACAAATTAATTCATTAGGTAACGAGTTTAGAAAGCAAAAATAGCTTCAATCATCTGAAACCGCCGCCTCCCACGGCAAAGCCTAAGTGACCAACATCGTGTTGTCCTTACCCAACTTAGCCTCTACACACTTTATAAGTATCCATATAAGATTCCTTATTAGTAACTCTACACGGAAAATACTCAATGAAAATGAAAAGCTATATTTTTTGTTAGGCAAAATAAGCTCTCTCATGTTATGATGCAAGCGCAAATAGCAAAGTGAGTAGAGATATCTCCCTAACGCTTCTCAAATCGAGGAAGGAGAAAGGGTGTATCTAACACGCTATTTATAACTACATATGAATTACTGCCCGTTACTGCGGGATGAAGAAGGTGGAATTTTTTTGTGGGATTCAATTAAATGGTTTATACCAGCAGTTAAGGCACCAACTTGGACGGATATTTTAGCTGCAATCTTGATCGTTATTGTTGGTTTGTTAATGCTTTTTCTTGTTGTTCGCCCAATTGTGATGAAAATGGCGACATTTCTGGAAAAAAAGCAGCATCCTGTATTAAGCGATATAACTAAATATACATTTCCAGCATTCCGGAATGCATTTATCTTTACGCTTCTATTAATGTCGTTATCAATGCTTTTGGAAGTTTGGTTATTTGATGTACTCAAACTACAAAAGTTCATAGAATCGGTTTATATTTACTTTATTTTCAAGGCATTGTACGACATTTTAAGCTTTTACTTAAAAAATCCTACGCGCTTTGAAACGGGAGAAAATCAAGATATTTTAACACCCTTTTTCCTACGCATCAGCAAAGTGATTGTAATGGTCATTGCGATGTTTTCCATTGCATCGGTATGGAGTTTTAATTTGGAAGGTTTTTTAACAGCAATCGGATTGACGGGAGTTGCTCTCGCGTTTGGAATTCGTGAGACGCTGGCACATATTTTTGGTGGGATGAGTGTCGCGCTGGATAAGCCATTTCAAATAGGTGATTGGATTATGACAGGCGATGGAAAAATTGATGGCACGGTAGAGGATATTAATTTACGGAGTACGATTATTCAAACAGGTGACAAAGGCCTTGTCTATATCCCGAATTCCTATTTAGTCAATCGTCCAATATATAATTTGACCAAGCGTGAGCAACGTAAAATCGAACATTATTTATTTGTTTCGAGCGAAAACAATGAAGAAAACGTCGTGAAATTTATCAACTCATTGCATGAACAAATAGCCTTACATCCAAAAACGCTAAAAAATATTATCCATGTGGCAATGGATGAACTACGCCCGAGCTCTTGCCGCATAATTGTTCGCTATTTTGTGAGTACAAATGATACGGCTGAAATGCTTCAAGTAAAGCAGGACATTTTATTTGCGGCGATGCAATATTTGACACAATATGAAATTCAATTAATCGAAACGCAGCAAGAACAATTTGTATGGAATGACACGATTTGACATATAACGTATAGGGCTCACCATTAAACTTTAAAAGGAGAACTTAGGCTAAAATCGCCACGTCGTGTGACAACACCGGAGTGACCAACATCGTGTTGGGCTTGGTCGTGCACAAAGCTGTATGACTCATGTGCTTAGCCAGCCTAACAAGCCCAAACTATATTAGAATCCTAATAGAAAGCGCCCATCTGCGGAAAAACGTTTCACTTTATTTAGCAATTCAATTATTTTTGAAAAACGTGTTTACAATCACACATCACCTTGCTAAATGTAGTATAATAAGCTTAGAAATCCTATATGAAAGCCTTAATTGGCAAGTTTACATAAAGAGAGGATGTTTCACATATGGCTGAAAAACAACCAGTATCATTCGTACAACCAACACCGATTGGAAAAGATGAAATCGGAAAAATTGAACTTGCACCAGAAGTAATTGAAGTTATCGCAGGTATTGCCGTGACAGAAGTTGAAGGGATTGCTTCTACACGTGGTAACTTTGCATCGGGTGTTGTTGAACGTTTTGGGAAAAAAGTACATTCAAAAGGAATTAAATCTGCCATGTCAGAAGACGGGCATATTGTGATTGACGTATTTTGTACAGTGAAGTACGGCTTTGCTATCCCAAAAGTAGCAAAAGAAGTACAAACATCTATCCGCCAAGCTATTTTAAATATGACAGCAATCGAAACAAGTGAAGTGAATATTCATGTAACAGGCATTCAATTTGAGACGTCTAAAGAAGCTGAATAATTCCCACCGTTTAAAGTAGTCAAAATAATACCATCATGTAAACCTAGCAGAGAATTTTTCATTGCTAGGTTTTTTTTATTTAAAAAACTGGGGAAAGCTGAACACACATGTAGAATGGAGGATTGTTCACTATGAAGGAATTTTCGTTCAAGCAACGACCACAAACGATGGCGACATTACAAAAGGAAACCCTTGATGTTTTTATAATTGGCGGTGGCATAACTGGGGCAGGAATTGCATTAGATGCTGTCACGCGAGGCATGAGTGTTGGTTTAGTGGATATGCAGGATTTTGCATCGGGAACGTCAAGTCGCTCCACGAAATTAGTTCACGGTGGATTGCGTTATTTAAAGCAAATGAGAATAAAAGAAGTCGCAGAACTCGGTCGTGAACGTGCCATTGTTTATGCAAATGGTCCGCATGTGACGACGCCAATTTGGATGTTATTACCGTTTTATAAGGGCGGCTCATTTGGCCCGCTTGCCACGGCTTTTGGACTCAAAGTGTATGATGTTTTAGCTGGTGTCAAAAAGAGTGAGCGCCGATTTATGCTTTCGAAGGACATGGCACTTCAGCAAGAACCGTTGTTAAAAAAAGAGGATTTAGTAGGCGCGGGCATGTATGTCGAATATCGGACAGATGATGCACGCCTGACAATCGAAGTGCTAAAAGCAGCAGTAGAACATGGGGCATATGCCGTCAATTATATGAAAGTGATTAAAATGGATACACAAAATTTAGCGTTTACAAAGGTGACAGTGGAAGATCAATTTACAAAAGAACAGTACGTCATTAAAGCGAAAAAAGTTATTAATGCATCGGGGCCTTGGGTGGATGAAGTACGAAAATTAGAAGCAGGACTTACTGAAAAGCATTTAATATTATCGAAGGGTGTTCACGTTGTGTTTGATCAACAGGATTTCCCGTTGCAGCAAGCGATTTATTTTGATACGCAAAATGATGGGCGCATGATTTTTGCCATTCCACGTGACGGAAAAACATATGTAGGTACGACGGATACATTTTATAACGGCGCACCTGAAGAAGTAAAAATTACAGCAAATGATAAAAAATATTTATTACAAGCTATCCATTTTATGTTTCCGCATTTACAATTAACAGAACGACAAATTGAATCTTGCTGGGCGGGTGTCCGTCCATTAATTCACGAAAAAGGGGAAAACCCATCGGAAATTTCAAGGAAAGATGAAGTTTGGCAGTCCGAGCAAGGGCTCATTACGATTGCGGGCGGAAAATTAACCGGGTACCGAAAGATGGCCGAAAAAATAGTGGATCTAGTGAGCAAGCAACTTTCAATTGAATATCATCAAACGTATTCAAGCTGCATCACTAAAAAGTTGCCCATTTCTGGTGGGGATTTAAGCGGTTCGGCATTTTTTGAACAGTATGTTGAACGACAAATTACAAGTGGTGTTCAAATCGGTTTAAAACTTGAGCAAAGTGAAAAAATTGTACGTAGATACGGGACGAATAGCGCGCAAGTTTTTCGTTTCGCCGAGCAAAATGATACGCCGTTGGATGCGGTTACGTATGGTGAATTACATTATGCGATGCACTATGAAGCCATTGCAAAGCCTGTTGATTTCTTTATCCGTCGTACAGGTGCATTGCTTTTTACTATTCATCAAGTGAATGACATGAAAGAAGCGGTACTAGATGAAATGGCGAAATCGTTTCACTGGACGACTTTACAAAAATCCGATTACCGAAAAGAATTACAGGAAGCCATTGATGAAGTCGTAAGCAATAATTAAGTTTCTTTTGGGGGAAGATATGCGATGAAAAAATATATGATGTCTTTAGATCAAGGGACAACAAGCTCTCGCGCAATCTTATTTAATAAAGAGGGGCATGTGGAATATGTTGCGCAACAAGAATTTAAGCAAATTTTCCCGAGGTCTGGTTGGGTAGAACATAATCCGATGGAAATATGGAGTTCCGTATTAACGGTCATTGCGAAAGTGTTGTCGGAAAATAATATTCAAGCGCATCAAATTGCTGGGGTGGGCATTACAAACCAGCGTGAAACAACGGTTGTCTGGGATAAATATACAGGGGAGCCTATTTATAATGCAATCGTTTGGCAATCTCGTCAAACGGCTTCGATTTGTGAAGAATTAAAAGAAGCGGGGCATGAGCAGCTTTTCCGGGAAAAAACGGGCCTCTTATTGGATGCATATTTTTCTGGAACAAAGGTAAAGTGGATTCTTGATCATGTGGAGGGCGCACGTGACAAGGCTGAAAAGGGCGAATTATTATTTGGCACAATTGATACATGGATTATATGGAAACTGACAGATGGCGCTGTTCACGTAACGGATTATTCGAATGCTTCACGAACGCTCATGTACAATATTTTTGACTTGAAGTGGGATGGTGAGTTACTCGATATTTTAGGTGTGCCAGCTTCTATGCTCCCAGAAGTTCGCCCCTCGTCAGAAGTGTACGGCGAAATCGCAGCGCACCATTTCTTTGGTCACCCCGTACAGATTGCAGGAATTGCAGGGGATCAGCAGGCTGCATTGTTTGGGCAAGCATGCTTTGAAAAAGGGATGGTTAAAAACACTTATGGCACAGGCTGCTTTATGCTGATGAATACAGGTGAAGAAGCGGTACGCTCTGAACATGGGCTGCTGACGACGATTGCTTGGGGCATTGATGGGAAGGTGCAATATGCGCTGGAAGGTAGTATATTTGTAGCGGGTTCAGCGATTCAGTGGTTGCGAGATGGCTTGCGGCTCATTCGGAATTCAACAGAAAGTGAAAACTATGCAAAGAAAGTAAAGGATGCAGATGGTG
The DNA here is from genome assembly GCF_002736105.1 of Solibacillus sp. R5-41. Lineage (NCBI taxonomy): Bacteria > Bacillati > Bacillota > Bacilli > Caryophanales > Caryophanaceae > Solibacillus > Solibacillus sp. R5-41. Next base: position 2,716,804 of record NZ_CP024123.1, on the reverse strand, counting down.
TGTATGTTGTCCCTGCTTTTGTCGGCCTTGGGACACCTTATTGGGACTCGGATGTCCGTGGTTCTGTATTTGGATTGACGCGCGGTACGTCAAAGGAACATTTCATTCGCGCAACGTTGGAATCCTTGGCCTATCAAACTCGCGATGTTTTAACAGCGATGAGTTCCGATTCTCAAATAGACATTAAAACATTGCGTGTCGATGGTGGGGCTGTGAAAAATAATTTATTAATGCAATTCCAAGCAGATATTTTAAACATGCCGGTGGAACGAGCCGCAGTTAATGAAACAACAGCGCTTGGTGCGGCTTATTTGGCAGGACTAGCAGTCGGCTTTTGGGACAGTACGGCGGTGCTCCAAAATCATTGGCAGCTTGACCACCAGTTTGAAGTGGAAATGCACGACCAACAACGCGAGGATTTATATAATGGATGGCAAAAGGCAGTAAAGGCCGCCCAAGCTTTTAAATAGCTTTGGTAACATGGCAAGCCATTGGAATTGGTAACGATCCAAAATGCAAATTCAAAAGAAAATGTCGCCTCTCACTGTAGAGGGATACTAAATGTAGAAAGCAAATAAATTAGAATGCCGTTACCTATCTGAATGAAAATTAAAGAAAGAATCTGCCGCTTCCCACGATAGTGGCGCCCCAAGTTATAGAAGCAACAGAATCGGTAACTTTCATTAAGACTGGCCTTGCACAAAGCACACACATAAGTCGTACTGATTTGTGCAACAAAGCTGTGGGGCTCATGTGCATAGCCAGCCTAAAGTAGCACACATATTATTAGAATCTATATTAGAAAGTCACATCTACAGAATGGCTCCTAATTTCACTTTATAAAGTCAAGCGCATATTTTGCTAAAGACCCACAAAAATTACGCAAAAATTTTCATATATTGCCCGAAATTCATCATAATTTTTAAAATATAATTGAAACGGTGATATGATAATAAAAATGTGCTATCATAGGACTTAATGCTACTTATGAAGGAGAGCTTTAATCATGAAACGAACAGAAGCGCGCCAAAAAGCGTTACAAGTATTGTTTCAGTTGGACAGCACAGAACTTACATTTGAAGAGGCAATTGGACATGTACTTGAAGAAGAACAAAAATCAAATGCCTTTTTAGAACAATTGGTACGTGGTACAACTGAGCATAAGACAGAAATTGATGCTGCGCTAGAAAAAAACTTAGAGAACTGGACGCTAAGCCGTCTACCGAAAATTGAAAGAACCGTTTTACGTTTAGCGGTATACGAATTAATGTATGCGACTGAAACACCAAATAAAGTTGTGATGAACGAGGCTATTGAGCTAAGTAAAACATTTGGTGATGAAAAATCAAGCAAGTTTGTCAACGGTGTACTTTCGAAATTTACAGCCAAGTAAAGTGAAGCTTCAAGTCAGTAGGGAATTTCCTAGTTTGTCAATGAGGATGAATCCATTTTGATAGAGAAGCCGAAGATGATTTTTTTTAAGAAATGCTAGTTTAATTTCGTTCAACATCTGTCTCCTATTTTAGGTGATGAGATGCATGTGATGTTCGCATTTTTTCGGGGGGACGAAAATAAGCCCCAGCGGATGTCACAGATTTTGAATGGAGTTTATTTTGCTGAGTCCTGCCCGACGCAGTACTCAGCAAAATTCAAAATCTGGACGCAATTTCGCCGAGGTAAAATTGGTTTAAAGTAGACTAGAACTTACATAAACTTTAGGAATCACTGGAAGGAGTCACAACATGTCAAGTGCAATAATTAATGGGAAAGAAATCGGTCAAGAAATTCGCGAGGAAGTAGCAATTCGCGTAGAAGCGCTTAAAAAACAAGGTTTAACACCTGGTTTAGCGGTTATTTTAGTAGGGGAAAATCCTGCTTCAAAAACGTATGTTACGAACAAGCAAAAATCGTGTGAACAAATCGGAATGTATTCGGAATTAATCAAACTTCCGGAAGATACGACTGAAGAGAATTTACTAGATCAAATCCGTACATTAAATGAGCGCCAAGATATTCATGGTATTCTTGTACAGCTTCCATTACCGAAACATATAGATGAAGATGAAGTGATTGCAACAATTTCACCTGAAAAAGATGTGGATGGGTTTTCACCAGTAAGTGTGGGTAAAATGATGTTAGGTCAAGATACGTATTTACCATGTACCCCTTATGGAGTGATGAAATTACTTGAGTACTCGGGCATTGAAGTGGCTGGGAAACATGCGGTTATCGTTGGCCGTAGCCATATTGTAGGCAAACCAATGGGGCAACTTTTATTACAGAATGATGCAACGGTGACATACACACACTCAAAAACTCCAGACTTACCTTCATTCACGAAGCAAGCGGATATTATTATTGCCGCTGTAGGACGTGCTAACTTTATTACGAAGGAGCATGTAAAAGAAGGAGCAGTCGTAATTGATGTAGGTATTAACCGTGACGAAAATAATAAATTATGCGGCGACGTAAACTTTGCAGATGTAGATGGCATTGCCTCTCATATTACACCAGTACCAGGTGGAGTAGGTCCAATGACGATTACAATGCTTTTAGCTAATACCGTTCAATCCGCAGAAAAAGTTATTGCGCGACAAACAATGTAAAAAAAGATAAAATGTAGAAATACAGAAGCTGTTTTTCTGAGGAGAAACAGCTTTTCTTTTTGGATAAATTTACGAACTTAAGCTTTAACGCTACTACTACATAGTAATAAAAATCCAAAAGTACAAATTCAATCCACCAAAAAGGAGCAAAACGTCAATGTCATCGTCTTCTTATTTAACCGTTAAAGCATTAACGAAATATATCAAACGCAAATTTGATGCCGATCCACATTTACGTGATGTTTATGTAATGGGGGAGCTCTCGAATGTGAAAATTCATAGTTCGGGACATATTTACTTTACATTAAAAGATGATGGCTCACGCATTAACGCGACAATGTTTCGCACTCAAGCATCGAAACTTTCATTTAAGCCTGAAGAAGGAATGAAAGTTTTCATACGTGGAGATGTCAATGTGTACGAATCTAGCGGGGTCTATCAATTGTATGCCCAAACGATGGAACCAGACGGCATCGGCGGCCTATTTGTCGCCTTTAATCAATTAAAAGAACAGCTGCAAAAAGAGGGACTGTTTAACGCAAATTTTAAACAGCCAATTCCGCAGTATCCAAAAACAATCGGTGTACTAACTGCGACCACTGGGGCAGCCATTCGAGATATTTGTACGACCATTAATCGCCGTTTCCCTCAGGTGGAAATTATCATTTACCCGACACTTGTACAAGGGGCAGGGGCGGCACCGAATATTACCGAAAATATTTATTTGGCCAATCGTCATGCACTTTGTGACGTCCTAATTGTCGGGCGAGGTGGTGGTTCGATTGAAGATTTATGGGCATTCAATGAAGAGATGGTGGCGCGTGCTATTTTTGAAAGCCGCATTCCAATCATTAGTGCAGTCGGACATGAAACGGATACGACGATTGCCGATTTTGTAGCCGATTTACGTGCACCAACACCAACTGCGGCAGCAGAGTTAGCGGTGCCGAATCAGCAAGAGCTCTTCCAAAACATATTGGCGAAAAAATCGATGCTCCATCAAATGATGACATCACGCTTAACATTTGAACGAAATCGGTTAACAAAATTACAAAATTCTTATCCATTGGCAACCCCAGAACGATTATATCGTCCTTTTACAGAACAACTTGCCCAAATGGACCATCAATTAGAAAATGCAATAAACATGTATGTATTCAAACAAAAATCGGCTTTGCAACAAATGAGCAGCCAATTAAAACAGTATTCACCTCATCATCAATTGACCGCGTCCAAGCAGCAACTAGCGCATCGCACAGATCAGCTAAATCGTGCCATGCAGCAGAAGCTGGCGCAAAATAAAGTCGAATTTGCCAACCATTTACGCATGTTAGAAGCATTAAATCCATTAGCCATTATGAATAAAGGGTTTAGTATAGCGTATAAGGATGAAACCGTAGTAAAATCAACTCAGGACTTAGCGAAAAATGATGTAGTGACCATTACTTTTCAAGATGGTTATGCACAAGCCAAAATACTGGAAACGCACGTACAAAAAGAGGGGGGAAAATGATGACAAAGCCAAATTTTGCGACTGCAATGGCCGAGCTAGAAGAAGTTGTTCGTAAGCTAGAGCAAGGTGATGTACCGTTAGAGGAAGCAATCGATCTTTATAAAAATGGAATGGAGCTATCGAAACTTTGTCATGATACACTTCAAAGTGCAGAGCAGCAATTAATTTCAATCGTTGGCGAAAATGGTGAAAAACAGCCTTTCGACCAAGGAAATGGAGAAGATTAATTTATGGATAACGCATTGCAGCAATTTATTGAATTAAATATTCCCGCAATTGAAAAGGAAATGTACCAATTAGTTGAAGGCATTCAAGCGCCCAAGCATTTAAAAGAATCGATGCTATACTCTTTAAAAGCAGGTGGCAAACGCATCCGTCCATTATTTGTAGCGGCGGTATGTGAAATGTATGAACAGCCATTAGCGCCTAGCCTTATTGTTGGTTCGGCAGTTGAAATGATTCATACGTATTCATTAATTCACGATGATTTACCTTGTATGGACGATGATGAATTACGCCGTGGCAAGCCGACAAACCATGTTGTTTATGGCGAAGCATTAGCAACATTAGCAGGTGACGCTTTAAACACGTTAGCATTTGGTGTATTGGCGCGACTCGATATTGCTGCTGACAAGCGCATTGAACTTGTTGAGTTATTAAGTGCTGCTGCTGGTGCGGAAGGAATGGTAGGCGGACAAATATTAGATATGGACGGCGAGCAGCGTTTATTAAATTTACAAGAACTTGAAACTGTTCATGTCAATAAAACGGGAGCTTTATTACGTTTCAGTATCGAATCTGGTGCGGTATTAGCAAATGCACCAGAAAAAGAACGCCGCGCATTAGTAGAATACGCACATCATATTGGCTTAGCATTCCAAATCCAAGATGATATTCTAGATATTGAAGGAACTTCTGAGCAATTAGGAAAAACGGCTGGTAAGGATGTTGCGAGTGATAAAAGTACATATCCGGCATTGCTTACATTAGAAGGCGCGAAGGAAAAACTGGTCAATCATTATGAACAGGCGCTAAATGCACTCAAAATGATTGATACCAATACAGCCCTATTAGAGCAATTGGCACAATATATTGTAAAACGTACAAATTAAAGAGTGTAAAACTTTTGTCAAACGGTTTACATTGCTATAATAGAAAAATCACAATGGTGAATAAACTGATGAGAAGGTGTGTGGATGAGATGGATTTAACGAAAATTTCTAGTCCATCCTTTTTAAAAGACTTGAATAAAAAGCAATTAGAAGCACTCGCTAAAGATATCCGTGCTTTTTTAATCGAAAAATGCTCAGCAACAGGTGGTCATATAGGACCGAATCTTGGTGTTGTAGAATTAACGATAGCGTTGCATAAAGCTTTTAACAGTCCAAAGGATAAATTTTTATGGGATGTAGGACATCAAGCGTATGTGCACAAAATATTAACAGGTCGTGCAGATCAATTTGATACTTTACGCCAATTTAAAGGGCTTTGCGGATTCCCAAAGTTAATTGAGAGCGACCATGATATGTGGGAGACAGGGCATAGCTCGACTTCATTATCAGCTGCTATGGGTATGGCAGCCGCGCGTGATATTAAAGGAGATAAAAATTTTGTTGTGCCAATCATTGGAGACGGTGCCTTAACGGGCGGTATGGCACTCGAGGCACTCAATCATATTGGGCATGAAAAGACGCATATGGTAGCCATTTTAAATGACAATGAAATGTCGATTGCGCCAAATGTTGGGGCTTTGCATGACGTGTTAGGCCGTTTGCGTACAGCAAAGGAATATTCGCGTGCTAAAGAGGATTTAGAGTCATTAATACAAAAGATTCCTGTCGTTGGAGACAAGCTTGCTTCTACGGCGGAACGTGTAAAAGATAGCTTAAAATATTTAGTCGTGTCGGGTGTATTTTTTGAAGAAATGGGCTTTAAATATTTAGGACCAATTGATGGTCATGATTTTGAGGCACTTGAAAAAACATTAGAGTACGCGAAAAAAGTAAAAGGTCCGGTTTTAGTGCATGTCCTTACGAAGAAAGGCAAGGGCTATAAACCAGCAGAGGAAGATACAGTCGGCACTTGGCACGGTACAGGTCCATATAAAATCGAGACGGGTGCGTTTGTGAAGTCGGCTACAAAGGGTCCTGCATGGAGTAGTTTAGTGGCAGAATCTGTTCGAAAATGTATGGCTGAAGATAAGCGTATTGTGACGATTACACCTGCTATGCCAGTAGGTTCGAAGCTAGAAGGTATTCAAAAGGATTATCCAAAACGTTTCTTTGATGTCGGGATTGCCGAACAGCATGCGACAACAATGGCGGCTGGACTTGCTACACAACAAATGAAACCGTTTTTAGCGATTTATTCAACTTTCTTACAGCGTGCGTATGACCAAGTGTTACATGATATTGCACGACCGAAATTAAATGTATTTATTGGTATTGATCGTGCAGGTTTAGTTGGTGCGGATGGAGAAACGCATCAAGGCGTATTTGACATTTCGTTTTTACGTCATATTCCAAATATCGTATTAATGATGCCAAAAGATGAAAATGAAGGCCAGCATATGGTCAAAACAGCACTTGAATATAATGACGGTCCAATTGCGTTACGCTATCCACGCGGTAATGGCTACGGTGTCGAAATGGATGCGGAAATGAAAGCATTGCCAATCGGTTCGTGGGAAGTGTTACGAGAAGGTAATGATGCGGTCATTTTAACATTCGGTACGACGATTCCAATGGCATTGGAAGCAGCAGAGGTGTTAGCGCAGCAAGGCACAAAGGTTCGAGTGGTTAATGCCCGCTTCATAAAACCAATGGATGTAAAGATGCTACATGAAATCATGAAAGCCGGATTACCGATTTTAACGATTGAAGAATCCATGTTACAAGGCGGATTTGGTAGCGCGGTTCTTGAATTTGCAAGCGATCACCAGTACCGAACATTAGCCATTGAACGAATGGGTATTCCAGATGAATTTATCGAGCATGGCGATGTGGACCAATTACTTGCTGAAATTAATGTGACAGCGGAAGAAGCAGTAAGACGCATAGAGCAACTTGTCCCAAAAAAACAGTCAGGTAGGGTTTAATAAAGTATGACGAAACAACCGAAAGAACGTGTAGACATTTTACTTGTTGAACGTGGATTATGTGAAACACGCGAAAAAGCAAAACGCTCCATTATGGCAGGTCTAGTTTTTTCAAATGAGATTCGCATCGATAAAGCAGGCGAAAAAATTGCGATCGATATGCCACTTCAAGTAAAAGGGTCCGATTTAAAATATGTATCGCGTGGAGGTCTGAAGCTCGAGAAGGCTTTAGAAATATTCGATTTGTCCGTGGACGGCAAATTAATGCTCGATATTGGCTCATCAACAGGCGGTTTTACAGATTGTGCCTTACAAAACGGGGCGCGTCATTGCTATGCACTTGACGTTGGCTCCAATCAGCTCGCTTGGAAAATTCGTTCCGACGAGCGTGTAACGGTTATGGAAAAAACCAATTTCCGTTATACGAAGCCAGAAGATTTAGTAGAGGGTTTACCTCATTTTGCAACAATTGATGTGTCGTTTATTTCACTTGCTCTCATTTTACCGGTATTAAAAACGGTATTAATGCCAGGCGGTGATGTGATGGCACTCGTCAAGCCGCAATTTGAAGCGGGACGTGAAAATGTTGGCAAAAAAGGCATTGTCCGCGAACCAAAAGTTCATTTAGCTGTGTTAGAAGAAACTGCGAAAGTGGCAACAGCAACTGGATTTGTCGTAAAAGATGCCTCATTTTCGCCGATTACAGGTGGTGAAGGGAATATCGAATTTTTATTCCATTTATACAACCCACATGAAGGTGAAGAAGTGGCAGCCTTTACAAATTTCGATTCCGTTGTAAAAGAAGCACATGCGCAATTAAAATAATGCAAAGTACAAGATACGTCATCATGACTTTATCTTGTACTTTTTTAGGTTTATACTTATTTTCTTAGAAATAGCACTTTTTTAGGGAATGATAGGAAGATATGAGGGGAGACTTGTGCAAATGGTTGGAAAGAGGACGTTCATTTGTGTTATTTTTATTATTTGTACATACATCTTACTTGGGTGTCAGCATAAAAAGTATGTGAAATCGAATGAGCATGATCGATTGCCAACTCAGCAATTCATTGAGGCGCATCTTTTGAAAAATGGCTGGTTACAAACAGATTTAACGGAGCGATCAGAGGAGTATTTATCTGAATCAATCGGTTTATGGATGGAATTTTTAGTAGAACAAAATGATCCTATCAAGTTTGAGAAGCAAGTACAATTAGTAATGGAACATTTTTTGACGAAGGATAACACCGTTTCGTGGCGTATTTTGAAAGGGGAAACGTCGACAGTCAATGCATTGATAGACGATCTACGCATTATGCAAGCATTATATAATGGTGCGGTAATTTGGGATGAGGAGCGCTACGAAAAGCTGGCGGATGACATAGCGTCTACACTGGTCAAGTCGAATGTTGTAGATGGAATTCTTGTGGATTTCTATGATGTAAATTCGACAAGTCAGGCAAATTTGGTGACGATGTCGTATATCATTCCAGAAGCATATGACATGTTATATGAAAAAGGCTTTATGACAAAGAATCAATATACAGCGAATCGAAATATTCTCCTTAATGCCCCGCTTTCTAAAGATGGTTTTTTCCCACAACGCTATATCGTCGCGACGAGAAATTATGAATATGAGGAAGAGATTAATTTAATCGACCAATATTACATCGGCTATCATCGTGCGAAGTGGGGTTATAGCGTCGAAACATTGGTTACATTAACTAAAGAGGCAATGGCATCAGAAGGAAAGCTATACGGACGTATTGACCCGAAAACGAAAAAACCGATCGTACATTATGAATCGGCAGCTGTATACGCTCTTGCCACTTTGATGATGCTCGAGCTTGAAGAAAATGAACTCGCCCAGCAATTATATCAACAATTATTAACGTTACGCATCAGTGATTCGGACAGCGTTTATTATGGAGGCTATATCGTAATAGACGGGCTTTATACACATATGTTTGATAATGTATTGTCACTGCTAGCAGAAAGGAAGGGAAAGGATGAGGGCGTTTTTTAAGTCAGCTTACGGAATATATACCCAATTATTAGTAACCTTAGGTATATTTAGTTCTTTAATTTTATTTTTTAACAGTACATCGACTATGAATTTATTGTTAGTCTTTTTGATGTTTATCATTATCGGATTGGCCCTATTTAATGGGACACTTAACGGATTAGTTGCAAGTTTACTTCTGATATTTTTAATCGGAACTACTATATTAATTATGTCTGTAAAAAATACGACATTCAGTAGTTTACAATTCCAAATGCTTTCCATCGAGCAATTCTTCATTTTTGGTGTTGCGTTAATTGTAAGTGTTGTTGTCGCTGGGAATATACATGAACGAATTAGTGAAGTGATGAATGATCGGAAACGCCTACGCTACGAAGTGGAACAATTCGTCTCAATCGATACGGATACGTCATTTGATAATAAGAAACGTATGCAAGTAGAAATTAAGCGGGAAATGAGCCGTGTAAACCGCCATGGAGGAAGCTTTTCGCTGTTACTAGTCGAACTGGATCATTATAAAGAATTCAATAAAGCATATGGCTCAAAAGAGATGCAGCATTTGCTTATGACGATTGGACAGAAGGCGAATGAACTATTACGTACGACTGACCGGAAGTTTCGCTATCTCGACAATCGCTTTGCCTTCTTATTAACGGAAACGCCAAAAGCACATGTCGAAATTATTATTGAGAAGCTTTCCATACTATTACAAACACATCAGCTAACAAATGGAAAAACGGTAACACTTTCATTTCATATTAGCTTTAATGAATATGATGATTTGCTAAAACAGCATTCCTACGAACAATTTATCGAGGAACTAGAGAGTGAGCTTATTTATTATGCGATGTAAAATCATTCTGTTAGTCACATTATTATTTGCCGTTACTTTTTCGACTAATGTTGATGCAAGTTTGCAAAATTTAGATGAACGTCGTGTACTTATTGTTTACGCAAATCAAGATGACAACGCAATGGCCAATGTTCATATGATTCAGGCGACGATGAGTGGCTTGTTTGAGCAAGTCGATTTTATTCATGTGGAACAACTCGAGCAAGCGCATTTAAATGAGGCACATATTGTCGTCGCCTATGCGAAAACAGATGGAAAGGTTTCTGGCCGAGCAATTGATTTGCTTTCAAACTATTCAAAGGAGCTACTAGTCATCGGTGAATTTGCTAAGTTTCTACCACAGTTTGATGAATGGGAATTTATAGGAGATGTTTCGGTTCGTTCTATTGGAAACCAACCATTGGACTTTGAAAAAGTCGTACGAGAAATTCAAATCGATGAGAAAACGGAAGTACTTTTAAAAGGTATACAATATGAAAAATCGTATCCGATTATTATGAAAAAGGGCCAAGTATCTTATATTAATTTCACAAATTTATTAGGTGAAGAACGTTATATTTTCTCCTACTTTTTATTTGATTTACTTCAAATTGATAAGCCAGAAACTCATGATGCGTACATTCGATTAGAGGACATTTCACCGGTTACAAATCCAGAATTACTGCAGCAAGCGGGGGATTATTTATTAGACCGGGGTATTCCTGTATATTTGGCCGTCATCCCGGTTTATGTAAATAACGAAACGGGAAATATGATGATGCTCCGTGATATGCCTAAGCTAAGAGCGGTTATAGATAATTTGGTGGAGCGCGGTGCTTATATTATTGCACATGGGTATACGCATACATACCGCTATACGGAAACAGGCGAAGGGTTTGAGTTTTGGGATTCTGAATTGAATCAACCGATTACGACAATGAATCCACAGGACGAGACGACACCGCTTAAAAAGGAGAATCAATTTAGTAGTATAGATGCGTATAATGCGTATTTGGCACCTTATCAGTCAATTGAAACGCAGTATACTAACGAAAAATTAACAAGCTCGATTCATAGTTTAATTGAGCTAGGTTATAGTCCGATTGCTTTTGAGGCACCCCATTATACGATGAGTGCGAATGGTTATAATGTTGCTTCGAATTATTTTTCAAGTGTATTCGGTCAAATACAGCTGTCTGATAAAAATTGGGGCGTCATGAATAGCCCATTATTCATTAGCAAACCAACACGTTTGAACGGGATGGTGCTTTACCCAGAAACGGTTGGCTTCGTTGATTCATCGGTAAGTGACCCTATTTCAGACATCGAGGAGAACATAGCACAAGTTTCAAAGGTGCCAGGTTCGATGATAGGAGGCTTTTATCATCCCTATTTAGGAATCGATTATTTAAAAGAGATGGTAGCTCTGTTTGAAGCGGTTCCAAATTTACAATGGTTAGACGTAAAAAATACACCAATAGAAGTGAGAACTGACAAAGTAAGTGTAACAGTTGAGAACGGTGAAATTATGACACACTCTTCGCTTTCGTATAAAGACGATTTGCGATTAATAGCAAAGGAACGACCGCTCGAAATCGTGCTGTGGCTTATCGTTATATTAACGACAATTTTCGTTGGTATTTTTACATTAAATATATTCCTTTTACGCATCCGCTATCGGAAAAGGTTATTTGAGGAGCGATCGTAATGGCTAATTTATTATTTTACACTTCCTTGTTTTTAATTTGGTTCATGCTGTTATATCACATGTTTTTGGCGCAAGGTGGATACTTGCATTTCAAGAAGTATAGAAAAGTGATTCCGAAGTGGGAAAAAAAGATGAAGGGGGATTTACCTTTTGTCAGTATTTTTATTCCGGCGCATAATGAAGCGGTCGTTATTGCACAGACATTAAAGGCAATGGTCCGTTTATCGTATCCGAAAGATCGTTTAGAGGTTATTTTAGTTTGTGACAATTGCAGTGACAACACGAAGGAAATAGGCGAAAGTTTTGCAAAAGACTACCAATTTATTAAAATTATTGAAACAGAGGGCCAATATAAAGGAAGAGGGAAATCAACTGCGCTCAATTATGCACTGCAACATAGTAAAGGTGACATCATTGCTGTATATGACGCAGATAATACGCCAGAGAAAAAGGCTGTTTGGTACCTAGTTATGGGATTACTGAATGATCCAAAAGCTGCTGCAATGGTCGGGAAGTTTCGTGTTGTGAACGCGACACAAACATGGCTTACCCATTTTATAAATATCGAAACGATTTGCTTTCAGTGGATGGCTCAGGCGGGGCGCTGGCATTGGTTTGGAATAGCTACGATACCAGGCACGAATTTTGCGATCCGTCGAGAAATTATTGAGCAGTTAGGTGGCTGGGATGAATCGGCAATGGCGGAAGATACCGAATTGACGATTCGTGTATATAATTTAGGCTATCATATTCGATTTTTCCCAGCGGCTATTACGTGGGAGCAGGAGCCTGAAACTTTAGGTGTGTGGTGGCGTCAGCGAACGAGATGGGCACGAGGGAATCAATATGTCGTATTGAAGTTTTTAGGGAAATTGTTTTCAATGAAGCAAAAGCGCATTATGTTTGATATTTTTTACTTCTTCTTTACATATTTCCTATTTTTCTTCGGCGTAATCATTTCAAATGGTATTTTTATTGTCAACTTTTTCGTTGATTTAAATTTATCTATTGGGAATGTAGCGGTCGTTTTATGGGCACTTGCATTTTTATTATTTTTAACAGAGGTTATGATTACGCTCAGTATCGAAAAAGATCAATTAACGTTTAAAAATATACTATATTTAATTGCGATGTATTTCACATATTCTCAAATGTGGATTTTACTCGTAATCTATTCCCTTTTTTTAGAAATGAAACGCGTAATTTTTAAAGAAGAGCATAAGTGGTATAAAACTGAACGTTTCACGACAAAAGGAGGAAAATGAACGTGCAAAAACGGCTTTTCGTTTTAGTTAGTATGATGTTATTCATTTTAGTCATCGGTGGGGAGAGTGGACATGCACAAACTGTTTCAATTGAATTTCCAGTAAATCCGATGGTCACACAGAAAAAAACACCTTTAACAAATGAAATGATTCATTTAGAAGGACCAAATGCAGAAACGAGCTTTTATTATGAGCTGTTATCGGACTTACAGCCAGGTGATTATTACGCTCAATTTTATATTAATCATTCGAGCATATTAATTGCGCCCTCTTCTTTGACGGTGAAAGTGGATGGCGAGCCGATTCAATCAATTTCACTTGCGGAGAAAACGTCCGAATTTAAAGTGAACTTACCGAAAGAGGCTTTAAAGGCCGGTATGCATAGTATTACCGTTAGCTTTACAGGCTTTTTGAAGGAAGGGATATGTGTTCCACAACATTCGACGAGTAACTGGGTAACGATTCAAATCAATTCATTTTTGAATGTTGAAGGAATTACGCCAACTATAGGGCAATCATTATCGAGTTATCCTGATATATATACAGGGACACCGAGTGGAAAAATACAAGTCGTTATACCAGAGAAAGCGTCAATGGAAACATTAAATGCCGCTTTACAAGTAGCGAATTATTTAACGCAGCGATCAGCAGAAAATTCCGTACATGTCGTAAATGAGCAAGAGGTGCGCTCGTTAACGAATAATTTTGTTTTAATCGGATTACAACAGGAGTTTTCATCAAGTTGGGCAAAAAAGATTGTCACAAAAAATGAGTTACCAGAAAAAGGGCTGCAAATTTCGCAAATGAAAATTGTTAATGGGGATGCCGCAGTCCATGCCTTACTCGCAACTGCGAAAAACGCTGAAGAATTTGATAAAATTGATGTATTAACAACGCCGTCTATTGTCCAGCAATTAACGGGAGAAAAGATCCTTATTGAGGAAATGCCGGTAGTGAATAAACAAGTTGATTCAAATAAAGTGACATTTAAACAGCTTGGTATGCAAGATTTTACACTGGATAATAGGATGAATTCGACCAATACACATTTTTATTATTTACCAGTGAATAGTAAAAATGTGACAGATCCTACAATTGAACTCCATTTCAAATATTCGGATATTATCGCTTCTTATGAGGAACTGACTGAACGTCCGGATAGTGTTAATTTTTCAGATGGGAAAGTGGAGTTAATTGTTTATTTAAATGGTGTTCCACACGCGGTTGATATGCAAGCACTTTCGTCTAAAGGGAATGAGGATGTGAAAGTGAGTGTGCCATTTGAGCCAGCGATTCTAAAAGATTCGCAAGTTTTATCGATCCAAGTAGCAGCGAATGGACTGGCCATGCAAAATCCTTGTGTAGTGACAGACCAGAAGAAATGGATTTACGTTTATGATGATAGTGCATTAAGTTTACCTATGGCAACTACGAATCCGTCTAGTTACCTTACATTCAGCCAATTTCCATTTCCATTTGCCAAGCATGATAATGAATTGATTATCGTTGTGCCAGATTCAGGTGAAGTTTCAGAGAACGAACTTTTAAGATTATACGGTTCATTAACGACGAATAATGCCACACCGAAAATCTCTATTGTAAAAACGAGTGATGTAAACGAGTCGCAACTAAAGAAAAGTAATGTCATTTTCGTTGGTGGACCTAAGATGCACCCACTTTTAAAAAAGAAGGACAATCTCGTTGTGGCGTATCAAAATGGAGTTGCCCAATTAACTGAACATGGTTTCATCCATACGTCGACCGGGATGTTTGCTTTTTTACAGCCAAATGTTTGGAATAATGACTACGGAATGCTCGTATTTGATAAAATGAGTGATGCAACAAGTTATTTACCGAAAGAATTACTAAGTTTCATACGCAATACCGAAGTTTCTTCCAACGTAATTGTGCAAGTGAACACGGATCAAATTTTCACAAATGAGCAATGGATTGACGAAAAAGAAGAGCAGGGAATCACCAAAACAAAAGATGAAAATGACTATTTTGGGTGGGTAGCTGCATTCATTGGGTTAATGGCCATTCTCGTTCTATTAATCGTCTTCTTTAAGCGGAAAAAAATAAAGGGATAATGTAAAGTGCTATTCAAATAATGCATATTAATTGTTAGCATCTCCCAGTACGGTAACGGGAGATGCTTTTCTTCTATAAATTACAGTTCGACGTAATATTGTGTTGTGTGAATAATTGAATGCATTACTTTTTTAGTCAAGAAATGTATGGCACTCCCCCAAAAAAACTGATAATAGAGAATTTTGAACGGTTCCATCGGGTTTTTCTTGAATTTTTTTTATGCAAATGGTAGTGTAAATATACATAGAATGAATAAAATTTAATGAGGTGACCTCGATGAATAAGGGCCAACGCCATATTCGCATTCGCGATATTATTACCAATAATGAAATTGAAACACAAGACGATTTAGTCGAACATTTAAAAAATGCAGGTTATAACGTGACTCAAGCGACTGTTTCACGTGATATTAAAGAATTACATTTAGTGAAGGTTCCGTTACAAGATGGCCGTTATAAATATAGCTTACCTGCGGACCAACGCTTTAATCCAATTCAAAAATTACATCGTGCATTATCGGATGCATTTGTGTCAATTGATGGGGCTTCTCATTTTTTAGTGATGAAAACATTACCAGGGAACGCCAATGCCATTGGCTCCTTATTAGACCATTTAGATTGGTCTGAAATATTAGGGACAATTTGCGGGGACGATACGATTTTAATTATGTGTCGTACTGAAGTGGACCGAGAAGACATTAAAAATCGTTTATTAGAGATGCTATAAATCGAGGTGGATTTGTTTGTTAAGAGAATTAAGCATTCGCAACTTTGCAATCATAGATGATTTAACTGTTAGCTTTTTTGACGGATTAACTGTTTTAACAGGGGAGACGGGTGCAGGGAAATCGATTATAATCGATGCGGTCAATATTTTAGCAGGTGGGCGCGGTTCGACTGAATTTATTCGACATGGTGAAAAAAAAGCCGAACTCGGTGGATTATTTCAAATTCAAAATGAGCATCATCCAATATTTAGTAAACTGGAAGAGCACGGAATCGACGTGGAAGAAGGAACGATTATTTTACGCCGTGATTTGAATGATTCGGGAAAAAGTATTTGTCGTGTCAACGGAAAACTCGTGCCATTGACGGTATTACGTGAAATTGGTGGGAGTTTAATTGACATTCATGGGCAACATGAAAATCAAGAGTTAATGGACGAGAAATATCATATCAACTTGCTTGATCATTTCGCGAGTACGGCATTGCAAGAGGTGAAGGTACGCTACAAAACTGCATATGAAACGTATCGCGAGCTAAAAAGAGAAGTGGCTGAATTAAGCATGGACGAGCAAAGAATGGCGCAACGAATTGATTTATATCAATTCCAAATCCAAGAACTCGAACAGGCAGATCTCAAGGCGGATGAAGAAGAGGCACTCAATGATGAACGCCGTCGCTTATTGAATTTCCATAAAATTTTTGAACATGCGAATATTGCTTATGAGGCCATATCTGGTGAATCAAATGGCCTTGATTTTATCGGAAACGCGATGGAGGCAATGGATAATATCGTTGTCTTAGATGAGACGTTTAAAGAGGCATCTGAAGCGGTGACGACAAGCTTTTATGCGCTCCAGGATGCTGCCTATCAAATTAAAAATGCGTTGGATGATTTGGAGTACGATGCAGAGCGTTTAAATGAGGTTGAGCAGCGCCTTGCACAATATCAAACAATGAAACGCAAATACGGTACGACGGTTGAAGAAATTCTTACGTACTATGCAAAAATAGAAGAAGAATTAATGCAGCTAATGAATCGTGATGAAACGATGCAAAAAAACGAGCAACTCCTTCACGAAATGGAACAGGAATTGACACAACTTGCAAGTCAGTTAACGGTCATTCGTAAAGAAAATGCGCTTGTTTTAAGTGATGCAATCATGGATCAATTGCGCATGTTACATATGGAAAAAGCGAAATTTATCGTGAATTTTGAGGCTCATGAGCAATTTGATTCAAATGGGAAGGACAGCATTGCGTTTTATATTTCGACTAATGTTGGGGAACCGCCAAAATCATTACCAAAAGTGGCTTCAGGCGGCGAACTTTCACGCATGATGCTGGCGCTGAAAACGATTTTCTCAACGTCTAATGGCATTACATCGATTATTTTTGACGAAGTGGATACCGGTGTAAGTGGTCGCGTAGCGCAAGCCATTGCTGAAAAAATTGCCGCAATTTCGGTGAATTCTCAGGTGCTTTGTATTTCGCATTTACCACAAGTAGCTGCGATGGCCGATCACCAATATTATATTAAAAAACAAGTCGAGCATGACCGAACATTTACAACGATTTCTGAAATGCAAGAAACCGAGCGCATTGAAGAAATTAGCCGCATGATGAGTGGCGCAGAAATTACCGAATTAACATTGCAGCACGCTTCTGAGCTTATTCAGATGGCCAATGAACGCAAAAATGCGATGAATTAAAAAATTAAGTCGGTCATTTATATGATAAGTTGTGAAATTGGGAACACTAAAAACGCACCATTCCGAATAAGTGGAATGGTGCGTTTTTGATATGTTTTGGTAAACAGTGAGGCAAGTTCATTTTACTAGCCATTTCCTTTTTTAATATAACTTCATTCAGCAAGATATAGAACTAGGATTTTGGAAAAGCGGAAAATACAGGTGAAGATGAATGGAAAGCACAGCTTATCAATAAATTTAAACATCGGGTAATAAAATACAAAGACGTGAATTAATTTTTACACCATAACATTGGGGTGATTTCCATTCCGACAGTGGATTGGAAAATTTCCTTTTCTTTTGGTGATAAATCTTTTTTTTAGTAAATATGAAGTAAAAAATTTCCAATTTAGTTACTCCAAAAATCATTCCTTTACGCGAAATCGCATGGAATATGTCTTTTAGGAATTTACAAAATTATTCGTGATGTTAGGTACAAAATCAATTTCAAATACACCAAAAAATTTCCGTTCATAACTCATCCAAACTGTCACATAGTAAGCAAACAGAGGAGGTGAAATATGAAGCAAAGGTTGCGTTTATTACTCGTCGTCGTACTATTTTTAACATTTCCATTACAAGGCTTTGCAAAGGAATTAATCCCAATGGGACAATCCATCGGTGTGCAACTTCAATTGCCCAATGTATTTGTCGCACATGATGTTTTGCTGGATTCTGGGGAATGGCTCAAACAAGGCGATCAAATAACGAAAGTAAACAATGAAACACTTTCAGATTTGACCGTTCTGGAAAATCAAGAGAATGATGTTGAATTAACGGTTGAACAAAAAGCGGGTACAAGGAAAGTGAACGTATCAAAAGACCAACTTTTCAATTTAATGCCCTTTTTAAAAACTGAAACTGATGGTATCGGTACGTTAACATTTATCGACCCACAAACAATGGAGTATGGTGCATTAGGCCATCAAATTGTCGAC
The DNA here is from genome assembly GCF_002736105.1 of Solibacillus sp. R5-41. Taxonomy (NCBI): domain Bacteria; kingdom Bacillati; phylum Bacillota; class Bacilli; order Caryophanales; family Caryophanaceae; genus Solibacillus; species Solibacillus sp. R5-41. The sequence goes on along the minus strand of NZ_CP024123.1, from coordinate 2,698,258 downwards.
TCCATTTTGAAGCAACCGCCACAATTTGATGAAGGGTCCATCTATTCGGCATCCATTTCTCAAGTGAAAAAGAGCGTTCCAGGTCAGCCAGGTTATAAAATATCCATTGTAGATAAATCATTAACACCACTCGGAACCGTTGCAAGTAATGAGCTTTACGGTATTTTTGGGAAATGGGAACAATCGCTACAACACAGTCTGCATCCGGCGCTAGAAATTATACATGCGGATGAACTAAAAGAGGGGAAAGCCCAATTATTAACGAGTATTGATGGAGAAAATGTAGAATCATTTGAGATTGAAATTAATAAACAAGACTCAAATACTTTTACATTTTTTGTGACCGATGAGCGATTAATTCAAAAAACGGGTGGAATTATACAAGGGATGAGTGGTAGCCCTATTATACAAAATAACCGCTTTGTAGGGGCTGTAACGCATATGTTTGTCGAAGAACCGACAAAAGGTGCGGGGATTCTTGTAATCGAAATGCTTAAAAAAAGCCCTAATTAATAACTTTTTGACTACACTTATAAAATAAGTGTAGTCTTTTTTTACTTTTTTTATTAAAATTATACGTAGGCTAATTCGACATAAGGGTAGTTTTAACGCTATTATTGTCGATATAATGTGAAAATATAATGCTTGATGCTCATTTTTTTACGTTTTAAAGGATTTTTTGTAATGTTGTCGAAAACTCACTAAAGTGAAAGCAAATAAAGTGGAATTCAAGGCAAAATGATAAAGGCTATTATTCTTCTCGATTATTTCTATTTCGATGGTAGACTGTACAATGTGATGAAAGCTTTCATTTTTCACGGTACATTGATGAAATATGACTTGTAGATTAGTAGATTCCTTTAGAAACTTAAAATTAAAGGGGGATTTTGTTTGACGAAAGTAAAAATTGCGATTGCGGATGATAACCGTGAGCTCGTAAAAACGATGGAACTGTTTTTTAAAAACCATCCTCAAATTGAAGTGGTCGCTACGGCAGCAAATGGTAAACTATGTATTAAGATGTTGGAAGAGCACAAGATAGACGTTTTATTGCTAGACATTATCATGCCACATTTAGACGGCCTTGCTGTGTTAGAATCAATGTACAATGACGACCGTTACGGTGATACGCAGGTCATTATGTTAACGGCTTTTGGACAAGAAGATGTAATGAAGCAGGCTGTCAATTATGGCGCTTCGTATTTTATGTTAAAGCCATTTGAATTTGAACAACTTGTACAAAAAATTCTTCATTGTGCGGGACAACAAGTAGAGGTGGAGAAACGAAAAAGCATATTACAAACGAATTCGTCAGCAAAACTCGATCAACGTCAACTTGATACAACGATTACAGCAATTATTAAAGAAATTGGTGTCCCTGCTCATATTAAAGGTTATGCCTATTTACGTGAAGCGATTCAAATGGTTTTCCATGATATCGAGTTACTCGGTTCGGTAACGAAAATTTTATATCCAGAAATCGCAAAGAAGTTTAATACGACGCCGTCACGTGTAGAGCGTGCCATTCGCCATGCAATTGAAGTCGCATGGAACCGTGGCAGCTACGAGTCCATTTCTGAGCTATTTGGCTATACTGTTCACCATATGAAATCAAAACCAACTAATAGCGAATTCATTGCCATGATTGCGGACAAGATTCGCATTGAGATGGTGGCTAGTTAACGTTGGTGTAATTGAGATTTTGATGAAATATTATTGTGAATTCACTGTAGCCAAACCGACTAAATACTGAATTCATGAAACTAATGTTAATTTATTTATGTAAACTATGGAACACGTTCATTTACGGGGATATCTCGTTCATGGAGGTGTTTTTTTTGAATGAATTTGATATGGAGATTGACCGATTTATGTTAGACGATTATCAACGATTAAGCATAAGTGCTTGATCGTTTTTTTTTGCGTCGAAACTCCGTTATCCCAAGGCCACTATCTATATACATCGCATCTGCTGTCCGATAATTACGAATACTAATTTTGAAACAAGCCGGTTTTTTGTGCTGTCAGACGAAGGTGCTTTTAAAAAAGGTGATTGAATTACAACTACAGAACACAACCAATTGTATGTTTACTTGAATTTATGTTAAAAATAGTTTTAAATATAATGTATTGTATAAAATAATTGTAGGGGGAATTTAGTATGGGTTTATTCGATGGATTAATAGGGAATGCAAGCGAAGTGAATTTAGAAAAATTACAGGAAGAATTAAAAGATTTATTGATACCTAACGAAACAATAAAAAACGCATACAAAGTTATAAGAGATACATTTATCTTTACCGAAAAGAGGCTAATATTAATTGATAAACAAGGGGTAACTGGAAAGAAAACCGAGTATCATTCAATTCCTTATAAAAGCATAATTCATTTTTCCGTTGAAACTGCGGGGACATTTGATTTAGAAGCAGAATTAAAAATATGGGTTTCGGGCAGCGGGTTGCCGATACAGAAAAACTTTAATAAATCGACTAATATTTATAAAGTTCAAAGTGTATTAGCAGAATATGTTTTAGGATAGCGATGAAGATTGACGGCCAACATTTTATTATGTGGGTCGTTCTTTTTTTGCGCTATGAGACGGAACATACACGTACTAATAAAGAACGATTGCAAGCCGTTGAATGAGTATAACAAAAAGACTTGAGTTGTATGAGGTTAAATTATGTGCAAAAGCCCTTAGATTGCTATGTGATTGATATTGCTTCGTTTGTCGATAATAGTCCTCGCTAATTTACCAAAATTAAGTTTGTCCATGTAGTATTCCATTTTTTCGTTGTTACTCTTTGTTGAAAGATAGGATGTAATTTTTCTGTATTCATATATTTAGGAGATGGCTTAATTTTTAACTCAAATAAATCGGTTAGCCCATGAGGTGCAATAATTTCAATTTGATTGTTAACTAACCTTGCTCCTATTGCTGTTGCAGTTTCAGGGAAATGACTTATCGCATCAAAAGATGAACTAAAGGGCTGTAAATGATTTTTCATATGCATACGTGCCTGATTTTTCACCGACCACGGTAAATTAGGGATTAAAGAATGTAACTGAGCTTCGTATTTCTTTTCTGTTTCAATAGTTAAATCATTTTTGTGGAAAAAAATCACGTCAATATCATTCAAAGTTGTATGGGTATTATGTAAAACATCCCATACTTTATTTCTTAAAACACCTGCACAAATCCAACAATCTGGTATATTTAATGACTTGACTGCTAATAGGATTGTCATAAGGGAAAAATCGCTTTTAATTATTTCTACCAATTCATCTGCATAATTCAAACTGCAAACCTTCTTTCGGTTCTTTTCTTACCTAGCTATTAGCACTCTATTATTAAATCCAATTTTGTTCCTTAGCTACTATTTCTGCTTGTTTGAGAATTTCTCTCCTTTGAAAATTTTTAGGTTCTATTTTCTTCAAAAGTTGTTGTGCTGTTTTGAAATTCAAAATAACGTAACCTGTCTTTTCATATTCAAAATCAGTCGATTGAAATTGCTTTGTCTTTGCTAAGTACCAAATTGTATATGTATTTGTGGATTCCCAATAATATGCGGAAAAAGGGATTTTCTTTTCTTCGATAATTAAACCAACTTCTTCGATTAACTCTCTTGATAAAGCTTCATCTATATTTTCATCTTGTTCAAGTCTTCCTCCAACTGTCGTTAGGAGTTGCTCTTCTTCATCCCAACAAAGAACAATATTACCTTCTTCAGTTATTGGTACACAATGTACACTTCCAACGATATGATCTTTTGGTAAATCTTTAATTAAAGTTAACATGATAATTCCAGCCTCCTTAAATTTAATCGGAAATTCCTTCTATATAGAAATAATAACATAGCTGAGAGTGAACAGGGGAGTGAGGCGGTAAATGAGAAACAAACAAAATGGAAGGGGAATACAAGTGATCTAATACGCCGCTTAATGCGTATATAAAAAGGGCTTGCATGTCATTTTACGCACAAGCCCTTAGATTGATGTGTGTGGGTTGCTAAGTTGGCATCTGAATAGGTTGAGAATCGCCCTGATATTTAATCGTGCTACATCAAGGGTTTCCAAATTCGTTTATAGATTGCCTTGTTTTTTGGAAATTCTAAAACATATATATCAGGGTTACTTAGATTTTTCCACTCGTTAAATCCAAAGTCATTATTGAAATGGTTTAAAAGTAGTGACATTAAATTACCATGTGTAACTAAAATGATATGGTTGAACTCCTCATCTTGAATTTGTTCTACCAATTCAAGGATTCGCTTCTTTGCTTCAGAGCTGGATTCGCCACCTTCAAACTTTAGTTCAAAGTCTTGGAACGTTAATTCTAATTTCTCTAACCAATCTGAAAGGACCGTATTACTTAGTACACGCTCGCTCAATCTATTGTCATGTTCTATTTCAATATTTAAAGTTTTTGCTAGAGGTTGTATAGATTCAATAGCACGTTGATAAGGGCTTGTAATAATTCGTTCTATTTTTTTATCACAGAAGAAATTTTTTAATTCAATTGCCTGCTTGTAACCTTTTTCTGTTAAAGCGGCCTCAGGATTTTGTCCTTCTGCTTCACAATGTCTAATCACATAAAGCTTCTTCATAAAATTCTCCTTTTTTCATGAGTAGCCAAATTAAAGTGATAGCTTAGCGTAGTTAATATATTCTTTTAGGAAGATAGATGCTTGATACTACTCATATTTATAATTTCAAAAAATATCGAATAACCAATTTGTCGGGAGGACTAATATTTTCAGGGAGTTCTTTTAAATCGAAGAAGCGAATATCCGTAGCTTCAGAAGAATCAAATTTTAGCTTTCCTATATAATCTCTACATACAAATGCAGTAAGAACATTGTATACTTCATCACCATGTGGATATTGATAGTAAAAATCTTGACCTGAAAAAGTAGTTAATAGTTCTAAATTATTTGCTATTAATCCTGTTTCTTCTAGCATTTCTCGGAGGGCAACTTCTTCTAGATTTTCGCCTAACTCCATAGAACCACCAGCAAGCCCCCAACATTTATTATCCTTTCTTAATTGCATTAATAGTTGATTTTCTTTGTTAAATATTAAAACACAGGCACCAACCATAATTAAAGGTGCACTGCCAATCTTCTTTCTCAAATTCATAATGTAACTCATAAATCTCTCCTTAAGGGGTTTGAATGCGCTGTTATTCCCGATTTAAACGATCTTTGATTTCTTCTAATAATTTTGTTTGCATTTTTAATTGTTTCGTTGTCGTTAATGCAAACCAAAGAAAAAAATAATAGGAACGATGGTAAATAACAATCCAAAAATAGAAAAAAACTAAATATAACTTCTCCAAAGCCTACTTAATTCATAGTTTATATCCTCCTATTTTGTTATTATATTGAAATTATAGCATAGTGAAGATAAACAAATTTTTAAAGTAATGTTTATTTTTTGGAGTTGCGGGGAATGATGATTATAGTAATACTTTTATTAGTTTTTTACCTCCTTTCTTTTAGTTTGCAGGACGTATAGTCCGTATAAACTAATTTCAGCGACCGTAGCGATTATGGGCGCTCTTTTTTTGTTAGAAAACGGACGTAGTCTCCCACTGGAACCTGTGTGCCTCAAGTGTTTGAGCCAACTTAATCACACTAAGCTATAAAGAATCCGCATTAGTAATACAAAATGGTAGCAATTAGTTTATTAAAGTGAATTGCACATTGGATGTAACTAAGCAAAATGTGTATATCGAAGCCCGACGAAAACGAAAAAAGATTGAACAAGGGTAAAGATTTTGTATTTTGAAATAAATCATACAATGGACATACATAAAGAATTATCTAGAAAAAAATGAAATATAATCAATACTAAAGAATAGTTATATCTAACTAAAATAGCATAAAAACATTATGAATTAACAGTTTATTGCATATATTTCACGTGGACATAAATAGACCATTATTCCTATTATAATTTAAAAAATAGGAGGTGATTCGTAATTTCACTTTAAAAAACAGATGTTCGTAATTTTTTTCTAACCAAAAATATAATAATTGTATATACTAGAAGTTAAGTGGAAGGAGGATATACGTGGTTATTTTTAAAAATGAATTTCTTGAAGTCTCTGAAAAGAATGGAAAAATATTTATTGAAACATTGCAAACTGGTTTTTTATTAAAAGATTTTGATGCCATTATACGCCTAAATCCTCGAATAAAATTAACAAACTTTGCAGTGTTAAAAAATGTATTAGCAAACGTATCGAAAACTCCAACTGAAATTGGAAATTGGCTTCCGTCTGTAACGGTAGAAGTTTCACGTGATAAAATGTCGGCTTCACTTTTTATAAATGAAACGCTTGAATTTATCCGTGAAAACAAAGAAAAATTCAAACAAGATGTAAGCAATTTATTGACAGAGCACAATATTAAACATGGGATTTTAGATATAAAATTAGAAACAATTGTTAGTGGAAAAGCGATATTAATTGCACAAGGTACCCCGCCAATGAAGGGGGAGGATGCCATTTTAACGTATTTGCAACTTCCAGAACGTAAACCAGTAATTCGCGAAGATGGTAAGGCGGATTATTACGATATGAACTTCATTTACGAAATTGATGAGGGTGCTTGGTTAGGCGAAAAAACCCATGCGCAACCGGGTACACCTGGTTACAACGTATATGATGAAGTCGTACCTGCTCTACATGGGCGTGATGCAGCGCTAAAATATGATCGTAAATCGGCTTATGAAGTCGAAGAAGAGGATAAAACAGTTATCCGTTCAAAAATTAGTGGTGTATTGGAAGATTCTAGAGGGATAGTTAGTGTCAATCACCATCTACCAATCAATGGTGATGTCGGGATTGAGACAGGGAATATTGAGTTTAATGGCTCTTTAACGATTCGAGGCACGGTTCAGGCAGGTTTCTCCGTTATTGCACAAGGTGATATTTCCATTGAGTGTGCTGAAGGTGTTTCAGGGGCTAAATTGATTAAATCCATTGATGGCGATATTTTTATCCGAGGTGGTATTTTCGGGCTAGGTAAAACGCGGATTGAAGCAGGGGGCAGTATTTTCGTGAAACACGTAAATGAAGCGAACCTTGTAGCAGGGCAAGATGTAAACATTGGGTTTTATGCACTCGGCTCGAATATTAAAGGCCATTCGATTTTAGTGGATGAGCGTAAAGGCAAAATTATTGGTGGCACAGCAATTGCTAAAAGTTTGATTATAACTGCTGTTTCTGGAAACCGATTGGAACGACGCACGGAGTTAATTATTAATAGTATTAATAAACAGGACGGCTTAGAAATTATTCAAAGTAAAGCAGCTTTATTAAAAACGATGCAAGAGGAAGTTTTACAGCTCGAGGCACAAGTGAATCGTGTCCTACCCGTCATTAATAATTTGACGCGTCCACAAATTACAGCATTCGAACAATCAAAGCAAAAATTATTGAAGAGTAAAGAAGAAGCGATGAATTTAGATCGTGAAATTAAGCAATTAATGAATGATTTACGTAATGTCGGCAGAGAAGAAATTCACGTAACGAAAGAAGCTTACCCAGGTACATACATCCAAATAGGGAAAAAATCATCAATTTTATCAAATGCAACAAATGGAAAATTCTTACTAGAGTTTGGAGAGTTGAACGTTTAATGAAACGAATTCCAATTTATGCACATCGCGGCGCATCTGCTTATGAGCTCGAAAATACGATTGAAGCGTTTGAGAAAGCGAAAGCATTAAAAGCTGATGGGATTGAGCTCGATATTCAAGTATCGAAGGATTCGATTTTAGTTGTGTTTCATGATATGGATTTAATGCGGTTAGCCGGTGTAAGAAAAAATATTAATGATTGTACGTTTAAGGAGTTATCTAAATATAGTATTGGCTCAAGATTTAAACGAATACTATCAACGAAAAGAATTCTGTCCTTTAAACAATTAGTCGGCTGGGCAAATCGCGAAAATATAGCGTTGAATATCGAATTGAAAGAGTCACTATTAGCTAATACTGATGCACTTAAAAACGAGATAAAAACATTAAAACTCCCAGCAAACAGTCATTTTTCATCTTTTCATATCGAGTTGTTAAAAATCGTGAAAGAAGTGCGTCCTGATTTTGAAACGGCTATTTTAGTGACGAAGAAATTTAATTGGCAGTCATTACGTGATTTGGATTACATTGATCATGTGCATGCGCACCGAAAATATTATAAACAGCTTTATCTAGAAGCTTGTGAAGAAGCAAAAAAAGGCATTCGATTTTACGGCATTGTCGGGAGGGAATCTTTTTTGACCAACCCACATCCAGCTGTTCTTGGTTGGATTACAGATTATCCCGATAAAGTAAGAAACGTCCAACAAAAAAATACAACCAATACTTGAAGTGACAAGTGTTGGTTGTATTTTTATTTTTGCCAACGTTCGGCAACTTTTCCGCGTTTACGATCACGGCGGAGTAGGAAACCAGCAAAGAATAAGAATGCTACGACAAAAAAGATGATGCCTACAATAAATTGTAACCAAAGCCATGGAAATGGTGAGATTAATATCCCAAATAACGTATCACGCATAAATTTAATGCCAGCAGCCATCATGATTGCTGGTATGACTAAGATGATAAATGCGACCATGCGAGCCATATGGAACCCTCCTTATAACTTGCATCAGCAGAAGTCTCCCACCTCTATAAGTGTGGGAAGAATGCCAAGTATGGCCTTAGTTCAGTGTGAGTTCAAATCCCAGCTGAATCAAGTTAAGCCCCCGGCGGATGTCACAGATTTTTAGAGGAACTTTTCGAGCAAGCTCGAAAAAAATCTGGACGCAATTACGTCAAGGCGTAATTGATCTAAACTAATTTTACAATGGTAAAATAGAAAGTCAAGAAAACGAAAATCAATCCTGAAAAAATCTAGGAAATTGTGACAAATAATCAATAATTAACTATACTTATATAATTTTTCATATCCCCAAATTCAGTGTAGCGTTTTTAGAGTAAAATCACTTTATAATAGAAGTAATAATCTGAATATTCCAACTTAGGTGATTTTCAAAGATTATGGTTGCGTGTTTTTAATTTTGAAAGTATTGTAAATTTATAGATAAATAGAACATGCATATTCAAGCAAATATTTATCAATGCCAACAAAATAATAATAAAAGCGAGAAGTAAGCGCTTTCTTATCAGGGGAGAGATGTTAATATGGAAATCTTCAAGTATATGCAAAAGTATGATTATGAACAATTGGTGTTTTGCCAAGATGAAGCTTCAGGACTAAAAGCCATAATTGCCATCCATGATACGACATTAGGACCAGCTCTTGGTGGTTCGCGTATGTGGACATATGCCTCAGAAGAAGCGGCGATTGAAGATGCACTTCGACTTGCTCGTGGAATGACTTATAAAAATGCAGCAGCAGGACTCAATTTAGGTGGCGGGAAAACCGTTATCATTGGAGATCCATTTAAAGATAAAAACGAAGAAATGTTCCGCGCTCTAGGACGTTTTATTCAAGGGCTTAATGGACGTTACATTACAGCAGAAGATGTAGGGACGACCGTAGCGGATATGGATTTAATACATGAAGAAACAAATTATGTAACAGGCATTTCTCCAGCGTTCGGCAGTTCAGGAAATCCATCGCCTGTCACAGCTTACGGGGTATACATTGGCATGAAGGCCGCGGTAAAGGAAGCTTACGGAAATGATTCACTTGAAGGCAGAACAGTTGCAGTTCAAGGGCTAGGAAATGTGGCGTATACACTTTGTGAGTACTTGCATAAAGAGGGTGCAAAATTAGTCGTTACTGATATTAATCAAGCGGCCATTGATCGCGTAGTGAATGATTTTGGTGCAACAGCAGTCTCACCGGAAGCTATTTATGACCAAGAAGTAGATGTCTACTCGCCATGTGCATTAGGTGCCGTTATAAATGACGCAACGCTCCTTAGATTAAAAGCGAAAGTGATTGCGGGCTCTGCGAACAATCAATTAGCACAGTCTAGTCATGGTGAAGCATTACATAAAATGGGCATTGTGTATGCACCGGATTATGTCATCAATGCGGGTGGCGTTATCAATGTAGCAGATGAATTGTATGGTTACAATCGTGAACGTGCGATGAAGCGTGTCGGATCGATTTATACGAGCTTAGAAAAAATCTTTGAAATTTCGAGAACACAAAATATCCCAACGTATTTAGCTGCGAATCGTTTAGCAGAAGAACGAATTGCACGCGTTGCAAAATCGCGCAGTCAATTTTTACAAAACGAGAAATCAATTTTGAATGGCCGATAAAATTAACTTTTTTCAGCAGAAGTCTCCCACCTCAATAGGTGGTGAGATGAAAGCGGTTTTTAGTTTCATTTCAGGGAATGTCAAAACAAACGTTGAAATAAGTTATGGCTCCGGGGATGTCACAGAATCGGAAAGGAGTTCTTTGTGCTAGCACAATTCCGATTCTGGACGCAATTATGCCGAGGTATAATTGATTTAATACTGTGATTCATAGAAACAAAGGGGTGACCAGCATGGCGAAAGAGTATGATGTCGTTATATTAGGTGGAGGGACAGGTGGTTATGTTGCTGCCATTCGCGCATCACAATTAGGCTTGAAAACGGCCGTTGTGGAAAGTGGTAAGCTTGGGGGCACTTGCTTGCACAAAGGATGTATTCCAACGAAAGCATTGCTTAGAAGTGCCGAAGTATTTGCACAATCAAAGCGTGCCGATGAATTTGGTATCGAAATACAGCATACCACTCTCAATTTTAACAAGGTTCAAGAGCGTAAGGAAACGGTTGTCGAACAGTTGCATAAAGGTGTTCAGCATTTGATGAAAAAAGGGAAAATTGATGTATTTAACGGGTATGGTCGTATTCTAGGTCCATCTATCTTTTCGCCGATGCCAGGCACGATTTCTGTTGAAATGAATGATGGCTCTGAAAATGAAATGCTTGTTCCAAAAAACGTCATCATTGCAACAGGTTCTAGACCGAGAAAGCTAGCAGGCGTCGAAATTGATGGCCAAACGATTTTTACATCGGATGAATTTTTGAACATAACGAATCTGCCAAAATCCATCATTATTGTTGGTGGGGGTGTCATCGGGATAGAGTGGGCGTCGATGTTACATGATTTTGATGTGGACGTCACGATTATCGAAGTAGGGGCGCGCATTTTACCAACGGAGGATCGCGATATTTCAACTGAAATGATGAAGCTTTTAACGAAGCGCGGCATTAAAGTTTACACTAATGTCGAATTGGATCCTAATAATATTACGAAATCCGAACAGCAGGTGAAGGTGAAGCTTTCAGGGTTGGAAATTACGGCTGAAGCGATGCTACTATCAATTGGCAGACAAGCAAATGTTGAAAATTTCGGCATCGAAAATACGGAAATCGAAATTGAAAATGGCTTTATTCAAGTAAATGAGTCATTCCAAACGAAAGAAAGCCATATTTATGCAATAGGAGATGTCATCGGTGGTATGCAGTTGGCGCATGTTGCGTCACATGAAGGCATTCATGCAGTCGAGCATATTGCAGGTAAGCATCATATTCCATTCCATTATGCGAATATCGCACGAGGCGTTTATAGTTACCCAGAAATTGCGAGTGTTGGGTTAACCGAGGAACAAGCGAAAAACCAAGGCTATAAAATTAAAACGGCGACATTCCCGTTTAAAGCGATTGGCAAAGCGATTGTTTATGGGGAGACGGATGGCTTCGTCAAAATCATTGCGGATGAAGAAACGAATGATGCGATTGGTTTCCATTTGATTGGTCCGCATGCAACAGATTTAATTTCAGAAGCAGCGCTTAGTCTCTTTTTAAATGCTTCACCGTGGGAAGTGGGTCAGATGGTTCATCCGCATCCAACATTAAGTGAAGTAATTGGTGAAGCGGCATTAGCTGTTGAAGGTAAAGCGATTCATTATTAACAGATAGGGGCTGTTTTGTATGAATGAAACGGTAGTAACGCATGATCAAGTAGGGTTATCTGAGGAAGATGTGCTTAAAATGTACGAAACGATGCTACTTGCGCGACGAATTGATGAGCGTATGTGGTTATTAAATCGTGCAGGGAAAATTCCTTTTGTTATTTCTTGTCAAGGCCAGGAAGCTGCTCAAGTAGGTGCAGCATTTGCACTAGATAATCAAAAGGACTATATCGCACCGTATTACCGTGATATGGGCGTTGTTTTACATTTTGGCATGACGGCAAAGGATTTAATGCTTTCTGCGTTTGCTAAAGCAGAGGACCCGAATTCCGGGGGACGTCAAATGCCTGGACATTTTGGGCAGAAGAAAAATCGAATATTAACTGGCTCTTCTCCCGTTACGACACAAGTACCACATGCAGTTGGGGTGGCGCTTGCAGGTCGTTTACAACAAAAGGACTTCATCACCTTTGTGACGCTTGGTGAAGGTTCATCTAACCAAGGTGATTTCCATGAAGGTGCCAATTTTGCGGGCGTTCATAAATTGCCGGTCATTATTATGGTGGAAAATAACCAATATGCGATTTCGGTCCCAGTAGAGCGTCAACTAGGCTGTGCAAAAGTATCGGATCGCGGCATTGGCTACGGGATGCCTGGCATTACAGTGGATGGGAAAAACCCACTTGAAGTGTATAAAGTGGTGAAAGAGGCGGCTGACCGAGCACGTAATGGCGAGGGACCTTCTTTAATTGAAGCGGTCACATTCCGTTTAACGGCGCACTCGTCGGATGATGATGACCGTCAATACCGAACAGCGGAAGATATCGCAGAAGGGCGAGCAAAAGATCCAATTTTACTTTTTGAAAAGTATATAAAGGATGCAGGCATTGCGGATGAATCTTGGTTCGAGCAAATAAATGAGCAATTGATGGTGATTGTAAACGAGGCGACGGATTATGCAGAGGCTGCTCCTTATGCAGCACCTGAGGATGCACTGAAATATGTCTTTGCGGAAGGAGATGAAGCATAATGGCTGTGATTTCCTATATAGATGCGATTAATATTGCTATGAAAGAAGAAATGGAACGAGATGAACGCGTTTTTGTTTTGGGTGAGGATGTTGGGCGTAAAGGTGGCGTTTTTAAAGCGACTGCAGGATTATATGACCAATTTGGTGAGTATCGCGTGTTGGATACACCTCTTGCAGAAAGTGCCATTGCAGGTGTGGCTATAGGTGCAGCAATGTATGGCATGCGCCCAATCGCTGAAATGCAATTTGCTGATTTCATTATGCCAGCAGTGAATCAAATCGTTTCGGAAGCGGCTAAAATTCGTTACCGTTCAAATAATGACTGGGACTGTCCAATTGTTGTCCGTGCGCCTTTTGGTGGCGGAATCCATGGCGCGCTCTATCACTCTCAATCTGTAGAAGCGTTATTTGCAGGGACGCCTGGTTTAAAAATCGTCATTCCGTCCACACCTTATGATGCGAAGGGCTTATTAAAGGCGGCAATCCGTGATCCAGATCCAGTATTATTTTTCGAGCATAAGCGGGCATACCGTTTAATTAAAGGGGAAGTACCGACTGAAGATTATACAATTCCGATTGGTAAAGCTGATGTGAAGCGTCAAGGGAATGATGTGACGGTCATTACTTATGGATTGGCTGTTCATTTCGCATTGCAAGCTGCTGAGCGTCTAGCGAAGGATGGTATTGAAACGCATATTTTAGACTTGCGTACGGTGTATCCTTTAGACCAGGAAGCGATTATTGAAGCGGCGAAAAAAACAGGGAAAATCTTGCTTATTACGGAGGATAATAAGGAAGGCAGCATCATCAGTGAGGTTGCGGCAATTATTGCAGAGCATTGCCTCTTTGATTTAGATGCCCCAATTAAGCGACTAGCGGGGCCAGATGTGCCAGCCATGCCTTATGCGCCAACAATGGAAAAGTTCTTTATGATTAATCCTGATAAAGTAGAGCGCGCCATTCGTGAATTAGCAGCGTTTTAACTTCTTTCAGATTCATCCCACCTCATAAGTGGTGAGATGAATCTGGATGCATTTATGTCGAGGCATAATCGATTCATAGGGGGATGCAAAATGACCATTCAAAATATTATGATGCCACAATTAGGGGAAAGTGTGACGGAAGGCAAAATCGATAGTTGGTTAGTGAAAGTTGGCGACAAGGTAAACAAATACGACCCGATTGCTGAAGTAACGACCGATAAAGTGAATGCCGAAATTCCGTCCTCATTTTCTGGTATAGTGAAGGAATTGATTGCAACGGAAGGGGAAACACTGCCTGTAGGTGCCGTTGTTTGTTCCATCGAAGTAGAAGACGCAGAAACACAACAAGCACCGGTAGTGGGCAGTTCAAATGTTAGCTCAGCCATTTTAAATGCAGGTTTGCAGCGACAAGAATCACCTGCTCCAGTAGTAGAAACGCCTGATACTAGCGAGCGTCCTAAACGCACGGTTGGTCGCTATTCACCGGCAGTGCTACTATTAGCCTCGCAAAATAATGTGGATTTAGCGCATGTACAAGGGACAGGGCTCGACAATCGCATTACACGAAAAGATGTGGAAGCATATATTGCCGCTGGAAAACCTGTTCAACTAATAGAGGAAAGCCCGCAACAACAAGCGGTTGAGCAGCAACAACAAAACGTGCCAGAAAAAACGAGCGCGCCAGATGTTGCTCCGAGTCATTCTGAAGTTGTCCCGACAGCTTCAGGGGATATTGAAATTCCAGTTACATCTGTACGCAAGGCCATCGCGAAGAATATGGTGCGTAGTTCACTTGAAATTCCACATGCGTGGATGATGATGGAAGTCGATGTGACGGAGCTTGTCGAGTATCGCGACAGCATCAAAACGGAGTTCAAGCAAAAAGAAGGCTTTAATTTAACATACTTTGCCTTTTTCTTAAAAGCAGTCGCACAAGCTTTAAAGGAATATCCGCTCATCAATTCCGTTTGGGCAGAGGATAAAATTATCCAAAAGAAAAACATCAATTTATCCATTGCTGTTGCGACGGATGATGCGTTGTTTGTGCCAGTCATTAAAAATGTGGACGAAAAGTCGATTAAAGGCATTGCTAAAGAAATTAACGAACTATCTACAATTGTGCGAAATGGCAAGTTAAAAATGGAGCACATACAAGGTGGTACGTTCACGGTAAATAATACCGGTTCATTTGGTTCAATCCAATCTATGGGAATTATTAATTATCCGCAAGCTGCTATTTTACAGGTGGAAAATATAGTAAAAAAACCTGTAATAGTACAGGGTAATATGATTGCACCACGTTATATTGTGAACTTATGTTTGTCATTAGATCATCGAATTTTAGATGGTTTAATTTGCGGTAAATTCCTTAGTCGTGTCAAAGAATTGCTCGAAAATGTTGATAAACAGAAGATGTCAGTCTACTAAAAATGCCAAGGAAGCCTGTGGTTACGGGCTTTCTTTATTTTTTTTTCTTTATTATCTGAACATTCTCGGGTAATATATAGTACAGAAATATAACAAGGGGGGAAGCTAGAAAGCGTCCATATGACAACAAATATGAAAGACATCGAATTTCAATCGACTAGTTATGAACAATGGCAAGAAGAAGCTGTAAAAGCTTTGAAGGGAAAACCATTTGAATCCCTATTCACAAAAACAATTGACAACATTACATTAGAGCCTCTTTATACACAAGAAACATTGATCGAAAAATTAGGTGAACAATTAGAAAAACAAGTTTCAACGATTCGTAATTTAACAAAAGAATCAGATTTTGCAGTAGCTCAGCAAATTGTTGGTGAAGATGTGGAAAGTTTCTTTGCAAATTTACAAGAAAGCCTAGCGCGTGGCAATGATGTCATCACAATCAATAGCCCAGTTGCCTTTGAATGGAACGAAGAAGCGCTTGGTCAATTAGCTGATTATTTATCGGAATATTCATTTAAACTGATCGTGCAATCAACTAATGACAATTTATTAAGCGCTTTCACAAAAATTGAAAAAGCGAAACGTGCGACAGTAGAAGGCTATATTATTGCACCTGAAGCTGTTGAATTAGCAGATTACCCTAACGTGCGCACATTTGCAGCGAATACGATTCCTTTCCACAATAAAGGTGCAAACGCTGTACAAGAATTAGCAATCGCATTAGCGCAAGCATCTCAATTAGCAAATACCGTGGAGGATTTCAAAGCATTTGAAAGCAAATTCTTTGTAAACTTTGCGATTGATACACAGTTTTTCTCAGAAGTCGCGAAAATTCGTGCATTTAAAGTGTTATGGAAAGCATTTGCTTCAGCATTCGGCACTGAAGCAAGCGCTGTCCCAGTAGTAGTCGAAACATCTGTCCGCAGTTTTTCAAAGCTAGATGTATATGTAAACCTACTACGTGCAGGCAATGAAGCATTCGCAGCGGCAATCGGTGGTGCAGATGTTGTAACAGTCCATCCACATGATTGCTTAACAAAAGCAACAGATCAATCGGTTCGTATCGCTCGTAACGTGTCCCTCGTAACGAAAGAAGAATCACATGTACTAAACGTCCTTGATCCTGCTGGTGGCTCGTACTTTGTGGAGTCGTTAACAGCAGACTTGGTAAAAGAAGCATGGGCATTATTCCTTGAAATCGAGCTAGCAGGTGGTTTAGATGCGTATACTGCACTTCAATCGGATATTGAAGCGGTTTATAGTAAGCGCATTCAAGCGGTAGAAACACGCAAGCATTCATTAATTGGCACAAATATTTATGCAAATCCAGTAGATACAATTGCAACAGAAGAAAACGGGCAATTTGCGGATGTGAAGCGTTTAGCGATTCCATTTGAAAATTTACGTACATGCTTCTCACAAGCAGGTATTAAAACGGCTATTTTAACGTTCGGTGCGCTTAAAAATTACAAGCCACGTGCTGATTTTGTACAAGGCTTCTTCGCAACAGCGGGTATTGTTGCTGAGCAAACAGAAGGCTTTACGTCGATAGAAGATGCGAAAAAATGGATAACGAATGCGGCATTTGATTATGTTGTAATAGCAGCAACAGATGAGGATACGAAAGCGTTAGTCCCTGCATTATTAGACGGTAAGCGTTCAACTATTGTGTTGGATGCAGCGGGTAAATATAAAGAAGACGAAGCAACTTGGACAGCAACTGGCTTAAACGGCTTTATTTTTGCAGGTCAAAACATCGTCGAGAAGTTGAACAGCGTAGTAGCGAGCGTGAAGGGGGTACAACAATGAGTAAAGCAAATTTTAAATCTGTTGTAATTGAAGACGTTTTACATCAAGAGCAACGAACTTCAACAGGCTCATTTTTGACAAACGAAGGCATCGAAGTTAAAACGGTATATAACGCTGAGGACATTCAAGATGTAAAACATACAAAGGATGTAGCAGGGATTGCGCCAAATACGCGCGGACCTTACCCAACGATGTATGTAGCACGTCCATGGACAGTACGTCAATATGCAGGTTTCTCGACTGCTGAGGAATCAAACGCCTTTTATCGTCGAAACTTAGCGATGGGTCAAAAAGGGTTATCGGTTGCCTTTGACTTAGCGACACACCGCGGTTATGACTCTGATCACCCACGAGTAAAAGGTGACGTAGGTAAAGCTGGTGTAGCAATCGATTCGATTGAGGACATGAAAATTTTATTTGCGGGCATTCCGTTAGATCAAATGTCAGTTTCTATGACGATGAATGGCGCAGTTTTACCAATTTTAGCATTTTACATTGTTGCAGCTGAAGAGCAAGGGGTATCACCGGATAAGCTTGCGGGTACAATCCAAAATGATATTTTAAAGGAATATATGGTGCGTAATACATATATTTATCCACCAGCAATGTCAATGAAAATTATTGCCGATATTTTTGAATTTACAGCGAAACATATGCCGAAATTTAACTCGATTTCAATTTCGGGCTACCATATTCAAGAAGCCGGTGCGACAAATGATATTGAGCTAGCTTACACACTTGCTGACGGTCTTGAATATGTACGTACGGGGTTAAAAGCAGGAATTGATATTGATGCCTTTGCACCACGTTTATCATTCTTCTGGGCGATTGGCATGAATTACTATATGGAAATTGCAAAAATGCGTGCTGCACGTCGTATTTGGGCGCAAATGATGTCGACATTCGATCCGAAAAATCCAAAAACATTAGCGTTACGTACGCATTCTCAAACGTCTGGTTGGTCATTAACGGAGCAAGATCCATTCAATAACGTCACACGTACATTGATTGAAGCGAACGCAGCAGCGATGGGTCATACACAATCACTTCACACGAACGCATTAGACGAAGCGATTGCATTACCGACAGACTTCTCTGCACGAATTGCACGAAATACACAGCTATTCTTACAAGAAGAAACGGGTATGACAAAAGTAATTGATCCATGGGGCGGCTCTTATTATGTTGAGAAGTTAACAGAAGAGTTAACGGAAAAAGCATGGGCATTAATCGAGGAAATTGAAGAGCTTGGTGGTATGGCGAAAGCGATTGAAACAGGTCTTCCAAAAATGAAAGTTGAGGAAGCAGCGGCAAAACGTCAAGCGAAAATCGACTCAAAAACAGAAACAATTGTTGGTGTAAACAAATTCCGTTTAGCAGAAGAGGAGCCAATTGATATTTTAGATATCGACAATGCCCTTGTACGTGACCAACAAATTGAACGCTTAAACACAATGAAAGCAGACCGTGATGAAGCAGAAGTGCAAAAACATTTAGCACGTTTAACAAAAGCTGCGGAGGATGGAGGAGAAAACTTACTAGCTGTTGCGGTGGATGCGGCTCGTGCACGTGCTTCATTAGGCGAAATTTCTGATGCGATTGAAGCTGTATCAGGACGTCATAAAGCGATTATTCGTTCCATTTCGGGCGTTTACTCTGCGAACTTCTCAGATCATGAAATGATTGAAGAAGTGAAGGAAATGACAGAAGGCTTCATCGAAAATGAAGGTCGTCGCCCACGTATTTTAGTGGCAAAAATGGGTCAAGATGGACATGACCGTGGGGCGAAAGTTATCGCAACAGGCTATGCAGACTTAGGCTTTGATGTGGATATTTCACCATTGTTCATGACACCAGAAGAAACTGCGCAAATGGCGAATGAAAACGATGTACACTGTGTCGGCGTATCGAGCTTAGCAGCAGGTCATAAAACACTTGTACCAGAGTTAGTAGCGGAGCTGAAAAAATTAGGTCGTGAAGATATTATCGTTATTTGTGGTGGGGTTATTCCAGCACAAGACTATGATTTCTTATATGAATCAGGTGCGGCAGCTATTTTCGGTCCAGGTACAGTTATTCCGGTATCAGCAATGAAAATTATCGAAGAAATCTACAAAAAGCTTGGCTACGAGGAAGTGGCAGAATAATGACGAAGAATAATCAAGAGCCAAGCGCTTTATTTGTGATGGAAGGCGTGAAGGGTGGACATGATGGTATGAATTATTCAAACCCGAAAAAATTCCGCAAAAAAAAGCAGGATCATCTTGATATTTCGAAATTAGCGGAGCAAGTTCGTGCAGGTGATCGTACTTCCTTAGCGAAGGCGATTACACTGATTGAAAGTTCGAACAATGTGCATAAGGAAGAGGCTCAAAAGCTATTGCAGGAGCTATTACCTTACACGGGGAATTGTATTCGCATTGGTATTACAGGTGTGCCAGGTGCAGGGAAAAGCTCCTTCATTGAAGCGTTTGGGACGATGCTTAGTAAAATGGGCAAACGGGTCGCGGTGCTTGCGATTGATCCAAGTTCTTCGCTGTCAGGCGGTAGTATTCTTGGGGACAAAACACGGATGGAAGAGCTCGTTCGTCAACCGAATGCCTTTGTTCGCCCATCGCCGAGCGCCGGGACATTAGGTGGCGTGCATAAAAAATCACGTGAAACGATGCTCTTATGCGAGGCAGCGGGCTATGATGTGCTCCTCATTGAAACAGTCGGTGTTGGACAAAGTGAAACATTTGTGCGCGGCATGGTGGACTTCTTCTTATTGCTTGTTTTAACAGGGGCAGGAGATGAACTGCAAGGAATGAAAAAGGGGATTATGGAGCTAGCTGACGGCATCATTGTGCATAAGGCGGACGGGGATAATGTTCGTTTTGCCCGTCGAACGATGCAAGAGTATAAACAAATCCTCCATTTCTTACAGCCGTCTACTCCAGGCTGGATGAGTACGTCTTTAACGGTGTCATCCATGGAGAAAAAAGGGCTTGACGATGTCTGGACTATGTTAATGGCTTTTGAGGAAACGGTGAAAAAATCAAATTATTGGTCGATTCGGCGTCATGAGCAAACGCGTGATTGGTTCCATTCGATGATTACCGACCATTTAATCGATTCGTTTTACCAAAATGCCGACCGCAAAAAACAAGTAAGGTCACTAGAAGACGACATCCTAAAAGGTCGACTTACCGTAACACAAGGTGTAAACGCACTTTTTGATGAAAAAGAAGGCCATGATTTGTCATGATTGTGCTTTGCAGTTCTTTGCTTGCACTGCTATGATTAAAGAGTACTTTGAAAGGGGCTAATCGCTTATGAATATGGATTATGATTTATTTATGCAACAAATTACAACGACAGCACGTGCTGAAATGGAAGCAGCAGGCTACGAGCAGCTGCGTACACCAGAAGAAGTAGAAAATGCGTTTGCTCGCAAAGGTACTACTTTAGTAATGGTCAACTCAGTATGTGGATGTGCTGGAGGTATTGCTCGTCC
Source organism: Solibacillus sp. R5-41 (assembly GCF_002736105.1). Lineage (NCBI taxonomy): Bacteria > Bacillati > Bacillota > Bacilli > Caryophanales > Caryophanaceae > Solibacillus > Solibacillus sp. R5-41. The sequence goes on along the minus strand of NZ_CP024123.1, from coordinate 2,677,573 downwards.
GGCAGCAACGCATTCGGTTCATTATGATAAACGTCCTGACCATCTTGTAACAGTGTTCGCTGGTCAAGACAAGGAAGCAACGAATGCAGCGCGCTACCTATTTGGTGAAGATCACATACCTTCATCACCATCATTTGTGTTATTAAAAGATGGACAAGTAGTTGCTGAAGTAGGCCGTTATGAAATCGAAGGACATGACCCAATGTCTGTGGTAACAAACTTGCAAGGAAACTTTGAAGAATATTGCGAAGAGCTGTAATTCTTTTTTATTACTAAATATACTTTTGCAAATTTCAAAGATACTCTCCTTGTACAAATCCGTACAAGGGGAGATCTTATTAAAAATGGGGGAATAGGCTCCGATATGAAAAGATTTTCAATCGGCTATCGTACACTAAAAACGGCGTTCGGTGCTGCTGTTGCGATCGCAATCGCCCAGTATTTAGATTTGCAATTTTTTACAGCTGCGGGTATTTTAACAATTCTATGTGTTCAGCCGACGAAGAAAAAGTCCGTTCGCGCTGTGTACACACGGATTATTGCGAGTTTTACAGGCATGCTTTATGCGTTCGTATTTTTTGAAACATTCGGTTATTCACCGGCAGTATTAGGCGTTGTCTTGCTTTTATTTATCCCTACAATTGTGTCGTTTCGTGTGGCAGAAGGGTTTGTATCGAGTGCGGTTATTTTAATGCATCTTTTTTCAACAGCGAATTTTACTGTGGATTTACTTGTCAATGAACTTTCTCTAATGGCTATTGGGTTTGGAATGGGGCTCATTGTCAATATGTATATGCCTGATATCGAACCAGAACTTAATTTTCATCGTCTGAAAATTGAAAAGATTTATAAAAAAATACTATCTGAGATCGCGGGCTATTTACGAAACGGTGATACGATGTGGGATGGTAAGGAGCTTATTGAAGCAGCAAACGTGTTAAATGCGGCAAAAGCGTTGGCGTTTAAAGACGTCGAAAACCATTTAACGCGGAAGGAAAACTTTTATTATGTTTACTTTGACATGCGAGAAAAACAGCTCGAGATTATTGAGCGTGTGCTACCTAAAATTACAGCGCTCCCAGTCATGACAGTTCAAGCTCCGTTAATCGCTGCCTTTTTAGAAGAGTTAAGTGAAAATGTTCACTCGGGCAATACGGCAAGTCATTATCGAGAGAAATTAGAAATTGTGAAAGTGGAGTTTGCGAAAATGCCCTTGCCGCAAGATCATGAAACCTTCTTAGCAATGGCCGCGATGTATCAATTTATTGAGGAAATGGATGAGTATTTAGTCATTAAGCAGTCATTTAAAGTAAGGAAATAAAAAAATGGATGTATAAAACATCCATTACATAATTGCGGCAACGCCCATTGCAACTGTTGAAATTAACATAATGATAACCATTGAATAAACGACTATTTTTTGAAATTTTTTGTTACTCATATTTTTCGCTCCTTCGTATTAACTAGTAATAGTGTAACAAATCTCTAGGAATTCTCAAGTATATTTATCTTGTTTCACTAGAAATCCTTCATTTTTTTAGTAGGGGATGAATTCCAAATATGCAATTTTATTCAGTGGGCTTTCAAATCCCAGCTGAATCGGGGGAACACTGGCTAAGCGCCGCATTATGTGGCAATGCCAGTGTGACCAAATTCTTTTTTTGCCAAAGTCCCCCGGCGCATTAATAATTTTCGAAATCTTAAAATGGATCAGAACATTTAAATAGATTACAAGAAGCTGACACGTGGCATCGGCACTGCATAATCGCAGTCTTGCAAAATATTGGACATTTAAAGGAGAGTATAAAGCGTGGAAAAAGTTGATCATATTGGTATAGCTGTTCGTAATATTGACGAACGGATTACATATTACACAAATACATTAGGTTTAAAATTATTAAAAGTAGAAGAAGTAGAATCACAACAAGTAAAAGTGGCTTTCATTGATGCTGGCAATGTGAAAATCGAATTGCTAGAGCCAATGAGCGAAAAAAGTGCGATTCATGGCTTTTTAGAAAAACGCGGCGAAGGAATTCACCATGTTGCATTTGGCGTTACAGGTATCCGCGAGCGCATGGCGGAACTTCGTGAAAAAGGCGTTCGATTACTTTCGGACGAGCCAGGACCAGGTGCTGGTGGAGCTGAAGTAGCGTTTTTACATCCGAAAGATTCTTACGGTGTGCTTTACGAATTATGTGATAAAAGTGGAAAAGGGGATAACAAATAATGACAATTACACTAGATATGTTCGATAAAATTAACGACCTTTACGACCGTAAACAATTAATTGAATTAGGTGGCGGTGATGCCCGCATTGAAAAGCAACACGAAAAAGGCAAAAAGACTGCTCGTGAACGTATTACATTGCTTTTAGATGAAGGCACATTTGTTGAAATTAACCCATTCATTACACACCGTACAGTAGACTTCGGCATGGAAAAATTAGAAGGACCTGGCGATGGAGTTGTGACAGGCTTCGGTAAAATTAACGGCCGTAACGTGTACTTATTTGCACAAGATTTCACTGTATTTGGGGGAGCACTTGGTGAAATGCATGCGAAAAAAATCGCAACAGTAATGGATTTAGCCGCGAAAAACGGTACACCCTTTATCGGCATTAATGATTCAGGCGGTGCGCGTATTCAAGAAGGCGTATTATCACTAGATGGTTACGGTCATATTTTCTACCGTAACTCGATTTATTCTGGTGTAATTCCACAAATTTCAGTAATCATGGGACCATGTGCGGGTGGTGCGGTTTATTCTCCAGCGATCACAGACTTTATTTTAATGGTTGATAAAACGTCACAAATGTTCATTACAGGTCCTAAAGTTATCGAAACAGTAACTGGTGAGAAAATTTCAGCTGAAGGTTTAGGTGGTTCAAAAGTACACAATGCAGTATCAGGTAACGCACACTTCCGCGCAGAAGATGAAGATGCAGCGATTGCTCAAATTCAGCAATTACTTTCTTATTTACCACAAAACAATAAAGAGAAAGCACCAAAACAAGCTGCTCCAGAAGGTGATAACTACCGATCTGAGCTTGTAGACGTTGTACCAATTGACCAAACGAAATCATATGATGTACGTAAAGTGGTAGAGCAAGTTGTCGACGAAGGTACATTTATGGAAGTGCAAAAAGAATTCGCGAAAAACATCGTTGTTGGTTTCGCTCGTATCGCGGGTGAATCAGTTGGTTTAGTATGTAACCAACCAAAATTCCTAGCAGGTGGTTTAGATATCGATTCATCTGACAAATTAGCGCGTTTCGTACGTACTTGTGACGCATTCAACGTTCCTGTTATTACATTTGAAGACGTATCTGGTTTCTTCCCAGGTGTTAAACAAGAACATGGTGGTATTATCCGCCACGGTGCGAAAATCCTTTATGCATATTCAGAAGCAACTGTACCTAAAATTACGGTTATTCTTCGTAAAGCTTACGGTGGTGCATATGTAGCATTAAACTCAAAATCAATTGGTGCTGACTTAGTATTTGCTTGGCCAAACGCTGAAATCGCAGTAATGGGCGCAGCAGGTGCAGCAAACATTATCCATGCAGGTGAAATCGCAAAATCTGCGGATCCAGAAGCAACACGTGCAGCGAAAATTGAAGAATACAAAGAGAAGTTCGCAAACCCATACGTAGCAGCTTCACGCGGTATGGTAGATGATGTTATTGATCCACGCGAAACTCGTATTAAATTAATTCAAGCATTAGATATGCTATCAACAAAACAAGAAGACCGTCCGTACAAAAAACACGGAAATATTCCACTATAATTTTATCTTCTTAGCAAAATTGTATACTAGTGAAGGGCAGAAACGTTGACTTATGATGTTTCTGCTCTTTTTGTGATAGGAGTAGTTTGGTAGATATAATAATGCATTTTTATAGAGGGGGAGAATAATGAAAAACGAACGTAAAATAATTGGAATTGACAAATTAGACGATTATGAAATACATCTAGCCCTAAAAGAAGGGATAACTGAATTTGAGTGGCGCATCCAAGCAAAAAAATATAAGGAATTATTTGTTGAAGTTTGCAATGATATCGTTGGAGGCATTGGGATAAGTTGGACAAATTCGAATCATCCTACAGCCAAATATATCCACGTCATCTCAGATATTGCTGGTAACAACTTGATGGAAAAATTGCTTCACAACAATTCACCACACACTAAAGTAATCTTTTCATGTTGGGAAGATGAAAAGGATAAAATACTGCTCATTCACCAATTTAATTTCAAACTTTTCCGAAAAACTTTTATGGAACGCTACGATGTAGACTTTCTAGTTCAGAAACTCCAAACAACAGATTCTATTCCTGCTTTCCTCTCGTTGCAACAAATTCTAAATAATCCGCTTTTAGAAAAGGATTTATTTCAACTTTTAAAACATAACTATGAGCAAACACATTTGCATAATCCTGCAAAAGAAGTAGGGTGGCAAACTTGGAAAGATAACTTGATGGAAGATGAAATAGATTTAGACTTAAGTTACATCGCGATTGATAACGGTCGTGTAAGTGCATATATTTTTGTACATCCAATTAATCAAGATCATTATGAAATTGGATGGGTAGGTAAAAGAAATAATTTCAATCTAACAAGCATTTTAAAAAAACAGCTTATCCAATTAGCTCATAATGGTGTAAAGACTGTTGAATTCGAAATCGATACAACAGATTACAATGCTTATCAATTTGCAAATATTCTAGATTTAGATAGCAAAAGAAGTTGGAATTCTTATATTTTAGAAAATACTTGAAGTTTTCAATAGTTCCAAACGACACTCTGGAAATGATCTAAAATAATGCAGTTTTATAGTTACTAGGGAGGTCTATTTGTGAAGTTTACTGAGTTTGGGATAGGAAATACCTGGTTAGCCAATCGTGACAACGTATAATTTTAAATAAATGAGAAGGGGCAAGCAAAAATAAGCTTGCCCTTTTTTACAATAAGGACTCAATTCTACTTGGATTGAAGAAAGGATGCATATGGATTATTTATCGATTGGCTCTATCAATGTTCCGTATAGTTGGCTCGCATTTTTGGGCGCCGTCTTTATTTCAGAATGGATGACCAAAAAGAACAAAGATACGCAATTGGATGCGTACCTTTTTTTATACGTCGTCATTTGGAAGCTTAGCTATGTCGTTTTTTACTTTGATGCCTTTGTCAAAGCGCCGTTATCCGTCCTTTATTTTGATGGGGGGATGAAAGGGCATTATTTAGCTATTTTCATTGCGGTGCTTCAGCTTATCCGCAAACGACATACGCTTCAATTAGATGCATTATGGCAAGGGTTTATCCTTTTTATCGCAAGCTACCACGTCATTTTTGGATTGTTGCAGCAAAATTGGCTAGTCGTTATTTTGGCGGTCATTGCACTCATTGTTATTTTCAAAAATAGCCATGTTGCCACGTTTTTTGTGAGCCTGCTCGTATTTATCCAGTATCCGCTTCAGGAGATTTGGCCGGCGATTTTTATTGCGTTCCTCATTTTGGTCGTTGTACTTGGTCGCACTAAGCAGCTGCAGCAAACTTTCGCGATTGCAGTGATTGCGTTTTTAATGGGCATGACGCTGTATTCACCGCAGCAAAACATTGAAGCAACCACTGCAATGAAGAGAATTGAGTTAACGGCAACAGCAGGGGATAGTCGAACATTACACAATCCACAAAAACAACTGACAATTGTCAATTTCTTCGCGACGTGGTGTCCACCGTGTAAGGCGGAAATGCCGCATTTACAAGCATTTCAAGAGAATCTTCCAGAAACAGTCGAGCTCGTGGGCGTTAATTTAGCCGCTCGAGATGATGGGGAGCAAGCGTTACAAAATTTCTTGACGAAATATAACGTAACGTATCCGATTTTAGTGGATGAGGATGATCAAGCTGGGAAAGGATTTGGTATTATTTCCATTCCGACAACGGTTATTTTGAATGCGGAAGGACAGGAGTTACACCGGATTGTCGGACCTTTGAGTGAGGCTACATTACAGCAGCTCGTTGAACGGTATATGCAGTAAAAAAGTGCCAGGCCCAAGAATTTTCATGGGCCTGGCACTTATTATTTTTTTCGTTATTTGTATAATGATTGCTCAAAATGGTGTTTGTTTCATTCTGCGATTATTTACTCCGAACGAACAGCAGCTTATACCATTGATTAACGAAAAATGGCATGACAGACAAGCAATAAATCAGACTTAATTGTGCTGAATTTAATGTAGCGACTTCAAACACACCGGTAAGCGATGGAATAAATAATACGACATGTAAACTTAATACACCGAGTAAAAATGCAACCCACGTATAAATATTCGAGAATAGCCCAATTGTGAAAATAGATTCTTTCGACCGAGAGTTGAAGCCATGGACAAGTCGTGACAAGCATAAGGTTGCAAAGGCCATTGTACTTGCTGTTAGGGTATCGCCCGTTGCTAAGCCCACTTCGAAAGCAATAATGGTTGCAATCGCAATTAGTAGCCCCTCGAGAATGACTTGTGTCGTAAATGCTTTATTTAATAATGGTGTGTGAATATTTCTTGGCTTGTCCTTCATCGCATTTTTATTATGCGGCTCTAAACCGATTGCAATGGCAGGCAAGCTATCCGTAAGTAGGTTAATAAATAGCAGATGAACGGGTGCAAAGGGAACGGATAAACCTAGTATCGTTGCATATAACACAACAAAAATCGCACCCGCATTCCCGGATAGTAAGAATAAAATCGCGTTTTTAATATTCGTATAAAGACTTCTGCCGTTCGAAATCGCTTTGACAATCGTTGAAAAATTATCATCGGTTAAAATCATGGCAGATGCATCTTTTGCTACCTCGGTACCGGTCATACCCATGGCTACACCGATATTCGCTTGCTTTAAGGCAGGGCCATCATTGACACCATCACCCGTCATCGCCACGACATTTCCTTTTTCTTGCCAAGCTTTTACAATACGGATTTTTTGCTCCGGTGTTACGCGGGCATAGACAGAAATATTTTCAACCAACTCTTGTAGTTGTTCATCAGTTAACCCTTCAATATCATGTCCTTCAATGGCTTCTGAAGGATCATTTAATAGCCCAATTTCTTTTGCAATCGCAGTCGCGGTTAATTTATGATCACCTGTAATCATGACAGGCTTTATCCCAGCATTGATACAGCTTTCAACCGCTTCTTTCGTCTCTTTTCTCGGAGGGTCCATCATCGCAATTAATCCGACGAAAATTAAATCCTGTTCGATTCTTTCGTCGATTATTTGATTGGCTCTCACTTCTTTGTATGCAATCGCGAGCACTCGGAGCCCATTCATTGAAAAGCCGCGATTGATGGCTTCGATTTTTTTACGCTGTTCATCTGTCATTGGAAGTGTACCGTTTGACGTCTCGATTTTCACAATTCGATTGAGTAGAACATCTAAAGCACCTTTTGTAATGAGGATATTTTTCTGTTCAAAGTGATTTACGGTACTCATGAGCTTCCTATCTGAATTAAAAGGTATTTCGGCTATTCTTGGGTAGCGATTTCTGACACGTAATTCATCGAAACCGTAGTGCTTGCCTAATTTCACAAGAGCAATTTCAGTCGGATCACCAATTTCTTTTTCATCTCTTTCCAACGCATCATTACATAAAACGGCTTTTAAAAGTAGATTTTTTTCCACCTTATTTTCTGTATGTAGTTGATCATATGGAACGACTCTTTGATCAACATATACTTGTAGCGCAATCATTTTATTTTCCGTTAATGTGCCTGTTTTGTCGGAACAAATAACCGATACACTGCCCAAACTTTCAACCGCATAGAGTTTACGGATAATGGCATTTTCCTTCGCCATTTTTTGAGTACCAAAGGCTAACACAATCGTAACAATTGAACTTAATGCTTCTGGAATGGCTGCTACCGCAAGTGAAACGGCAAACATGAACGAATCTCCTAATGCACGTCCTCGAAATAGGTCAATGAGGAAAATGCCTAAACAGATGAGCGTAATGCCTAAAGCTAATTTTTCCCCAAACTGATCGAGACTTACTTGAAGAGGGGTTTTCTTTTCCTTCGCTGTATCCATTAAATTGGCTATTTTGCCGATTTCCGTATCCATGCCAATCGCGGTCACAATAACTATGCCGCGCCCATTTGTAACGAAGCCGCCCGTGAATACCATATTTTTTTTATCCCCAGTTGTGATGCGGTCTTTCCTGATCGGATCCGTATTTTTCGCGACTGCTAATGATTCACCTGTTAAGGAACTTTCATTAACGTGCAAATTATAGCTTGCTAATAATCGACCATCTGCGTTGATGTAATCACCAGCATCCAAATAAAGCAAATCTCCAACTACGATATCTTTTGAAGGAATTTCGATAATTTGTTTGTTTCGCATCACTTTAGCGACGGAGGAGGCCAACGCCTTTAGCTTGTCCAATGACTGTTCTGCCTTCACATGCTGCACTGTGCCAAGGATGGCATTTAAAATAATGACTACGAGTATAACAATCGTACTTTCTACTTCACCTAATAGAAATGAAATAACAGCGGCAACCATTAAAATAATGACTAATAAATCTTTAAACTGTCCAAAGAAAACGGCCAGCGTACTTGTCCTTTTTCCTTCAATCAATTGATTATAACCGTTTACTTCTTGCCTTTTGAGGACGTCATAATTATACAAACCTTGATTGGACACGTTCAATTTCTTCATGACTTCATCTGTTGTTTGTTTATGATATGCGACCATTCGATTCCCCTTTCAGTGTGTGATGATGTGTGGATCAAGTTGAAATTCCTTAAAAATAGCAATGGAAGATGAACTTCTACATTTTGCTCTTTAATCTACTTCACTCTCATAATACTCAAACTAGTACAATACTATTCCTAGATTTGTAATGTTGAAATGTAGATTTTGAAATATTTGATAGTTGATTCGATGTTATTATAATCGTTTATGTATGGATATTTTGGACAAGGAGAGAGATAGGAATGAAAAAAGGATTGATGCTGGCCTTTGCAGCAATTGCTATTATATTTGGAATAATGTTTAGTATGATAAATGTCTTAAACTCTTCTGAACCGGAGTATGATCCTGTGATAATTCGTTCTACGGAAGAACAGGTCAAGGGATTTTTGGTGCAAGAAAAGGCCTATTCTGAAAATGAAATACAAAAGATTGAATCTAAAAAGAAGGCAAAAACTTCGGATGACTCTGCATCAGGGTATGAGGTAGAGGTGATATTTTCGGATGAGCCAAAAGCAATCTATTATTATCAAGTAGATACAGATAAAGTGGAACAAATAGGAATCACTGGGTCAGCAATTAAGCATAGGGAAATTAAATGAATAAGTTTAGGATGAAATGTGAAAAAGCAACAATCTCGAGAGGAGATAATGTTGCTTTTTCATTAGGTAAAGTTCCTATTGTTAAATAAAAAGCATAACCATAACCATATTTGAAAACCTTTCCACTAAATTGTTAAAATTAATTTTAACTCTCTTATTCAACTAACGGGGCAAATTAGTTCAATAAGAAGAAATGGATTTCTGTTAACATGAACTGGCAAATTTATTTAAATTTGGAACTTTTATTTGGTTCGAACGTATTCAAATAAAGGGCAGATTAATGACGTAAAATCTAAACACATAATGGAGGGGCATTATTTGAAGGTTGACCATTTAGTTGTAAATGTTGATAGTTTTGTACAAGAAGATGAAAGTTTTATTAAGAAAGTTCACTCTTTAGGTCTTCCATATGAACCGAAATGGGGAAAGGGTACAAAAGGATTTAAAGTATCGAACATTTGGATTGGGAATGAATACTTTGAATTGATTAAAATCAAATCAAAAGATGGTGGGGGTTGGATAGAAAGTTGGACTGAGGACTATCATAGTGGGCATAGGGGACTTATTGGTTTTGCACTAGAAGTAGATGATATTGAAGCAACCTATCAGAAGCTTATTAGACAGAACATTCAAGTATCCACGCCAGAACCTTTAAAATTCAAATGGTTCTTTAAACTACTAAATAAGACAATGCCATGGAAAAATTCATATTTACCTAAATTTGAAGGAATGCCTTTTCAATTTTTCTTACAACAGCTTAATGATGAAAAAAGTAAAGCATTTATGCAAAAATATATGGTACCGAATAGTAGAGAAAAGAATATTAATGGCATATTAGAAGTAAAGATATATGGCACATTGACAGATAAAGACAAAAATATAATAAAAGTACTTTTTCAAGATTATATAATAAAAGATAGTACAATCACTGTTTCTCTTGGTAGACAAATTATTTCTTTTGTGGAATCCAAAAAACATTCAGTTGAAGTATTATTGGACTGTGAGAATGAAGAAAAATCAACTAAACAAATTGAGATAGGAAACATACTAATTAAAAATAATTAACCATGGTTGTTTTCATACAATTGTCTTCTTATTCAACTAAAAAGTGCAAGAGTTTAAGATCCAGCTGCCGAATCCAAAGGCGGCTATTCGAATAATGAACCATTTCAGGATAAGAATTGAACATAAACTTTCCCTTCTTCAAATATAGAAGAATTTAATTCTAATAAACGGGGGCTTTACTACAATAAGGAGTAGAGCCTTTTTTTCTTGATTATAAAATTGGCATATTATGTTATAGTGGGTTTGTGTAATCACGTACTGGATTTTTAGAAGGGGTGCATGAAAATAGATATTAGGAAAATTCGATATTTCATAATGGTGGCAGAAGAATTGAATTTTAGTCGTGCAGCAGAACGTCTTAGGATGGCACAACCTCCTCTAAGCCAAGAAATCCGTAAATTAGAAGAAGAATTGGGAGTTCAACTTTTTCATCGAACAAAAAGAATGGTTGAACTTACGGATGCTGGGAAGATATTTTTAGAAGGATCGCAACAAACACTGTTTCAATTAGAAAGAACGATAGAAGAAACACAACTTGCAGCTGAAGGAAAAATAGGGAACTTAATAATTGGTTTTGTCGATTCCACAGAAGTCGTTATAGAAGTTCTTAATAAATTTCGAGAACGCTTTCCTAAAATCCATCTTATATTACGAGAAATGACAACGGAGCAGCAACTAAAGGCACTCTATGAGAAACAAATTCACATTGGATTTATTCGTTCTAAGCAGAACAACGAGATACTATCTTCTGAAGTTTGTTCGGAGGAAACTTTAAGATTGGTTTTACATCAAGATCACCCATTCGCATCACTGTCTGAAATTCCACTCCAATTGTTAATTGGTGAACCATTTATTTTGTTTCCGCGTCATTTGGGTTCAAATTTTTATGATTTAATCATTAGCTACTTTAGGGATCATGGTGTAAATTTAAATGTTGTTCAAGAAGCTGTTCAAATGCATACTATTGTTAATTTAGTTGCAACAGGAATGGGAGTTTCTGTCGTTCCATCGTCGGTGGAAAGTTATAAACGTCCTGGAGTTATCTATAAAAAAATCCAAGAGACGACACCAAAAGTAAATTTATATGTTGGATGGAGACAAGATGGAAAATCTGCAATAGTTGATCATTTCTTGACAGTTGTTAGAGAGGTGTATTCGGTTTTACAACTTAATCACCAAGAATAAAAGCCCATCCGGATGGGATGGGTAGTAAAATATCACAAAGGAAGAATTCAATTTTAGCATTAAGGTAAGGCTACAAAGATTTTGTATATATTTCTAGTTAAGTCTCGTGCAAAAAATTAACCCGTTTTACTCGGATCGTATTCAACGAAACCATCTAGTACTTTGTCAATCTGCATCATTATTTCAGGCTCTAGTTTGACACCAGAAGCTAACGCATTCTCTCTTACCTGTTCCGGACTTGAGGCCCCAATAATTGCTGAGGAAACATTCTGGTTTTGTAATACCCAAGCTACTGCGAGTTGAGCGAGGGTCAGATCAATTTCTTGTGCGATGGGTTTGAGGTTCTGAATAGCAGTGAGAACATTGTCGTTCATCCAACGTTGTGCAAGTTTATGAAAAAATGGTTTGCCAGCAGGAGAGTTAGCGCGTGATTGAGTTGGTATTGGTTTTTGGGGTAGATATTTTCCAGTGAGAACACCTTGTGCTAAAGGCGACCATACTACTTGTCCGAGCCCCTCACGTTGACAGGTTGGTATCACATCGCTTTCGATAACTCTCCACAACATTGAATACTGGGGTTGGCTAGCAATGAGCGGAATATTCAATTCCCGTGAAAGTGCTGCACCACGGGTGATTTGTTCTGCTGTCCACTCACTTACCCCGATATAAAGCACTTTACCTTGTCTTACAAGATCTGCGAAAGCTAACATCGTCTCTTCAAGAGGAGTAGTTGGATCAAATCTGTGTGCATAATAGACATCAATATAGTCGGTCTGTAACCTACGCAAAGATGCATTACAATTTTCTAGAATATGTTTTCGTGATAATCCCTTATCGTTTTGCCCATTCCCAGTGGGATGGCATACCTTTGTGCATAGTTCAATGCTCTCACGTCTTATACCTTTTAAAGAACGGCCTAGAATTTCTTCAGCTTTAGTGTCTGAATAAACATCAGCGGTATCGAATGTTGTTATACCGACATCTAGTGCTGCTTTTACACAATCAATTGCAGTATCTTCATCTATTTTACCCCCATGATTTATCCAGTTTCCGTATGCAATCTTGCTTATTGATAATCCACTATTGCCAAGTTTATTAAACTCCATTTTAGTTCCTCCTTTAATAATGATATCTTCATTATAAAGACCAGATATTAATGTGGATAATATATTATTAATAAGCAATTAATATAAAAAATATATAAGACTACGGCTTCCTTTTGTGTATTCTGAAGTTTGTAAGTCTGTTGGGTATGACCATATCGTTAGAATACCTAAGTTTTGATGAACTAAAGTTAAATTTGTTATTGTTCTTAAGTTGATGGGCTATTGGTAGTACCCCAATAAGTAATGAAACTTATATAAACTACAAAATTTGATTAATAAAAATAACGCATAAACTTTCCAAAAGGAAAATTAATGCTTTACTTCTCAACGTTTCTTGTACAACTAACGAAGCAGAATTTCTTAGTAGGAATAATATATAAAACCAATATGGGCTATTGGGGCACTATTGATGTGGAGATTCGTTTCTAAAAACAAATTAAAAAATACTTCTTATTTTAAAATTGTATTGAGTAACTCTCTGCTTTGGTTAACTATCCCTATCGGTTTAATGTTTGCGGTTCAATTTGAATAAGAAAATTGGGGAAAAGATGAAGAAGAAGGGTTTTAGGGAATGGTATTGAATAAGTTAATATATGTAAATTATAACTTGAATGCGATATGTCAATAAAGAAAATTTATGCCATAACATAATTATCGAAATCAACTTTGTATCGAACACTTGATAAAAGAAAAAATAGGAGAAACTTATGAAAATAGAGCGCTTATTAAAAATTATATTTATTTTATTGAACAAACAAAAAGTAACAGCTGAGGAAGTTGCCAAACATTTGGCTGTCTCAACCCGAACAGTTTATCGAGATATGGATACTCTATCACTTGCCGGATTCCCAATATATGCGGAACGGGGAAATTTCGGGGGATATCGCCTAATCGAAGGTTATTATTTTCCGCATAGTTACTTTACAGAAGAAGATTTACGTCTAATCAAGGAAACACTAACGAGTACGATGACTTTACATACTGACAAGCCATTACAGAATATCCTTGCAAAAATAACCTTACTTAATGAGTCCAAAACAGAAAATTCAATTGATTTTTCTTTCTTAAATAACAAAGACGGAGTTAAGGTAACCGATATTCGACAAGCGATTAAAGATAAAAAGTGTCTTACTTTTTCTTATGCAAAAAAAGAACAGCTTGAAACTAAAAAAGTAAAACCAATTCAAGTATTCTTCTATCATTTGAGTTGGTACATGTTCGGTTGGCCAGAAAATGAGACGAAACCAAAATTTTATCGTTTATCCCGAATACATGAACTCAACGTTGGTAATGCGGTATTTACCGAATCCTTCGAACACTTAGACGGTTATCAGGAATTTTCAAATTGGATGAAATCATTAGAATCAGAAATAGTTAAAATCGAATTAATTTTACGATTCCCTCTAACCAGTTCTCAAGAAGTGTTTGATTCATTTCCCGAGACAAACATTGATAAAAGTAGCGTTGACCATTTACTAGTTAGAATTTCTTATCCTGATGAAGAGTGGGTTGTAAAGTTAATTCTTAGTTTTGGATCCCAGGTCGAAGTTCTTTCGCCCAAGAGTTTTAAAAATAAAATAATGGCTCAAATAGAAAAGATGACTCGAATTTATTTTACCTAACTTGACAATTAGTTGTCAGGTTAGCGATGGTAAATTATGTTTAAGAGTTGTTACTAACTCCACAAATTTTAACGAAAGAAGATGAAATAACTATGGTACTGAAAAGCGACTTAAATCTTTTAAAGTGGACAGAAACGGAACCCGTTCATTCCATTACTCAAGCAACAGCTGAATATTCAATCGAAGGAGAATTTAATGGAATATTGCATTCAAACTATACGATTTTTTATTCGGAATATAATAAAGAAGATATCCATAAATCAACATCAACTTTTATTGGATACAGCTTTTTTGAAAGTTCAGATAATAAGGTGGTTGATAGTATGTTCTTTGAAGAAAAAGGAATCTTTGCTGAAGGCGTCACTTCTGGAGAGTTGAAAAGTAAGATGGCCAATGGAAATTATTTTTTAGAACAAGGAAAAATGATCATCACAATAGAAAAATAGAATAGTTAAAACTGAACCCGAACAACTTTGAGTATTATTTAAATGTTGTTCTGGTTTCTATTGGATTCTCTATACAAATGATACACTGACCCCTAGTAGTGCATACGGGTGCTTAGTTAAACAAGACCATCATTTCAATGGTCTATTTGATAGGAGGGTATAAAATTGAAGGTATTATATAATTACATCCAGGCAACAAACACTCATAAATTTGATGAAGTTAAAAAATTCCTTCATCCTAATGCTGTTTATTTCTTCTCAGATCGAAATTGTACAACTCACGAAGAAATACAGACATATTTTGAAAATGCATGGTCAATTGTTAAAAATGAAAACTATGAAGCACAAGAAGTGCACTGGCTTTTCACAGCAAATAACTCAGCAACTTGTACTTATACCTATTTCTATGAAGGCTTTGTCAATGATAAATATGTAAGCGGCAAAGGAAGGGCAACAAATGTCTTCGTCAAAGAATCCGATGTCTGGCTTTTAATTCACGAGCATTTAAGTCCCTTACCCAAATAATTTTTAAAAGAGAGACGTTATAAGGGAAATTTTCACTAATTGGATAGTCATTCCCAGAAATCGTCACCAGTACAAATTATTAAAGAGATATTAACATGTTACTACTTCTTATTGAACAGAGGGAGTGCTTTAGTTGAAGAACATTTATTTGAATAGGCAGCTCTTTTTTCTTATTGAACTAAAACAGCAGGTTAGTTCATTATCAAAAGCCTGCATTATAGGTAGAAATGGGTGGTAAACATGAAAACAAGAACATTACGGTTAAAAGTCGGACTAATTCTCTTGAGTATGTTTCAAGTCTATACAATTTTGACTAATTGGGGCGAGGACACGCGAGGAACAATCATTGCCAGTATAATTTTAGTAGGGTGTATATTATTGCTGATGACAGACGTATTTTATAGAAGCGCCAATCGAAATAACCATTCAAAATAAAACGAAGGTTCTTCACATTGTATAAAATGGACACTAGGTTGTATTTCAACTAACAGGGCAGTTAAGTTTAAGAAAGGTATTACATTATGAGGAGTGATGATTAGGTGGACCTGGTATTTATTCGTCATGGTCAAGGAGAACATACATTAGATATACCAAAAAGTTTACAGATAAAAGATCCTTCATTAACACCTGAGGGAGAAAAACAAGCGAAATTGTTAAGAAATCTATTCCCTTTAACTAATGATGATATTTTAATCATTAGTCCTATTAGAAGAACCCTGCAAACCGCATTCATTTGGAGTGAAAATATAGATTGTCGTAAGATTGTAAGTCCCTTGGTTTCTCCTCGAATGTTTCCTATATTTCCAGATAAAAATACATTGCCTTGTGATAAAATAATTGATTTAGAAATAATCCATAGAGATTTTTCAACTTTCAAAATTGAAACCAATGTTCTCCAAGATATATGGTCCAATGGAATAAATGTTATGCCTGAAAATGAATTCATAAAAATTGCAGAAGATTTTATTATGAATTGCAAGCTGTTACAAAAAGAAAAGATTTATATAGTTTCCCACGATGGTACCATAACCGCATATCGTCAATTAATTTCAGGTCAGAGTTTATCTAGAAAAGATTTCCCACTAGAAACAGGATGGTTTCAAATTACTTGTTGAACTAACGGGGGCTTACTTGAAGATCATTGAGTTGGGCACTGACCTAATAACATGAGACAAATAAAAACACCTTTCATTGAATAACGGGGACTTAAACCTGAAATAATCAATGTGGAGGTGTTTTTTTATGGGAACAAGAGTCAGTTATCCAGTAGAAGTGAAAATGAAGGCAATTGAAATGCGATTGGCTAACGTACCGGTAAAAGAAGTAATGGAAGAATTGGACATTCGAAACTATACGCAGTTGAAGCGATGGATGCATTGGTATCGAAATGGTGAAATGCACCGTCTTAAACAACCAGTTGGTAAACAATATGCTTTCGGCAAAGGACCGGAATTTGAAAGCGAGACAGCCAAGCTACAGGCAGAGAATTTGGAGTTGAAACAACAGATTGAAGTTTTAAAAAAGTACGCGGAATTGGAAGGGAAGTGGCGCCAAAAGTAGTACTTCAATTAGTTGAAGAATTAAAAGATGTTATGCCAATTGGTGAAATCTGTCGTCATTTAGGCGTAGGTCGCTCGTCATACTATCGTTGGAGAAAGGATGTGGATCAATCCACTCAAAAGGAGATTCGAGATCAGCAGATTGGCGACTTGTGCAAACAGAATAAATTTCGATATGGTTATCGAAAGATTGCTAATCTGTACCCAGGAGTTTGTAGGAAGACTGTGCAGCGTGTTATGCAAAAATATGGTTGGCAATGTAAAGTAAAGGTGAAGAAACGAAAGCGTACCGGACAGCCGGCATACGTTGCACCGAATTTATTAGCACGCGATTTTACAGCATCTAAGCCCATGGAGAAGCTAGTCACGGATATTACGTACTTGCCTTTTGGTCAATCGATGATGTATCTTTCTAGTATTCTCGATGTCTACAATGGCGAAATTGTGGCACAAACTACTGGTATCAAACAAGACACTGATTTTGTGTTGGATACGCTCTATCAATTGCCTAAGCTACCAGAAGGATGCATTCTGCATAGTGACCAAGGTTCCGTTTATACATCCTATGCTTATCAAAAAGCAGCCAAAGAAAAAGGAATTACCATGAGCATGTCCCGCAAAGGCACGCCAGCTGATAATTCCCCAATCGAATCGTTTCATTCCACGCTAAAGTCTGAAACGTTTTATCTCGACGATATCTATCGCACAACGAATGCACGTGTGATACAGATTGTCGAAGAATACATTACTTATTATAATAATATCCGTATTCAAACGAAACTAAACAGCCAATCGCCGGTTCAATACCGTCAATTGGCTGCATAAAAGGGTGTTTTATTCTTGTCTCAAAAAGGGTAGTCAGTGCCTTGCATAGGCAGCTCTTTTTTCTTATTGAACTAACGAAGCAGGTTAGTTGATTAAGGGATTAGAAATAATAATGAATTTTACAAATTTTCAAAGAGGAAAATTGGCATTAAAAAAATGATTGATAATTCATCCGTTAGCATGATTTATAGTCAGGATAACCAATTTATAATATTATAAATGAGGTGATTATATATGTTAGATTTAAGAGAGTTAATGAAATCGGAAACTAAATTTAAAAAGATTTGGGAAAGTCCTTGTAAAAATCATCGTGTTCTGTACTTTCAGATCAATAATGAAGACAATGGAATTGAAGCACATTTTCACCCTTATGGAGAAGATCATGCATTTATTATAGAAGGAGAATTGACTTATGATGTTTCATTTAAAGAGCAGATAGTTGCTAAAAAAAGTGACCTTGTCTTTGGATGGACAAACTATGTGCATGGTTATCATAATTTCAACGAAAAGCCTTTACATATTTTAGTTTTTGCCACACCCCAAAATAATTTATCAGTGTATGATCAAAGTAAACTGCCTATACAAAATGATGATAATATTAGAATAATTGAAAAGTTGCCAAAAGCAGAAAACCTCGCTTCAAATAGATTGATTTTTTCTTCCGTGCCTCCAAAAGATTTTTCTAACACTCTTATAATCGATCTTGAAAGTCAAAAGATAGAATATACTCAGTGCGAAATGGATAATAATAACAATAATTTGTATATAACGTTCAAATAACCTATACAATAGATGTGGAATTATTCCCCTCACGCAAAGGCCGCCATATTTAGAGAATTTAGAAGGTATTGAAGCCTATATTTTAAATATGTATACCCTCCCTGCATTTCGCGGGTATGGTTTGGCAAAAGTTTTACTTATCCACTGTATTGATGAAAGTAGAGAAAGAGGAGTTAAACCAATTTGGTTACAAGCTTCTGAAAGTGGAGCACCTTTGTATAAAAAAATGGATTTAAAAATAAGAAAAGTGAAATAATTATTACTATAAATCGTTTAGTTATTGAACTAACCGGGGATATAGTACAACAAGCATTTCAAAAACTTTCTCAAACGACGCTTTGGGTGTTTTTTTTCAACTAACGAAGTAGTGTTGTTTAATAAGCAGTAATGGATTTATGTAAAATTTTAATTAATATTGGAATAAATATTTATACCGCTTGTACTTAAATTAATAGTTGAGTGGAAAGGAGGCTGAATAAATGCGTATAGAAAGAGTCTTACCAATTTTTATCTGTTTATTTTTTTTAGTAGCGTGTGATGACAAAGAGGATGACATCTCAATTAACGAAAAGACAAATGAGGTGAATGATATACATGTAGTAGATGATATTTCAACTAATGAAAAGAAAAATGAAGTGAATGGTATACAAATAGAAAAAGGACTTTTGGATGAAAAACATTGGTTTTATACAGAAAATATAGATGTACGTTATGAAGATATACCAATGGTTAAGGGAACGTTTTATCATACATTTACTGTAGATGAAGAAATAGAAGACTTCACCGCAATATCCGTTATTCAAAATAAAGGTCGGGATACATTTGATTGGACGATTTATGACCAAGACGGTTCGATTTGGGTGAAAGGTATTTTAGAGCCAGGGCATATTGTTACAGCAAATTTAGAAAAATATCGCCATCTAGCCAAGGAGGAATATGCATTCGCCATTACCACTAAAAACGGAGGAGATGGATCTTTTGATCTTGCATTTAAACTTTCAAATTAAATAAAGATTTCCGAAATAAGGCGCGATTGTTAAATTAGCGTCTCGGTTCTTATTGAACTAACGAAGCAGTTTAGTTGAACAAGAAAACAGTTAGCAGAGAAACATTTTTTGATTACTGGAAAAGTTTACAAGATATTTATAGAATGATAAACTTTATTAACCATTTAATATTGGATTGCATAGTATTATGCCTCCTTTATTTTGGATTAAATGTAATGGGAGTAGCTGCCAATAACATATACCTATTTTTAAATTTGTTTTTGTATATAAAATGACGTACAAAATTATGATAGGAGTGTAATGATGATTGAGCTAGACACAGAAAGATTAAGATTAATTCCACTGAGTGCAGAAAATCTAAGATTGCTAATAGATAACCCAAAGAAAATGGAACAAAGGTTATCTTTAATTGACTCAGATAGATTTCTTAGTCCAGAACTTAAACAAGCTATGGAAGTAAGACTTTCAAAATTGTTAGGCGATGAGGAAAATTATATTTGGTATACAAATTGGTTAATCGTGTCGAAAGATAAAAACTGTAGTGTTGGTGGAATAATGTTAAAAGGGCTTCCAAATGAAAATGGTGAAGTAGTAATAGGTTACTATACGCTCCCTGAATATCAAGGAAACGGCTATATGACGGAAACTATTAATAATTTGAAAAGCTGGTTGTTAAATCAGTCCGATGTTATGTACGTTATTGCTGATACTGATAAAGATAATATTCCATCGCACAGAGTCTTAGAAAAATCAGGGGCGGAAATGTATAAAGAAACAGAAGAACTATACTTTTGGAGATTTGTCTAAAAAGGTTCCTTGAAGTATTTAAAAAAGAGACATCGTTTTATAATGATGTCACTTTTTTTAGGATTAGTACAATGTTAATCAATAGAGTGGCAAATCCTTCTTCAACTAACGGGGGCTTTACTTGAAGATCATTGAGTTGCTTATGCAGCTCTTTTTTCTTATTGAACTAACGGAGCAGGTTAGTTCAATAAGAAAAATGGACATTTGATAATTTTACATAGAAATTTATTTAAAATTGGAGCTATTATTCGTTTCAAACGTATTAAAGTAAAGGACATGAGGGGAAAATTATCTTAGCGCGAAATTGTCATTTATTGGGTTGTGCATTTCATCCGGAATTAACCGGTGATTCAATAATTTGGTATATTTTGTATCATATGGTATTACTTGCAAAATCTGTTTTCATATAGTACAGTATGGTTAATATTTAAATAACTGAACACGATGATGGGAAGTAGTAGCAAGCACGTTTTTTTTAGAGAGTCAGCGGTTGGTGGAAGCTGATAGAAGCACTTGTGAATCCGTCCTGGAGTTGCACAGTCGAAGTAATGTAAGTAGGCTGTAGCCGGCTGAAATGCCGTTATGAAATAAGTGGATTAGGTATATGCCTAATCAATTAGGGTGGCAACGCGGGTAGCTCTCGTCCCTTTTAGGGATGGGGGCTTTTTTGTGTTTATTTTGATTCAAAACGGAGCTATTCGAGTTTAGCTTGCAACGCAATTACACTAAGACTTAATGGATGCAATGTCATTAAACTACTGGAGGTATGACTATGTTAGATATTAAACGCGTACGCGATAATTTCGCCGAAATTAAAGAAATGCTATTAACACGTAATGAAGATTTAGGCAACTTAGATAACTTTGAGGATTTAGATGCAAAGCGTCGTGAGTTAATTGCTAAAACAGAAGAATTAAAAGCAGAACGAAATAAAGTATCTGAACATATTTCAATTATGAAACGCAACAAGGAAAATGCAGATGAAGTTATTGCTCGTATGCGTCAAGTAGGCAATGAAATTAGTGAGCTAGATGTTCAACTAAATGATGTTGAAGAGCGCTTTAAAGATATGATGATGCGCTTGCCAAACATTCCACACGAATCTGTACCAGTAGGGACAACAGAAGACGACAATGTAGAAGAATATACTTGGGGTGAAATTCCAACTTTTGATTTTGACATTAAAGCACACTGGGATCTTGCTACAGATTTGAAGATTGTTGACTTTGAACGAGGAACAAAAGTAACAGGTAGCCGTTTCTTATTCTACCGCGGGCTTGGAGCACGTTTAGAACGTGCATTAATGACTTTTATGATGGATTTACATGCAGAGGAGCATGGTTATGAGGAAATGCTACCACCTGTCATTGTTAACCGTGATAGCTTGACGGGTACTGGAAATCTTCCTAAATTTGAAGAAGATGTATTTAAATTAGAGGAAACAGATTATTTCATGATTCCAACGGCAGAGGTACCTGTAACAAACTTCTATCGTGATGAAATTTTACTGGCTGAGGCTTTACCACAAGGATTTGCTGCCTATAGTACGTGCTTCCGTTCAGAAGCGGGATCTGCAGGTCGTGATACACGTGGTTTAATCCGTCAACATCAGTTCAACAAAGTAGAACTAGTTCGCTTTGTAAAACCAGAGGAATCATACGAACAATTAGAGCTATTAACAAATCATGCGGAAAAAGTATTGCAATTACTAGGCTTACCATATCGTAAGCTAAAAATGTGTACCGCTGATTTAAGTTTTGCTTCAGCGAAGAAATATGATTTAGAAGTTTGGATTCCTGCACAAAACATGTACCGTGAAATTTCTTCTTGCTCTAACTTTGAGGATTTCCAAGCTCGACGAGCGAATATCCGCTTCCGTCGTGAGCCAAATGCAAAACCAGAATTTGTTCATACATTAAACGGTTCAGGTCTTGCCATTGGTCGTACAGTTGCCGCTATCCTAGAAAACTATCAACAAGCTGATGGAAGCGTAGTAATTCCTGAAGTTTTAAGACCATACATGGGTGGTAAAGAAATAATTGCACCAAAATAAATAACGGGTAAAAGGTATTTTAGATATCCTTTAACAGTTAATTGTATTGCCTTTTTATCGATTTACAGGTGCTTTTAATTGTATCGGGTGGTGAAAACACCTTGGAATTGAAAAAATGCTTTATTTCTTAAAGGAAATTTAGCAGGACTAAAAAAGATGTTACTATAATCAAGGATGGGTTGCATTAGAAAAAAATTAGAAATGACATTTTGCAGCTCTTTCGCATTTTCCACTATTCCGCAATCGGGCGCGATTGTTTAATAAGCGACTCAGTTCTTCTTGAACTAACGCAGCAGGTTAGTTCAATAAGATTTTTTACACGGAAGGTTATTTTGTAGTTGGTATTCTCAGGGGGGATTATGTGTATCCAAAAGCAAAAACTTTAGGAATAATAATGAGAAATAATAAAATTCTTTTAGAAGAACAAGAGGGAAAGCATTCAAAGGGAACTGGTATATATTATCGACCAATTGGTGGGACAATTGAACTTGGTGAGAAGTCTAGTGATACTATTAAGAGAGAATACATTGAAGAAATAGCAGTGGATATAGAGATTAACCGTTATATGGGCTGTTTAGAAAACATCTTTAGAATAGACGGAAATATAGGTCACGAAATAATTCAGATTTATTTGGTGGAATTTAAAGACCAAAATCTGTACCAAAAAGAAAATTTTAAAGTTGTAGAAGGAAGAAAAACTACATTCACAAAATGGATTTCCTTAGAAGAAATTATTGATGGTAAGAAGATACTTTTTCCCAACGGTCTAATTGAATTATTACAGAAAAATATTTAACTTTCTTATTCAACTAACGGGGGCTTTACTTGAAGATCATTGAGTTGCATATGCAGCTCTTTTTCTTATTGAACTAACGCATCAGGGTAATAAATCAATGCCTTAGAAGATTTAGCAATTATAATGGAGGTGATTAGCTTTGCAAAAGTGCGAGAAATGCAATGCACATTTCAGATGGAGTGAAATCTCTAATTCCTGTTGGCGGAATTATAAACCGATTAAATGTAACGAATGCGATACAACACATAAGATAACAGTCCCAGGCAGATTAATTTTTGTCTCTTTTACTATTCTTCCAATGCTCATCTTAGCTTATACCCTGCCCCCTTATAGCAATGGTTTTGTGATACTTGGCATAGCTATTTTTATTTTTATAATTGGTTCTTTGTTGGCACCTTTTTTTGTTACTTATAAGAAGTCTGCGTGAACTAATGTACTTAAGCTAACGGGGGCTTTAGTTAAACAAGACCATCATTTCGATGGTCTATTTTTATGTCTAAAACACCATGTAGGCTTCGGTGAACCATTGTGAAATGTTACACTTAAACTAACGGAGCAGTTTAGTTCAAGAAGAGTTTTATGAAACGTATTTAAAAATAACATCAGCTATAAGCTGTAGGAGGTAATAAATTTGAAGTTGAAATATTTCTGTATTCTGATTATACTGTCGGTATTGCTTTCTTCTTGCAATACTGGAATAGAATCAAAGGAACATTTAGGAGAAATATATAGTATTGCATTGGACTCAATAATGGAACAGGATGAAGCATTAAGTAGTGATATAAAGTATATAGCTATTGATATGAATAATTTTGAGGAATTAAATGAAAGTGATAAAAAAGAAATTTTAAGCTACTTTAAGGAAAAATATAAAGTTGAAGTAATGGACGCTACTTTTGAACAACTGAAAGAAAAGGGATTACTTAATCCAAATACGATGAGTTTGGATGGCGTACTTCTTAAAATAGAAAAAGTTGATTTTAAGTTTAATAATAAAATCTTTTTTGAGGGTTCCAAGTATCGTTCGGGTTTAGGGGCAGTTGGAGTAGAAGTTAAAGTTCATTATAAAGATAATAAATGGAAATCCAAAGAAGTGAAAAAAACTTGGGTTAGTTAATTATTATTGTGCTAACGGGGAGCTTTAGTTAAACAAGACCATCATTTCGATGGTCTATTTTTATGTCTATAACATCAAGTAGGATTCGGTGATCCATTGTGAAATGTTACACTTCAACTAACGAGGCAGGTTAGTTGAAGAAGCTTATATCAAATTCAGTGATATTGGCTTTATAAAATGAAATGGATATTTATCCCAAAACTTGGTACAATATTCTTACAATTAGATATTCAAAAATTTAAGGGGTGGGAATGTTGAACAAATATTTTTACGTTAGCATTTTACTAGGGGCATTTGCTTTATCAGGTTGCACTGATGATAAAGCTGATAACAAAGAATTTACAGAAGAAGCAGCACCGATTCCTTTAAACCTAACGAAAGAACAAAAAGAAGATTATTACAATCAATATTTAGAGATTGTAGAAGACCTAGGGGTTGAGTATCCATCAGCGACTATGGGAGTTATACCTTTCGACGAAATTCTTGATGAAGATTGGGTTGAACCAGAAAAACAAAGAGAACTCTCAATTAATTTTTTGGAAAACGGTGTATTTTTTGCTAATTAAAAAAACATAAATAAAAAACTAGTTCAACAAACGAGTGCTTTACTTGAAGATCATTGAGTTGCATATGCAGCTCTTTTTTTCTTTATTGAACTAACGGAACATTTACTTGAATAATCTTTTAGAAACATTGGGGGAGTTATTTGTGTCTGAAAAAAAATATCACAGGGCTTTTGGTGTATATGGAGTTTGTGTGGAAGATGGAAAACTATTGGTGATAAAAAAAAACGGTGGTCCTTTTATAAACCGATATGACCTTCCTGGAGGCAGCTTAGATGAAGGTGAAACTTTATCTAAGGCAATGAAAAGAGAGTTTATTGAAGAAACGGGTCTTGAAATTGAAATTGAAGAAAATATTGGTGTCATCGATTTCATACTCCCTTGGTTGTGGAGAGATTTTACGGATGTACACCATATTGCAGTTTACTATTCTGTAAAAAAAATAGGCGGAGAATTAAGTGTACCTGAACAATTCGATGGACAAGATTCACTTGGGGCATTATGGGTATCGGAAAAAGACGTTTCTTTGGATAATGCTTCACCACTTGTTCTAAAAGCCTTTGAATGGTTAAGAACCAAAAGTTTAGGTATTGATGCTAAAGCTTATGAAGATTGGAATGTCTTAAAATAAGTAGATTTGTTATTGTACTAACGGGGGCTTTAGTGCAACAAGGATTTCAAATGGTCCCCAAACGACGCTTTGGGGATGTTTTTTTCTTCAACTAATATTTGTATATTCAAAATGAGGCGATTCTTCAATATGAGGTTTCATAAAGGATTAATAGAAAAATGTTTGAGTCTTTTTGAAAAAATTTTCAGTATTTTAATTATTTGGGATAAAAGCCATAATTAAGTTACAAATCAAAAGGAGATGATTAAATGCTTAATCAAAATGTAACAATTAGAGAAGTAAATACCTCGGACAACTTTGAAGAAATTTATAAATTGATAAATGAAACAGAAAAGAATTTCTTAGACCCCACAATAAAAGCAAATATTTCATTAGGTGAATCACCAAAATATTTAAAACAACAATATTGTAATTCAGATTCCCGATGTAAAGGTTTTGTCGCAACAGACGTTAATGGAAATATCACTGCTTTTATGGGGATTATCCCGTCTAATATAACAAAGAATGGTCATATTCAATATGGTATCTTGGAAGAAAATGATGAGTTAACTAAAGAGTTATTAAATCGATGTTCAGTTGTTATTCAAAAGCAAGGGGGTACAAAGATTTTTAAGTTTGCATTTACTAAGTTTGGGCAAGTAAGAAATAAAGAAGTCTCTTTTTATGAAAAATATGGCTTTGAATCTGATGAATACTCCTTTGTGACAATGAAATTATCTCTACAAGACTGGATGGAACCTGCCCATTTTGATAGTTCTTTAATTGAATCAAGTAAGAATTTAGATAGAAAAGTTATTCAGGAAATATTGAAAGAAGATGGCGAAGATGCAATGGCAGATTTATTTAAAAATCAATTTTCTATTAGCAATCGTCTTGATGAGGTTGTTCTTGTTTTACGTGATAGACAATCTCAGGAGATAGCTGGTGTTGCATATTATCGGGTAGGTTTATTTAATAAAGATACAAAAAATGAATCCTTTGAGGCTTCGGCATTTGGTGTTCATTTTAGACCTAAGTTTAATATAAATACAGACGAAAAGAGAAGATTTATTCAAGGTTCTCTTAAATCTATGTTGGAGTTAAATATAAAACAAGTAATCACTCGTCTTACTTTAAAAAACTTTGATACATTTGTTATTTTAGTTAAGGAAGGTTTCAATAATGAAGGTTTAGAACAAATAAATACATTACGTTTATATAAAAATTTGTAGGCGTGTTCTATGAAAAAATACATTAATGCAAGAGACATATTGCCTGAAAGCCTTATAAAAGAGATACAAAAATATGTTAAAGGTCAGCATATTTACATTCCTCAAAATGAGCGAAAAAGATGGGGAACTGATACAGGTTTACGTGAAGAAATAATAAAACGAAATGAAGAGATATTTTGTTTATATAGTGGTGGAAAAAACTTATCCGAATTGGCAAATATATATAATCTAAGTGAAGAAAGAATTAGAGGAATTATTTATGAAAGAAAAATTGACTGAGGACTATGAAAACGAACTAAGTTTTTTGTTGAACGGGTGCTTTAGTGAAATAAGGATTTATAACGTATACAAAATAAACCTAATAAACGTTCCCAAATGGAAGTTAGGGAACCAACCCTCCATTCAATTGAATGAGTGGGTTTTTTGGCTGCTTATGAACAGTAAGTACCCAAACGACGCTTTGGCTGTATTTTTCATTCTGGAGGGTATTTATATGTTTTTAAGTGTGTGTGATTTACTAATTTAACTTCAGGTCCAGAAGAAATTTCATAGGTCATTCTGTCTTTCCCTATTGGAATCCATTGCCCGCCATCAGTAGGCTCTATGTCAAATGTAATTTGCAATTGGAAGCCACGAAAGCCATTAATTCTTCTTGTTTCTAACACCTCAATTTTCCAAGGGGCGACACTAGGTGAAAAATCCTTTACAATCTTTGGATAATAATAGTTACGCAAATCATTTTCAATATAAGGAGTCAGCATATTCATAAGCATATCCTGTAATCTAAGTTCTTCAGAGTCCTGAGTTGGTACAACTGATGACACGATTGTTGTTTGAATAGAAGTAATAAGAACAAGGGATAGTATAAAAATGATTAACATCTTTTTCATTTTTTTCAATACACCTCTTTAGGACTTTATCTAAATTAATTGTATTGTTCCCTTTGCTGAATATATTATGTGCTTATTCAACTAACAGGGGCTTGCCTTCAACAGGAGTAATTGTTTTTTTCTTCACGTAATATAAAAATAATTGGTTTGGTGGGATTTATAATGAGTTTATATAGTAACGCATACGCAATCGTTTTAAGGGAAAATGTCATGTTGTTGATTATAGCAATTGCTTTATTGTTCTTTACGTTCTCATTTTGGGTTGGAATCCCCATTTTTGTAATAGGGAATATGCTTACTGAATTAAATACACCTATTTTCATGCAAGGTGTTTGTATCTCAATTTTCGTCGGCTTGTTCTTTTCCTTATTTTTCATTCCAATCAATTTAAAAGTTGCAAAAATGGTTGGGGAAATGAAATATGTAAGCATAACACAAGCATTCAGTCGTTTACACTTAGTATTTGTCCTAATAAGTGCAATCGTTTTTTATTTTGTTATTAGCATTATTCTTTGGACTACAGGGGACTTTCTCTTTTAATCATTCATTATTCTTGTTAGTTATTAAACTAACGGGGGCTTTAGTTAAACAAGACCATCATTTCGATGGTCTATTTTTATGTCTAAAACATCATGTAGGCTTCGGTGATCCATTGTGAAATGTTACACTTAAACTAACGGGGCAGTTTAGTTTAACAAGATAAGTCAACAATTTGTTGGCTTTTTTGTTGAACATTGTCGCATTATGTGGAGTATAACAAGAATTTATAAATAGATTTTTTAGATTCCGATTTAACTTGGTTTATATTATTATTAAGAGGGGAGGGATCAATTTGAGTCAAATAATATATCTACTTCGTCACGGAGAAACGGTTTTTAATACACAAGGTCGGTATCAAGGGGAATTAAATTCCCCATTAACCGACAATGGGATAGAACAAGTTGAACGAAATGCAAAATTATTAAAAATTATTATTGGAGATCCAAATGAGTGGAGAATTGTTTCTAGTCCACTGGGGAGAGCTTTACAGAGTACCGAAATTATCTGTGAAACAATAGGATACGATATTAAAAAGGTGGAAAAGGATAATCGCTTAAGTGAGGTTGCTGTAGGATCATGGGCTGGATTAACATCTAAAGAAATCGAGTTATCCTGGCCCAACCTATTTAATAACACAGATTTATATGGTTGGTTTTTTAATTCGCCTGATGGAGAAAGTTATGAAGCTGTTGAGAACCGATTGACTGCTTGGCTTGATAGTGTGAAAAATGAACCTAAAGTGATTGCCATTTCCCATGGATTGACTGGGAGGATATTACGCGGAATTTACTCTGGTATGCAAAAAGACGATGCTCTCAAATTAGAAGTATCTCAAGATGTTTTCTTTGAATTATCAAACAAAGAAATTCAGAAAATAAGCTCAGAATTCGACGACTTTTATTAAATCCAATCCAATTTTCGAGTTTTCGTATGAGTCTCAAAATGTTACGTATCTTTAACTTACTTATTGGACTAACGGGGGCTTTAGTAAAGTAGAGCAACGTCATTTAAGAAGTTGCTCATTTTACATTTAAAAGTACTTTTGATAATACTCTTTTCGTAGTTTTCCGCTTAATTGAGCGTATATCCTTGTGGTTTCACTTTTCTCATGTCCCATAAGACTTTGAATGACTTCAATAGGAGCGCCATTATTCAACAAGTGAGTTGCATAGCTGTGTCTAAGTTGATGTGGATGAATCTCTTTATTAATTTCAGCACGATTGGAGATCCGCTTGATGATGTATCGCATTTGGGCAACACTCATTTTATGTGGCTGCCTTGCTGTTACAAAGATGAAAGGGTTATTGTCATTCCGACTTTCAATATACCGTTTAAGCCATATGTCGCAACGTGTATTAAAATAAACTTCCCTCTCCTTATCACCTTTTCCTCTAACAATCGCAGATTGATTGGACCAATTAATATGGTTCTTTTCTAAAGTAACTATTTCTCCAATTCGACAACCAGTAGAAAACATAAATTCAAAAATCGCTCTTTCCATTGGGGAATGACAGGATTCACGAAGGTGTTCAATCTCCCGTTCGGTTAAATACTTGGGTATCCTCTTACCTACCTTAGGTTCTTTAATTTTAGAAGTTGGATTCTTACTCAGGTAGCCTTCTTCATGAGACCAACGAAAAAACGATTTCATAAAGCGAATACGATGTGCAAGACTGGCAGGTTTTAAATGCTTTCCGGATATAGCGAGATATTCCTTCAATTGGTTTGTATCCAGCAATTCCATCTCTACATCTTTAAAATAACCAATTAGTAGCAAAGACTGTAACTTGTATGCCTTCAACGTTTGCGGAGAAAAACCTTCTATTCGCTTATCGGCTTCAAACAAAGCCCATGCTTTTGACAGTAACAATTCTAGTCCCCCTAATAAAGTGATATTAATGGAATTATTACCAATTTAATAGAATAATAGACATATGGAATGTTTTTACTAACGCAGCAGTTTAGTGGAAGAAGGAAATGACATAAATACAGGGGTACATTATACTTAGGCTATCTACATTTTTTTATAAAAAAGGAAGGAATAAGTATGGAACTTGAACTTTTGATTGATAAAATAAAAAACTTCCCAAACTGTGTAGTTCATTCTCCTTCAGGCTATCCAGTTGTAGAAAAAATTCATCTATTACCAAACGATTTATATGAATTTTATAAAATATGTGGTGGAATTGACTTATTTATTGAATGTGATTATGGAATAACAATCGTTCCTCCTAACGAGTTTGTACTAGCAAACCCTCTAATAATAGGTGAAAAAGCCGAATATGATATTTCTTCAAATTGGTACATAATTGGTCGTGATGGTAATAACGATTATTTAACAATTGACCTTAATAAGTCACGTTTAGGTAGATGTTATGATAGCAATTGGGAAATTCACGGTGTAGTTGGTAGTTGCCCTATAATCGCCAATTCCTTTACGGAATTATTAAATCGGCTAGTAATGAATTACGGTAACCTTTGGTATTGGCATGAAGATGATTTTATCTCTCTTGGAGATGCATATGATGTATGAAAGGCTTGTTGAACTAACGGGGGCTTTAGTGAAAGATCATTTCAAGAATCTTCCCAAACGACGCTTTAGGAACTAATGTTATACTTAAGACTGTAATGTATTAAGCTGTTCCGCAAACGGGCCATTTAATGTAAGAAGTAGTATTTTGAAATTTCATTAAAAGTGGGTGATTGCATGAAATATACTTGTCCTTGTTGTGGATATAAAACATTACCTGAAGAGCCATCAGATACTTTTTATATATGTAGGATGTGTGGTTGGGAGGATGATGGAGTTCAATTTCATAATCCAGATCTTGGTGGAGCAAATAAGGTTTCGTTAAAGCAAGCACAAAAGAATTTTATTAAATTTGGAGCATCAGAAGAACGCTTTGTTAAAAATGGAAGAAAATTAAATGAAGAATATATAAAAGATCCTAATTGGAAGCAGTTATTATAGAGGAGAGTTATTCAGCTAATAGGGGCTTTAATGAGACAAGGATTTATAACGTATACATAACTAAAACTAATAACGTTCCCAAAACAAAGTTACCCCCATTCAATTGAATAGGGGCTTATTTTGGCTGCTAGGGGCTCTTTTTTGATAAGGAAGTAAGTGTTAGTTATAAAGTATGCACCCCTATCGTACCGAGGCGCTTGTTTTAACATCTTTGAGTTTATTTTTATTTCCTTCCCAAGTTAAGATCAGATGATCCACGTGTCCACCATTTCCTCCTTGAGGGGCCGTTACGATAATATCGTTCACTTTGTTGCCCGTATAGTCACCAATAATCAAGTTTGGTTCTCGGGCAGATTCCCCATACAATTTTCCATCCGTCTCTTTGACCATCCAATCATATTTTATGTATTTTTTAGTTTTTCCCTCCTGCACGATGATGGATAAATCATTCGCATACACATCCAGTTTTCCATCAATCTTTTCTTTTGTACCCACCAATATCACATTGTCTTTAACTGAATTACCGTTAATATCGGACACCTTGCAGTCGAGTACATACGTATTTTCCTTAAGTTTAAGTTCGGGTACTTTGAATTTTTTACCAATTTCTATTTTAGGCAACGTTTTTTCGGATTGCTGAGTCACCACTTTTGAATCTGCCTGTTTTGCCAACGAAACTTGTGGCGCCCCGATTCCAACTGCACAAATGAAACCTGCCAACACTAAAATCTAACCTCTAAGGAATATGCAGAGGATAGATGATTTTAATCAATCTTTATTACAAAGCTACACTTAATGAAATATAAAAAAATACATCCATTATCTCAAAAAAAACGGGACAGTTTAGTTGAAGAAGGAATTTGTTACAGAAATCAAGAATTATATTAGCAATCAAGAGAATAAAAGGTTGGGTGTTTATGATAAAAATGAGAATAATGACGGGGGCTTATCTTTTTAATGATAGTAAACTTTTAATGATGAAACGTTCTAAAGAAAGGGCAATAGCACCTAATTTATGGACTGGAATAGGTGGGCATGTGGAAGCCAATGAACATAGTAGTCCTGAAGAGTCTTGTTTAAGAGAGATTTTCGAAGAGACAGGAATTAGAAGTAATGAAATAGAAGGACTTGAACTCCGTTATATAGTACTGCGAAGAAGCAAAGATGAAATTCGCCAACACTATATTTATTTTGGAAATACATCAAAGATAAATTTTATTAATTCAGATGAAGGTACTTTGCATTGGATAGATTTTTCGGAAGTTTTAAACCTAAAAATGCCTTTAACAGTTAAATATATGATTGAACATTTTTCAAATAATCCAGATGAACAATCAGTGTTTATAGGGTCAGTTAATCATTCAAAGATGGAATGGTCTTGTTTGATTGATTAACCTTATTAAACTAACGAAGCAGGTTAGTTGAAGTAAAAGTACTTTAATTTGAATATTGAAAATATGCAATTTTTTGAAAAAATGTTAAAATTGAAATATAGAATAGGAGGAAAATAAATTGATTACATTACAACCTATGAACCAAGAGGAGTTCAAACAATATATCAGTTATGCAATTGAAGACTATGCAAAAGACAAGATTGCTTCCGGAAATTGGAGTAAAGATGAAGCGATAGACTTGTCGAGGGAATCATTTGAACGACTACTACCAAAAGATGAGAAGACCGAGAATAATCATTTATTGTCTATCTTTCACAACGACATCTTAATTGGAATGATTTGGATTTCGCAAAAAGCGACTACAAATCCTAGTGAAGGCTTTATATATGATTTTGTAATTATTGAACAATATCAAGGGCAAGGGTATGGTAAGAAAGCAATGAAAGAAGCTGAAATTATTGCTAAAGAGTTAGGTATGAATAAAATTGGTCTAAACGTTTTTGGTCATAACAAAATTGCACGTGGCTTATATGAAAAAATGGGTTATGAAATCACGAATATAACAATGGCTAAAACAATTTGATAATGTAACACTAAAGCCCAAGTACCCAATTAATATTGGGGACGCTTCTTCAACTAACGGGTGCTTTAGCAGAATAAGGCTGCCTTTAGGGTAGCTTTTTCTTTTTGAACTAACGGGGCAGTTTAGTTGAATTAGGAATTGTGACTTTTTTCCAATATAAACGTCTAATGAGAAAGATATGGGGGGATTTAATGAAAAAAACTATTATCTACTCGTTTATAGCTATTCTTGTGTGTGCATTAGGATTTTCATTTTTTTATAACGGATTTTCAGGAATCCAAAGCATGACTATCCAAAAATATGATGAACCAATTGAAAAAGGAAAAATCACTACCGACAAGGAAAAAATAAAGACCATCACTGGAATCCTTAATAGGTCAAATCGTGTTACTGCTAATTATGAACTTGTATATCCTCCCGATTACAAAATTCAGCTGAAGTATAAAGACGGTAAGACAGAAGTTTTATATGTCAATAAAAATTTTGGATCAAACATAACACTTTTTGTTAGTGATGTGCGTGACAGCTACAAAATCAATGATAAACAAACAAAAAAAATATTAGACCTTTTACTGAACTAACGGGGGCGTTAGTGAAAGATCATTTCAAGAATCTTCCCAAACGACGCTTTGGGTGCATTGTTCAATAAACTTCAATGCTATAATCAGTAAAATAAAGATACAGGTTTTGGAGGTTTGAATGAAAGTTAGAAAAGATATGAGACAAAAATGTCCTAAGTGTGGTTATGAAAAATGTATAACAAAGGCTGTAGTTGATAATCCAAGGTATCCATCAGGTGTTATTTTAAGATGTAAACAATGCAAATCTATATTTTCATTGGACAATGGTGAATGGGTATTCTTCAAAGAATGGTATTAGAGTGTAATGACTTTTCACTAACGGGTAGCGTTAGTACAACAAGGATTTATAACGTATACATAAATAAACCGAATAACGTTCCCAAATGAAACTTTGGTTACTTTATGTAAAAAAGTCTCCAAATATCAAAAGGTAATTAATTCTAATTTAATTTAGTAGGAAATGTATAATTGAATTATTAGAATTCTTTAATACGAAGGTGGTAAAATAATGAATTTCCCAGAACATTCTCAAATACGTTTCCCAAAGTTAATATTACACTCATTTTTATTACTCATCTTTTTGACACTAATATCTATAATTACCCAAGGCTTGATTAAGTGGATATTTAATATAAATTTCTCTTCAGTAAAAGGACCTACTACAACCTTAGTTATGATTTGGATTTTCTTTGCTATTCAGAATAAAAAATATCAGAAAGATGCTTAGTTTAAATGGGTATAACGCTATAATTTTACGAATAGCTTATGCATCTCATAGTTAAATAACGTTCCCAAATAGAAGTTTGGGAATACACCATTAAGCCACGAATGTTGTTAAATCAACGTTCGCGGCCTTTCTTATGAATATTGTTTATACGTTTTTTATACAAATGGCACAAACGGTTGATATAGCAGTATTTTCACATGTTTGGTTTGTTCTTCACTTTGCATAAAATCGTGTATATTTCTTAACTTTGTAAATCCGCATAAATATGGCGCTACCCCGGATTTAGCGGAAAAAGCTGCCTTTAGGGGAGCTTTTTCTTATTGAACTAACGGGGCAGTTTAGTTTAAGAAGAACTTCGTTAATTGGACTATATATATCCTGTTTACTAGTGGTAAATTTTGCTGAAGTAAGATTATTAAGTATATATTCTGGGAGGGGCTTCTAGTGTTGAGATTTATTGATGACTTAGCAGGAGCTATATATGATATTTTTAAATTTATTATTTGTGCGATTAGCTATTTACTTGCAGGAATGATAATTGTTGCAGTTCCAATGTATCTTATAGTTTGGGTTTTCGGCTTTTTTCAATAATCATATTCAATTAACAGGTGCTTTACTTGAAGATCAATGAGCTGTATAGACGGCTCATGATTCTTGTTGAACTAACGGAGCAGATTAGTTGAAGTGCGTTGTTTAACTTTTGTTCAACAATCGGGCCATTTAATGGAATAATCCAGATTTAGAATAATATACGAATATAAAAGGATTTTTTAATGTGAAAATCTATCAGTCGATGATAAAGTAAATCTGATTTCGAAGAAGGAACACTATAGGAGTCAAGAGAAACAAATAAAGATGAATGTATTAGACAATAGTAAAGGGGGGAAGGATTTTAGTCATGTTTAATATCCTTCCCCCCTTTATGCTTTCGAACAAGGAAGTTCTGCCTACCTGAAAAATTATAAAAAGTAGTTTTGAGGATTTTTTAATGCACTTGCAATTTTCCTAATTCCTTCATCAATTCGATGGGCGTCAACATTTGAAACATTCAACTTCAAAATCCGTTCGTGGTAAAAGTCATCTAAATAATTTCTTTCAACTGAATCCAGATATATGCCTTCTTCATGCAAATGATAAACAAATGATTTCAAATTCACACGCTTGGGCAACCAAATATGACTATGCATTACAATTTCTGATGATGATTCGTAGTTAGGTATATGATCTTGTATTGATTGATGCAGAATTTTCGCGCGTTCATGATAGATATTACTGATTTTCGTTTTATTATGTTCAAACAAACCATTTTTCAAATAGAGATATAATGCGGCTTGTGAAATCATAGAGCTGTCGATATCCGTTGTCATTTTGTATTTTTGAAACATGTCAATTATTGAAGGTGGAAGAACCGCCAATCCAACTCTTAACCCGGGAAACATAATTTTTGAAAAACTTTTTAAATAGATGACTTTATCATGGTAATCATCTGCAAAAAGGGGATCGTTCTTCGGATTGTATTCGAAATCTGCTAAATAATCATCTTCTAAAATGTATACATTATATTGATCTGCTAATTGTAAAATAGCCTCTTTTTCTTTTTTACCGTATGAAGTTCCTAAAGGATTATGAAAGCGTGGCATTGTATAAAAAAATTTAATATCTTCTTCATGAAATATTTGCTCTAGTCGACCTAAATCAATGCCATTCGCAGTACGTTGAATTCCTATTGCTGGTAACTGTAAGGTTTTTAGCAGATCCATATATAAATGATAACTTGGTTGTTCAACTAGAATGGTGGAACGATTATTTGGAAAGGGCATAATACTTAATAAAGAAAGGGCCTGTTGAACACCTGTAGTGATGAAAATCTGTTCGTTATGCGTGAATACTTGGTAAGATTCTAACAGTTTTTTAGCTTCTGCTATAAGTGGCGGCCAACCTTTTGGCGTTCCGTAGCGAAATAATTCTTCTTGATAGGTATCAATTGCTTTATTTATGCAGTGTTGAAATTCTTTATAAGGAAATGCATGCAAAGTAGGAGATGCACTCGCAAAGTCAATTATGTCAGTGGAAAATGGCGTTTTGAAGACGTGATTATCCACAACATAATAACCACTTTTCGGTAGAGCATAAATAATATGTTGCTCCTCCAATTTCTTTAAAGCAGTCAATACCGTGCTTTTACTACAAGAATATTGCCCAGTTAAATTTCGAATGGATGGTAGTTTTGCACCGGTCGAAAATTTACCAGATTGAATTTGCATCAGAAGTAATTGATAGACTGATTCATATTTAAGCATCATAAACCTCCTTACACATCTGTATCGGTACAGATGTGTATTTTTTATATCGTAAAGGTTTTTATTATCCCTTACGATAATGGTACCGGCCGGATCAATATAAGGGGGGAATCGAAATGAATGAAAATAGAAATGCCTATATCGCAGCAACCATCTATGCACTCATTATCGGATTGTCATTTATGTTTGTAAAAGTGACATTAACGGTTGCAACACCGTTAGATACATTGGCTCATCGGTTTACCATTGCATGGATCGCAGCCACAGTGTTGTTCGTGTTAAAAAAGGAATCAATCAAAGTAACAAAAAAAGATGTACTGCGGATTGCCTTGTTAGCCATCTTTTATCCGACACTCTTTTTTGCTTTTCAAGTATTTGGGTTAGTGCATACATCTTCATCGGAAGCTGGTATTATTCAAGCAACATTACCAATTTTTACGTTAATTTTTGCAAGTATCATCTTAAAGGAAACATCTACACGTAGTCAAAAAATAGCGATTGGTTTATCAGTACTCGGTGTGATGTATATTATGTACATGAACGGGGCAAGGGGTACAAATACAAGTCTCATCGGGACTGGTTTAATTTTACTTTCAGCACTTACCGCCTCACTATACAACGTATTTGCTAGAAAGTTAACACAACGCTATTCGTTATTCGCTATCACATATATCATGACATTGTTTGGGTTTATAGCTTTTAATGGACTGGCACTGACAAACCATGTAATGAATGGAACAGTCCATCAGTTTATGCAACCTTTTGGTCACTGGGATTTTGTTCTTGCCATTTTATATTTAGGGATCCTATCGTCTTTAGGAACGGCCTATCTTTCAAATTATGCTTTATCAAAAATAGATGCATCGAAAATGAGTGTTTTCAGTAATTTTGCTACGCTCATTACCATTTTAGCAGGGGTCATTTTTTTAAAAGAGGAATTTCAAT